>JBNKLQ010000455.1:0-3461 GCA_050292445.1 Promineifilaceae bacterium (SeqCode) | reverse complement strand
GTTTCCTGTTTATCCGGAGTTCTGGGAAGTTGATATTGAGGATGTCGAATGGCCGCTGTACGAAATTCCTATCACCCCATACGGTTTTGATCTTTGGGACACTGACTGGAACGATTTTAAGGAACCAATCCCCTATCTGCTGTATATGTACTACTCACGTCGAGCAGAAATGAATCTAGAGGATTCTTTCCGGCAGCTTTATCCAGAGCTCCAGGTACCGGTCTCATTGGAGCCACCTCAACTAGTAGACATCCTACGGCAGATGTCATTACCGGACCAGCTAGAGGGGCTGCCAGACCTGATTCTGATGCTGGAAAAAAGCACAGGCAACATCTGGCTTGATATGGGAGCATATGAGCTGTCTGAGGGCGGCAATGCCTATGACTGGACGCAAAAAAACGTCTCCGATTTCACCGAAGCCTGGCAGCAGGCCAGGCCGATAATCGAGCGCGTTTTTCGGCTGCTTGATTGGCAGCACAGCATCTCGCGCACGACCGAAGGCAAACTTTTCGCCGTGCGTGAGGTCTTGCTCCAAGCACACAGCCTGGTTCAATCCGAACCGGCAAAGAGAGAAGAAACAACTTGATGAATAAGCCCACTCCCAACACCCAATCCTGGCCCAATCTGCGGCTCGATTTTTACGATACGGCCGTTATCATGAACCAATGGAAAAATGATGGTCAGGTGCTCGCCTATCCTGTTGCGATTGAGGATGTTGTCAGCGCCTGCAGCAACGTAACCCTGAGCAGTGGCTTGCTACCAGCCAACACCTTGTTCTGGCAGCAGCGGGCTGACCAGATGACGCTGGGGATTTTTGTGCCGGCCCGGCGCTGGCGTATACAGACCGCGGACCGCCGCTACCATGTGCCGTTGCCTCCCTTTGTCTTCATAGGCAGCGGCACATCTTATAAAATTTTCGCCGTCAAGAAACGGCCGTCAAATGAACGTGACCACCTCTATTACGCCCCTTGCCCAAACGTGCATGCCCACGGCGTTATCTGCCAGGGCAATACTCCCTTCCCTCCCTGCTCGCCGCAGAATGTCCTGACCGCTTTGACCTTGTTTTTGGAAGGCAGCCTGTTTAATGTCGACCTGAGCCGGGGCAAGTGTGTGTCATGTCCAGAAGATGTTCGCGAGTTGTGGTCTGAATTGGACGGTCGTAAGCGATTCCCGCTATCAGAACTTGTTCCTATACAGATTGGCTTGCGGGCGCTCTTATCATAGTGTAGGAACGGATTGTAGATTCATTGTATAATAGAAATTACTTAAACTTAGCAAATTGCGTCAGTGAACGGCGTTAATGAATGCAGGAGAGCGACTTATGGCCATGTCAACATATGACCAGGTTTTGAAAATGACGAAACGCTTGAATTTGCCTGAACAATTGCAGTTGCTGGAAACTTTATCACGTTTGGTTCGTGATCAGGTGACCAAGGTCAAACCACACAGCATCATGGAATTAGAAGGCTTGGGAGCAGAAATCTGGCAGGAAATTGATGTACAAGCATATATTGACCAGGAGCGCACTTCGTGGGGGTCCTAAATGATTTCAAAAGATACTGGCTGCTGTCGGATGAATTGATAGCCATTGCCACAAATATGGCGAGTGAGAACGACTAAAACCAATAAAAACCACAAAAATCAAGGCTGTCGTTGGAAATATTCCAGCGGCGGCCTTTTTTAATTTCTGGAGTTTCCATGATCGATAACCTGGTCACCTATCACGTCTACAAGCACGCCCCCTTACCAACAAGCGATTCACTCGCTTATCAATACATTCTGGCCGGAAATGGTGTCTTTGTGCGCGCCGAGACTCGTTTTTTTTCGGCGCTGCTACCAGCTGCAACCTGCCCCGTGCGCGGCTTGCCGTCGCTACGTTCCCACTTTCAGCTGCTTGTGCCCCGGATACCGGCACACTTGTTAAATACCATCCTGGCCGATGCTCGCCGGGCGCGGCGGCTCGATAACGGGCTTAACGAGGTGCTTTACCAGTTTCACCATCACGATCAGTCAGTTCGGGTGATAAAACCGCCTCAACAAGCCAATGCTGCCACCATTTTGTCAACTGGTGCCGGACACATGAGTGTGCTCTGCGATTTGCACTCTCATGGCAATATGTCTGCCTTCTTTAGTCAGGCTGATAACGCCGATGAGCAAGGAATTCGTATGTATGCCGTCATCGGCAGGTTAGATACCAAACCAGAAATGCGACTACGTGTCGGGGTTTACGGCTACTGGCTGCCGCTGCCGGTAACGGCCGTTTTTACCAGCAAGGGACCATTCAAAGACCTGTATTTGGAGGGAAAACATCATGACGAATAACGACACTAAAAATGATTGTGATCTGACGCAAGGAACACATCTCCTAAATTCGTCTTCAGCGCACGCGGACCCGATTCAGCTCAACGGGTTTTCCGTTACCTATGACCGGCGCTTTTCTATGGGCAACCTTGAATATTTGCATCCCGCGATCACCCTCTGGCTAAACTGTCCAAGTGCCGAAGATAAGCCATTTGATCTCCACCACGCCAAAGAACGGACACGGCGCATGGCGCGGGAAAATGTGCGGGCGCAGCTGCTGAGAGTACAGGGGAAAAAAGAAGTCGTCTTTCTCGGTTTGCAGCCCCCTTTCGCTGGCGGTACAGATCCGATTGTTGTCCAGTCAGCTTGCCTCAGCTTGATCCACAACGTAAATCTTGGTGATGGAAATCAGTTCACGCCAGGCTATTCCGATTGGGCCGATCTCCGCTCCGTCGCGCACCATCCAGGTGAGCTTCACATGGCCCTGGCCCGGTTGTGGCAATCGCTGTGGGCCAACATTGAAGATGAGCTGGCGCGGGCTCGCGGTGAAGGCGGTACCAATAACTTTTTTGGATTGCCGCCGGCGAAACGAGTGACCTCATCGAGCGATTGTATTCCAAGTTCGTCTGCTTTCCGTTCTTCTCAAGCGGCGTTTCCCTTAGAGCGCCCTGTGCCAATTGTTGCCGGGGGAGGTGCCAGATGGACACCTTAACTTTCGAACCCACCTATCGCGTTTTGTTGGGGGACATCAACCACTTCCGCATTATGGTCGTTGGAGCCGGTGGTACCGGCTCAACTCTGGCCCTTTTCCTGGCCGGGCTGGCTTTTCATGCGCGACAAAAGGGCGTTCAGGTGGAGCTGACGCTGGTAGATCATGACGTGGTCGAACTGAAAAACTGCGGCAGGCAGGCGGTCAGCCTACAGGCAGCACTGGTCGGCGGCGTTCCCAAGGTAGCCGATCTGGCGCTGCGGCTTAATGCTGCTTACGGGCTGGACATTATTGCCTGGCCGGAGAAGTATGCTATGGAGATGGCCCGCAACTGGTTTCATCACGGTGCTGGTGGCCAGGAATGTGCTCACCTCATCATCGGCTGTGTGGACAATCACCTGGGACGGCAGGAAATTGCTCAGACGATTGCGTTGTTTGACGGCCGTCTCTG
>JBNKLQ010000454.1:0-3471 GCA_050292445.1 Promineifilaceae bacterium (SeqCode) | reverse complement strand
CAGCCACGTTGATGTTGATGAAGCGCACGTCGGGGTTTTGGAAGGCGGTTTTGCTGGCGGTGGTGAAGTCACTGTAGCGGGTGCCGATGCCAATCACCAGGTCGGCTTCTTTGGCCAGGCGGTTGGCGGCTAACGTGCCGGTTGCACCTACCGCACCCATGCACAGCGCGTGATCGTAGCGCAGGCTGCCCTTGCCAGCCATCGTTTCACCCACGGGGATGCCGGTCTGCTCGACCAATTGTTGTAAGGTTTTGGTCGCTTCGCTGTAGATGGTGCCCCCACCGGCGATGATCAACGGCCGTTTCGCCCCTCGAATCCATTCCACCGCCTGCGCCACACGGGCCTCATCCGGCCGATTGCGTGCCACATGCCAGACGCGCTTGGCAAAAAAGGCTTCTGGGTAATCATAAGCTTCAGTTTGCACATCCTGAGGCATCGCCAGCGTCACCGCGCCAGTGTCGGCCGGGCTGGTCAGCACCCGCATCGCTTCTGGCAGAGCCGTCAGAATCTGGTCCGGGCGGTTGATGCGATCCCAATAACGGCTGATAGGTTTAAAGCAGTCGTTGACGGAGATGTCCTGGCTGTGCTCGGATTCTAGCTGCTGCAAGACCGGAGCGACGTTGCGCCGGGCAAAGATGTCGCCGGGCAGCAGTAGCACCGGCAGCCGGTTGATGGTGGCCCCCGCCGCAGAGGTGACCATGTTGGTGGCGCCTGGCCCAATCGAGGTGGTGCAGACGAATGCTTGCAGCCGGTTGTGCATCTTGGCGAAGGCAGCGGCCGTATGCACCATCGCCTGCTCGTTGCGGGTCTGGTAATAGCGGAAGTCGGGGTTTTGCTGCAACGCCTGGCCGAGTCCAGCCACGTTGCCATGCCCGAAAATACCGAAACAGCCGGCGAAAAACGGCCGTTCCTCCCCATCTCGTTCTACATATTGATTCTTCAAAAAGGCGATGACTGCCTGGGCTGTTGTTAATCGTTTTGTTTTCATAACGTCCTCAAAAAGTGTCACGCAAAGGCGCAAAGACGCAAAGGTTAAGATACGTTTGCCAATTGCGTTGCTTGGGTGTGATAATCCTTCTTATGACAGAAAATGAAATTGCGAAAGAGATTGTTGATGCTGCTTATAAGATTCATGTCCAAACCGGACCGGGATTGCTTGAATCTGCCTATGAGGCGATGTTGGTTTACGAACTTCGTAAACGCGGTCTGAAAGTTGCTCAACAAGTCCCAATTCCAGTCGTTTATGAACAAGTTCACCTTGACACCGGGTATCGGGCCGACCTGATTGTCGAAGACAAAGTCATCATTGAACTGAAATCTGTCGAAACTGTCATACCCGTTCATAAAAAGCAATTACTCACCTACTTACGGATGGCCGACAAAAGATTGGGTCTGCTCATCAACTTCGGCGCTCCTCGCATCAAAGATGGCATCTCTCGTATCGTCAACGGCTTATAACTATTTACTACTTATTCCTTCTTTCTTCCTTTGCGTCTTTGCGCCTTTGCGTGAGCTTCTAAAATCCACCACGCGCCGCCACAAATTCCTCCACCTCGGCCATCGTTGGTGTAAAGTTGGCACAGCCGTGTTTTGTAACCACAATCGCACCGCAAGCATTGGCCAGCCTCGCCGACTTGTACCAGCCCCATTCCTGCACGTAACCGTACAAAAACCCGGCCGCAAAGGCATCCCCGGCTCCCAAAATATTGTAAACCTCGACAGGGTAACCGGCCGCATCAATCCGTTCCACTTGCCCATCCTCCTGCTTCACATGCACCCTCACCCCATCGGCCCCCAACTTTTGCAGCAGCACCTTCGGTCCCAACGAGAGCAGCGTCGCAATCGCTTCTTCCACGTTCCCGGCGACCTTCGTATCCGATACCTGTGAATGAGTCAGATTCATTTGCCTCGTCTCTAACAGCAAAGCAGCATTCAGCTCATCTTCCGTACCAATGACAATGTCCACCAGCGGCAAAATGCTGCGCACCGCCACACCAAAGGCACGCGGATCGTGCCACTGATCCGGACGAAAGTCTATGTCCAGCACCACCTCTGTTCCCGCCCGTTGGGCCAACTCGGCGGCAAACATGGTCGCGCTGCGGCTTGGTTCCTGGCTGAGATTGGTTCCGGCAAACTGAAACACACGACTCTGCGCAATAGGAGCTGCCAAGACATCGTCAATGGTTAGCTCAATATCGGCACAATTGTCTCGATAATAGACGAGCGGAAATTTATCCGGCGGTTCAATGCCTAATATCACCGCGCTGGTGCGATGATCCGGTTTGCGTGGGCTGAATTTTGTTTCTACCCCTTCTTTTTGCAAGAAGTTGAGAATAAAATCACCGACAGGATCGTTGCCTAAACCGGTCAGTAACGCTGTCTGCAAACCCAGGCGGCGTGCCCCAACGCTGATATTTGTCGGCGAGCCTCCCACATAAGCGGCAAAGCTCTGAATGTCTACAAAGGCTGCCCCTACGTCATTGGCATATAAATCAATCGAAGAGCGGCCCATGTGTAATGAATCGTATATTTTTTCCATAGAAACCTCGTCAATAGAGCGGTAAACGGGAATCGGTGCCCCGGTATGACTCTTTTACCCAGGTGAATTGGGGATCATCCTGGTTAGCCAAGCTCTGGGCAGACCCGGCCAGTACATTGAGGTAGTAGGTGGTGTAGCCCGGCGCACTGACCACCGGATGGTAACCTTCGGGCACCAGTACAGCGCAGTTGTTTTCTGCTCTGACCAGAGCATCAATGGGCGTGCCTGCCCGGTGTAGCGGCGAGTTTTCGTCGGTGTAGACGCGCTGGTAGGCGTATCCCTCTGGTTTGTCTATCTTATAGAAATAGACTTCTTCCAGGTCGGCTTCAATGAGGTTGCCATTATCGTCTTCAATATGAACATCATGTTTATGGGGAGGATAGCTGCTCCAATTGCCGCTGGGTGTGTACACCTCCACCAGCACCAAGCGATGAACCGGCGAACCCGGCGGCAGCAAATCGTTAATCTGGCGGCTGACGTTGTCGCCGCCGCGCACGGAGACGGGCACATCCTGCGGCCGTATCAGCCAGGGGTCGTGGTCTTCGTCAGTCGGTACCCAGGTGACGGCAAATTCGCTGTCGCGTCGGGCAGTGATGGTGAATTCGGTGTGACGAGGCAGGTAGAGGGCTGTAGCGGCACTGCTCCAGACATCTTGCCGGGAGATGCCATCCCATTTGCCCCGATTGGAAGAAACGGAAATGTCACCGCTCAGGATGACGATGGCCAGTTCATTTTCCCCGCTGGCAAACGACCAGCCCCCTCCGGGACTGAGGCGACGTACCTGGAAAGAGATGTATTCCCAACCGGCTTCTTTTGGCGTGGTGGACAGGATTAAATCTGGGTCGTTGGAATTTACAGTGGGTCGGACTAATATGTTTTCTGCTGTATATTGCATAAATTTCCTCTTCTATTGATTCGTCTGGTAAGTTGTA
>JBNKLQ010000453.1:0-3488 GCA_050292445.1 Promineifilaceae bacterium (SeqCode) | reverse complement strand
TTGTAACTTTTTTGTTGCCTGAAGTTACTTTTAATAAATATGTTCCCTGAGGTAACTGTGAACCGTCGATGCGATAAGTGTTACTTTGGATAGGCGCAACAAAATCTTTGCTGATCAAATGGCTTCCAATTATTGAGAATAAAATCGAGCGTTACATGTGAAAGTGAGCTATGGCCGAACGGCCGTTAACAATGTATTCCCCGGTAGGCTGGTCAGGTTGTGGAATTGGAGGTCTGTAAACCCGGCACCGCTGCAAATCTCTGTCATCTCATCGCGGGAAAAGACACGGCCGTCGGCAAAAACGTAATATTGCAGGGCAATGAGACGAATGAGGGCGTTAACGGCCGTTCCTGGAATCTTGCCCGTGATTTGGTCCAATATGGCAACTTGGCCACCCGGTTTCAGCGCCTGTTTTGCTTTTTGCAGCAGCTTTACGTTCGTCTCGATGTCATATTGATGCAGCACATTAAACAGCAAAATCATGTCGAAGCCCTCACCCCATTCTGCCTGCCACATATCTCCCTTTTGCAAGGTGATGCGAGAGGCGACCGGCTGACCTGCCAGCTTTTGCCGCGCCGTTTCCAAACCAGCAAAGTAATCCAGAATAGTAGCTTCCAGTCGGGGATATTTTTGGCACATGAGGATGCTGTAGGTGCCATGCCCACCCCCCACATCCAGCAGGCGGGTTGGCCCATCTGGCAAGGTTAGCTTATTGATGACACTGGGGCCTGCCGTAACTGCATTCATGGCCAGCTGGCGCTGGTAAGCATCGGACAGTTCAGCATCGGCTTCGGTCCAGGCGTAAAACTCAAACGGCCGTTCCCCGCTGCGTATGATGTTTGTGGTGTGTGGCAGCAGCTCGTGGCTGGCTGCACTCCAAAAATGGAGCAGTGCCTGGGCATCAAAAGCGTCATGTTCGATGAGCCATTTTGTCGTTAAGCTGCTGTTGTGATAACGGCCGTTCTTCTCTTCCACGTAGTGCAAGGCCGCCAGCGCCGGCAGCAGGGCCAGCAAGCCGCGTTCTTGCAGTTGCAACTGATTGGCCAACTCGCTCACGGATGCTGGCTGTTTGGCCAGGGTTTGGAAAATGCCAAGTTCAACGGCCGTTGTCACTGCCTGCATGGCCAGCATCCCGGCGAAATCCAGCATCAAACCGGGCACCATATTTAGCGTATTGAAAGCAGTCCGTTCCAAAATATTGGGGGTAATTGGCATTAGATTTCTCCTGAGAGACGTGAGTCCCTTATGATTGGTAACAACTTTATTGGCTGTATTGTGGATAGCTTTCTTTGTAGCCCAGTAAACGGCCGATTCCACCTAAAACCGTCATAGCCAGATTCGTAAGCGAGATAGGAACGTTGGGTGCATAGCTATCGGCCAGGGGGGCAACGACGGCCAACTGTAGCAGATTGGGCATCCCATTTTTGCCTACCTTCCCCTCTTCTGCCAGACCAAAAACCGTTTCCCAGTAGGTTTGCAGCTGCCCCGGCGGGCGCACATCGGTGATGAAGCGCAGCTCGCCTTCACCGGCATTCCAAAAGGTGTGCGGCGTGCCAGGCGGGATGAGCACTTGCTCGCCCACGCTCAACAGCCGTTGCTCACCATCCAAAATAACGCCAAGCTGACCTTGCACAGCTTCAAACCGCTCTTCACATTGCAAATGAATATGAAGCGGGATGGCTGGTTTTGTTTCCGGTTCTTCCACTGCATACATAATTTGTAACAATTCGCCGTTGGTTTGTTTTCCGGTTTGCATAAAGGTAATCCGGTGACCAATGGCTGGATTTCTCACTGTTTTGCTCATACTCATCTTCCCCATTGCTTCTTATGCTATTTCACGGCCGTTATCAAGCTAGACCCTGGTGATAGCCGCATCTTGGTTATCTGTTGATTCTTAAAACCAACTTCCGCTAATAAAACCATCAACTCATCAGCCGCATAGACACGGCCGTTGGCAAACAAATAAAACATAAAAGCCAGCATCTGCACGATGCCATTACTGCCGCTGCCAAACACACTGCCCTCGATCTGGTCAAAAATGGCCACCTGACCACCCGGTTTGAGCGCCGCGTATGCTTTTTGCAGCAGTTTGCGATTTGTGCCTAAATCAAAATGATGCACCATATTGAACAGCAGGATCAGGTCGTACGGCTCGCCCCAATCCATTTGCCACATATCGCCGGGGTGGCGTTGGACACGGCCCTTCAAATTATGCTGGCTAATATGGTGTTTGGCGGTTTCCAGGGCAACAGCCGTGTCCAGGATGGTTGCCTGCAATTGGGGGTAGGCATTGGCCAACATCACGCTAAATACCCCATGCCCGCCACCAACATCCAGCAACCGCGCTGCACCATCGGGCACGGTCAGCTTTTTGAGGACTTCCGCACCGGCCACGTTCGCGTTGCCTACCATCATTTGCTGGAAATTGTGGGCCAATTCAGGATCGTTGTAGACAAACTCGTAGAAGTCAAACGGCCGTTCCCCCGTGCGCACCACCTCTGCTGCATGGGGCCACAGTTCATGCAAAAAAACATTGAACACAGACAGTGCCGCGTTCATATCCAGCACCCCGCTCTGCACAAACCATTTATCGGTCATGGGACTGTTGCGGTAACGGCCGTTTTCCTCCACAACGTAGCCAATTGCCAGCAAGGCACGCAGCAGCGCATGAATGCCCCGTTCATCAGCCTCTAGCCGCTGCGCCAACTCAGCCGCAGAAGACGGCTGGGTGACCAATGCGGTAAACAGGTGCAGTTCGACGGCCGTATTCACCGCTTTATAAGCTAGCATTCCTGCCAAATCCAGCATCGGCCCTGGCGCTGCGTTGAGCGTGAAAAAAGCGGTTCGTTCCAGAAAATTGGGTTGAATGGGCATGTTTGTCTCCGGTGATCAGTTATCGGTAATCGGTAGTCGGAAACGGATTACCGATTACCGACTACGGTTTACCAAATATCGTACACGAGCGTCACCCTCACCGTCATGGGAGCAGGCTCCTAAATGCGTCGGGAAATCTTTGCCAGGGGCAGGCTGCTATTTTCTCCCTTGACCAACCTGCTGTGTATCTGCCAAAATAGGCACACATCATTCATGGAGGAACCGATGCCAGTTTATAACTTCGCCAAAATTCGTGAACTGTTAACCGCCGCCTTTAGCAGCGGTGAAATCAATACGCTTGCTTTTGATCTGTTTCGTCCGCTCTACGACGATTTTTCTGGTGGCATGTCCAAAGGTGACCGCATTGAGCAAATTGTGATGGAGGCCGAGCGAAAAGGGAACCTTCCTCAACTCCTCGACTACGTGCAGGAAAAGAATGCTTATCAATACGGCCGTTTTGCTCCTCACCTCATCCAGGAGGAACCCATGCCCAACCCAACTACCCAACTGGCAGGCTGGCAGCAGCGCCAGGCCCAACTGGAGCAGCACATTCAGGATGATTTGCAGTTGCTGATGCAATATGAAGAATTAGAACGGACCGAAAATGATCCGCG
>JBNKLQ010000452.1:0-3507 GCA_050292445.1 Promineifilaceae bacterium (SeqCode) | reverse complement strand
AACTTTTGAGTTTCGGTAAACGGTCAAGCCTTGGGGTTCGTTTCCTTATCTAAAGTTATTTGTGAACGAACCCTTAGGATAGCATCTGCTCCAATCGAGCCAAACCTAGCCAATGACACACTGCGTTATGCCTTTCGCCTAAACAGCTAATGACAGTTGTCACTCTACGCTTGCTGCCCCAAATTTTACAATAGCGTTCGGTACCCCAACCGTTAATCAGCTTCCCTAACCTTTCAAATTTACACAAGTCTTAGGCTGGTTCAGACCCCACTGTTTCAGCCAGCCTCTTTAGAACCAAACGGAGTAAAAATGATCCATTGGCTCACACAATCCCACGATGTTGTTCCCCAAACGGCCGTTCATGGCCAACCCCTCCGCTTTTTAAGCGACAGTGAAGCCGATCGCCTGGCCACCCTGCCCAGCGAAACACAGCGGCGCGACTGGCTGCTGGGTCGCTGGACCGCCAAGCGGCTGCTGCAAACGGTCATTTGGGAAACAAACGGCACCACCGTGCCGCTGGACCTCATCACAATTAGGAACGTTGCCAGCGGAATGCCAACCATTGAATCACAGCTGCCCCTGGTCAACGGGCAGTTTAGCCTCTCCTTTAGCCAGGCCAACGGGCAGGTGTTGGTAACGGCCGTTGCCAAACCAAACTGGCCCATCGGGGCACAGATCAACCCCATTCAGCCGCGCAGCCAAAAATGCATTGATGCGTATTTCACGGAGAAAGAGATGGTGTTGATGAACCAGGTTGAAAACAGGGCGCAAGATTTGCTAGTAACGGCCGTTTGCAGTGCAAAGACTGCCGTACGCAAAGCGCTGCGTCTAGAACCATCTGTCGATTTAAAGGCTATCTCTTGTTTGATTGATCCAGCAAAACGGCCGTCAGATACCTGGGTACCGTTCAAAATACGGTACGATAACAGCCGCTTGCCCCAACCAGCTCCTCATCTATCCGGCTGGTGGCGCACGATGGACCAGTTTGTATTGACACTGGTGATTCAGCAATAAATTAATTGCATGCAAAAACGCGGAGACTCAGAGAAAAATGGTATGTTCTCTGAATCTTCGCGATAAAGTGATGCTTTTCTAACCAGTCAGCCACGCTTACGCTAGCTGTGGCGCATAGATGCCGTGTTTGTACATGCCATACCAGGCGTCGGCATCCGCCTCGTTGTAAATGCCCAGCAGCTTGATAATTTCCCGGGCAAAATCAACACTGCTCAATCCATCGGCGGTGACGATGTTTTGATCCGTGACGGCTGACGCGTCCACATAATATGCCTGATCGTCATAAGCTGGCACCAGCGCCTGTACATATTGCAGAATGTTGCTGGTATGCCGCACCTGATGCGTTAAGCCAGCCCGCGCCATTTCCAGCGTTGCGCCACAAATGGCCGCCAGCGGCACGTTCTGCGCGTGCAAATCACGCAGCAGCGCCTGAAGCGATTCATTGCCCTGTTGTTCCCACATGTGGCCCCCCGGTAGAATGAAAACGGCCGTATCCACCGCCTCAATCGCCTCCAGCGTCACATCCGGCAAGATAGTAACGCCGCCCATCGTCTTAATCGGCTCTTGTGAAAAGCCCACCGTCTTCACTTCATACTGCCCTGATTTACGCAGTTCGCACAAAATATGCGCCGGTTCCCAATCCGCCAGACCATCAAACACGAGTAAATAAGCTGTTTTCTGCATTTGTTTTGCTCCTCAAGAAATACTCTTGCCAACAAAATATAATCCTGATGCTGCCCTGAATGTTTTTATCGTACAAACAATACCTGACACCCACTGTCTTATTTGCAAAATGGGCCAAATAACGGCCGTTTGGGTGACAATAATCAATAGAAGCTGGTTGCCAAAAGCGCCATACTTAGCAGCTAAATTGGTAAGGTATCGGAGGACTCTCTTGAAAAAATTATTCGTTTTGGGCGTGCTGCTTCTTTTGTTGATCGGTTGTGGTGCAGAAGCTGAGGAAGAAACGGCCGTGCCCACCAACACCCCAACCAGCAATGGCAATGGCAACGGCATGGGCATGGGTGGCGGTATGGGCAGTGGCATGATGGCGCGCCATATGGCTCCCATCCCTGAAGAGTACGCTGGCCTCAACAGCCCCGTCGAAGCGAGCGAAGAATCGCTTGCCCGTGGTGGCGAACGCTTCACCACCTACTGCGCCGCCTGCCACGGCGATGGTGGCATGGGGGATGGTCCTGCTGCGGCCAATTTAGACCCGGCACCGGTAGCCATCGCCCACACCAGCCAAATGTTAGGGGACGACTACCTCTACTGGCGCATTTCCGAGGGCGGGCAGAGCGATCCCTTCAACTCCGCCATGCCTACCTGGAAAAACGCCCTGAGCGAACAGGATCGCTGGGACCTCATCAACTACGTCCGTGCCTTGGGCAGCGGCACCGCGCCAGATATGGGCAACATGATGGGCGGACAAGCCTACAATCCCACCGCCGAAGCCACGCGCCAGGCAGACATGCTAGCCCAGGCCGTCGAGCAGGGCGTCATTTCTCAGGACGAAGCTGATATTTTTGCCGAAGTCCACGCCGAACTTGAAACGAACATGACGCGCGGCATGCAAATGCGGGGCAACATGGGCCAGATGCAACAAGTTTTACTGGCCCAGCTGGTTGATTTAGGCACGATCACCCAGTCCCAGGCCGACCAGTTTAATGATATTCACACCCGGCTGTTAGAGGCAGGACTGATGCAGTAATCGGTAATCGTTTGGTCGGTTATCAGTAATCGGGGGGCTGTCATCAGAAAACCGTTCACCGGTTACGGATTACCGCTGACGGGAAACGGAACACCGTTTACCGAATTTGACTTTTACAGGGGCGTATGGCAAAATCCAGCACCGTTCGCCCCTGTAGCTCAATTGGATAGAGCGTTGCCCTCCGAAGGCAGAGGTTTCAGATTCGAATTCTGACAGGGGCATTTTTTACAATACTTCAGGTATTTTTAGGCAAAGGAGCCGCTTCAGTTTTTCTACTGACGGCTCCTTTTTTGGTGACCCATGAGCAAAAGCCGCATGGAAGCGTTCAGCGATGGTGTTTTGGCCATCATCATCACCATCATGGTGCTGGAATTGTCTGCACCAGAAGAAGCCAGCTTGGCAGCGCTACTCCCTCTCATTCCCACGTTTCTCAGCTATATTCTCAGCTTTGTTTTTATTGGCATTTACTGGAACAATCATCATCACTTGCTTCAGGCGGTTGAGGCGGTAGACGGCCGTATCCTTTGGGCCAATCTTCACCTGCTGCTCTGGCTGTCGCTGATCCCCTTTGTCACCGCCTGGATGGGCGAGACCAACTTTGCTGCCTGGCCAGTGGCGCTTTACGGCATTGACCTGCTGCTGGCGGCCTTGGCTTATTTCATCCTCACCCGCGCCCTCCTTGCCCGGCACGGTGCGGATTCCGTTTTGGCCACCGCCGTCAACAGCGACTTTAAAGGCAAAATATCCGTGGTGATTTACGTCGTGGCTATCCCTTTGGCCTT
>JBNKLQ010000451.1:0-3515 GCA_050292445.1 Promineifilaceae bacterium (SeqCode) | reverse complement strand
AATAATTTCGGGGGGCAAAATGTTCAATGCCTCAGCCAAAGCCAACGCTTCAGCCAAACCGGCATCATGCAATGTGCCGTTCATGTTTGCTTGCTGTACCAACGAAACGTCGGACAAGAGAAACCGCCGCCAGGTGCCAGGCATGGCCCCAATATTGGCGGCATCAATCACAATCACCTTGTCGTAACCTTGCAGCGTCAAGGCAGTTTCCAGGCCGGGTGTGCCGCCGTCGATGAGGGTGATGTAGGGGGCGGAAACGGCCGTATCCTGCAAACGCGCCAACACTGCACACCCTACTCCATCATCTCCTCGCAGCAGGTTACCCAAAGCCAAAATCAAAGTCTTCATGGCAAAATGGAGGTCAGAGATTCATGATCCCCAACCTCCATCCTCAAATCCTTCTTATTCAAACTTCACATCGAGCAGGTGCGTCGAGCAGGAAATACACGGATCGTAAGCCCGTACCAACATTTCCAGTGAATGTGTAATTTGCTCCTGCGTTCTGTCCAGAATCTTGGGCACCAAGGCCTTCATATCCAGCTCAATGTTCGCCAGATTCTGCCCGGTCGGAATAATGCAGTTGGACCCCACCATCACGCCATCTTCAATGATGTAATGATGGAACAACGTCCCGCGCGGCACCTCGCATGCCCCGACGCCTTCACCACGCTGACGCGTCGGTGCGGCTGGTTCTTCCCAGGCAATCTCCCGTTGCAACAACACATCAATCAGCTGAATCGCTTCTTCTACGCAGTGAGCAATTTCCACCACCTGGGCCACCGTGATCAGGTAAGGATTGGTTGCTTTCGGCTTCAGACCCAGCCCAGTGGCTACTTGCTGCGCAACTGGATGCAGCAGGTCATGGTTGACGTTGAACCGCGCCAGCGCCCCCACCATGTAAGAATCTCGCTGGTTCTGTGCATGCTTCGCCGAGGAGTGTGGCACCAAATATTCGTTGGTCACCGACTTATAGGCCGATGCTGGCCAGCGGCCACCATCAGTGCTCACAATATCGCCATCAATAAAACCGTACACCCCATCGTCGCGACGCAGCGCAATGTACTCTGTCTCCCGTTCAAATTGGGGTAATTTAAGCGTTTGGAATAAATCGGCCGTAGCGACCACGTCAGCACGCATCGCCTCAAATCGTTCGCGCAGCGCATACAGTTCATTTGTTGTGGGAAAGTGAGAAAAACCGCCCACCACCATGGCAATGGGATGGGTATGCCTCCCAGCGATGACCTTACACAAATCGCCTGCCAGCTTTTTCATACGCAGTGCCCTCAGCACCACATCTGGCGCAGTTGTCGCCAAGGGAATGACGCTGGCGGCACCCAAAAAATCAGGCGCAACCAACATGTAGGCGTGCAAAATATGGCTATCCAGCATTTCGCCCAAAAAGTTCAGGCGGCGTAGCAGTTGGGTCTGTGCACTTAGCGCCACGCCCAGCGCTGCTTCAGAAGCCCGCAGCGAGGCAGTCGCATGGCCCACGGCGCAAATCCCGCAAATCCGCGACGTAATATGGGAAGCATCCTGATAAGATTTGCCGCGCAGCATCGCCTCAAAAAAGCGAGGGGTTTCCACAATTTGCAGATCGCACTGTTTCAGCTGGCCATTGACCACATCCACCACGATATTGCCATGCCCTTCCACGCGTGTCAGATGATGAACATTTACTTTTACATTAGACATTAGCCATTTCCTCTTCCAGCTCCAGTACCTTTTGGTTGGTTAAAAAGAGACTCATCTTTTCTTCAATCTCGGTCCGGTTCACCCCCCGATCTGCCAACATTTCCACGAAGGAATCTATATTGGGGGCAGAAACCATCCCGCGACAGCCTTCACAACCGTAGCCATAAGCCGGACAAACAGCATCACAACCCGCACGAGTAATAGGCCCGAGGCAAATCTGGCCGCGCTCGTAAACGCAAATGGTTTCATGCAGCTTGCATTCAATACACATTGGGTAGTCGGGCAGCTTGGGCTGGCGGCCTTGCAGTAAAACGGTAACAACCCGCACAAACTCTTCCCGGTCAATGGGGCAGCCAGGAATTACGGCATCTACCTGGATAACCTGGTCGATGGCTCGCGCCGGATAAGTTTCGTACCATTCCGCCTTATCACCATAGACGTATTCACGCACATCTTGCAGCGGCTGCCGGTTGCGAATGGCATTAATCCCACCAAGATGGGCACAGGCTCCCAGGGCAATGATGTAAACGGCCGTTTCCCGTATCCGCCTCAATCTTTCTTCATCACTCGGGCGCGTACACGATCCCTCAATAATTGCAATCTGATAATCCTCGCTGCGGGCACTCGTTGCCTCGCGAAATTCAACAATGTTAATTACCTTCAACAGTTCTGGATGGGTTTGCAGCGCATCCAAAACGGTCAGTTGGCATCCTTCACAACTGGTAAAATCAAAAAAGGCCACGCGTGGCAAGCCATTTGTCGATGCGTTCACAATGCTTCCTCCAGATTTTTGATTTCCGTGTAAGAAAGTGAGGGGCCATCCAAACAGGCATAAATATGGTTGATCTGGCAGTGACCACATTTGCCCACACCACATTTCATATGTCTTTCAAAGCTCAGCCAAATATCATGTTCAGCAACGCCCAGCCCGATTAAATCATCCAGGATAAATTTGTACATGATCGGTGGGCCACAGACGATGGCCGTTGTGTTGTGCGGATTGAGAGCAACTTTATCCAGCAGGCTGTTTACAAATCCCACACAGCCATGCCAACTTTCATCACCACAATCAACCGTCGTGTACATCTCCACATCATCCATCCAGTTGAATGCGTTAACTTCGTCCCGAAAAAGCATTTCCCTTGGGGATCTGGCTCCATACAGAATAATGAGGCGGTTGTATTTTTCGCGATGGCTCATCGCTTCGTAAATTACCGAACGAAGCGGAGCCAACCCCAAACCACCCGCAATAAAAAGCACATCTTTGCCTCGGAATCGCTCCATGGGGAAACCACGTCCAAACGGACCACGAATCCCCAACGTGTCGCCAACCTGCAGCGCGTGCATCTTTCCGGTCAGGTTACCCACATTGCGTACACAAAGTTCAAAACTGCTGCCACTGCGGCTGGGCGCCGAACAAATGCTGATCGGGGCTTCGCCAACGCCAAAAAGGGACACCTGCACAAATTGGCCCGGATCGTGATCCAGAGTAAGTCCATACGGTAATTCAATCGTATACAGTTTTTCTAGCTCAGTGAGAGTGCGTACGGCCGTTATTTTGGCTGGCACCGGCATGTAAATCGACGGCGACTCCCGCACTTCCTGCAATAACGTTTTCATGAATCAACTCCAATTCGCTTTCGGGAACAAATTGCTCCACAGCTTGCTCTTGATACAAAGCATTTAAAACTTCGATAGGTGTGATATTGACCAGGCACGTTTCGCCACACCGACCACAACCCACGCAGCCTAACAGCCCGTAGGCATCATGCATATATTTGCCTTTGCGCATAAAACGGTGACGCTGCCGCGACATCCGCGCT
>JBNKLQ010000450.1:0-3523 GCA_050292445.1 Promineifilaceae bacterium (SeqCode) | reverse complement strand
AAAACCACCATTCGCGCCATTGCCAGGGAAGCCGACATCGCTGTGGGAACCATGTTCGTCCATTTTCCCGACAAATCGGCGTTGTTGGCGGCCACGCTGTACGAAGACGTTGCCCAAGTGCTGCAAACCGCCTTTGCCACCTTGCCCGAAAATGCGCCCGTCATAGATAAACTGCTGCATCTGGCGCAAAGTCTCTACAACCATTATGCTCAAAATCCATCATTGACCCGCGTTTTGCTCCAGGAGACATTATTCATGGGCGGTGAGTGGGGCGATGCCCACCAGGCGCAGTCCATGACCTTCATCAGCCAGGTGGCCACGTTGTTGGCCGCTGCCCAGACCGCTGGCGAACTGCCGCCGGACGCCAACTGCCAGCTCATGGCGACAGCGTTTTTCTCTCAATATTTCATGGTGCTCATTGCTGGCTTGCGCAGCGATACGTTTGATCCGCAGGAACAAACGTTATTGTTGTCGCAGCTTATAGGTCTCATCTTTTAATCCTTCTTCATCACGAGGGAACCCCTGACGACAAGACTCCCACAAAAGGATAACGACATGAATCGTAAATGGCTCGGCTTTGCCGGGATTCTAGTTGGCATGAGTGCCGCGATGCTGGAAAAAAGCTTAGTGGCCACCGCTTTGCCCACCATCACCGCCGAATTTGGCAGTATTACGCTGTATAGCTGGGTGTTTGGCGCGTACATGCTGGCCTCAACCACCACCATCCCGCTGTTCGGCAAATTAGCCGACTTAAAAGGGCGGCGCGTTCTTTATTTGGGCGGGATGGCGTTGTTTTTGATGGGGTCGGCGCTGGCGGCAACGGCCGTTTCCATGCCCCAACTCATCCTCTACCGGGTGATACAAGGGACCGGCGCTGGGGCCATTGCTCCGGCAGCCCTGGCCGCAATTGGCGATTTGTTCCCGTCTGAAACGCGCGGCCGGGCCTTTGGCGCCATTGGCGCGGTCTCCATCCTGGCTAATCTGGCCGGGCCGCTGTTGGGCGGATGGGTCACCGATACGTTGAGCTGGCGCTGGGGCTTTGCCATCATTTTGCCGGTGGGCGGGGTGGCCGCTTTGCTGGTGGCGATTGGGTTGCCCGCGCATAAGTCGGTCCAGGCACAAAACGGCCGTATCGACTGGCAAGGCGCAGCGCTGATGGGCCTGGCATTAAGCGGTATCTTGGTAGGATTGGATGTGATAGGCACAGGTGGGGCGAGTTTGGGATGGGGAACGGCCGTTTCTCTCATCGCCGTCTTCCTATTCATCGTTGGTATGCGCCAGGAGCAGCGCCATCCCGACCCCGTGCTGCCCTTGTCCTTATTGCGGCTGCCAATCATGAAAAACACCCTGACCAGCGCCCTCTTTTTGGGTGTCGTGACCCACAGTGCCATCGCCTACATTCCGCTGTTTGTGCGCGAAACGCAGGGCGCAACGGCCACCGGCGCGGGCTTTGCTTTGCTGCCGATGATGGTAGCCACGGGCGTTGCCAGTGGCGTCGGCGGTTGGTTGGCCAGCCGTTGGGGAGGCAGGGTCAATCTGGCGGCCTGGCTGTTAACGGGGGTTGGTTTTTTGCTGCTGGTGACCAGCGCCAATGCCGCTGCGGTTTACACGGCTGCGGGCTTGATTGGGGCCGGGATGGGCCTATTGTTGCCCGTTCTGCTGCACATCGCCCAGGATGAGGCTGGTGAAACCGACCGCGCTGCCATCAGCGGCACGCTGCAACTGGCACGTAATTTGGGTGGTGCGGCCGGCGTGCCGCTGCTGGGTATCTGGTTAAACAACAGCGCCGAAACCGGCACCAGTGTGCTGGCGATCTTTGCTTCTCTGGCTGTCGTCGCCGCTGCCGGGTTGATTGTCTCATTAAAACGATAAAATCGAGGTTCATAGTATGACTATATTGTGGTTTGATCAAATTAGCGCCCAAGATATTGAGCGCGTGGGTGGCAAAGGGGCCAATCTGGGCGAGATGACGCGGGCGGGGCTGCCGGTTCCGCCGGGCTTTTGCGTCACTTCCGATGTGTACCGGCGGGTCGTTGGCGAGGCTGGGGTGTGGCCGCAAATAGATGGCTTGTTAACGGCCGTTTCCCCCAACAACTCTGCCAACACTGCCCGCCAGATTCAAGGATTAGTTGCCAGAGCGTCTATGCCTGCTGATGTAGCCGTCGCCCTCACCGACGCCTATCGTCAACTGGATGGCGGGTTGGCCGCCGTCGCCGTGCGCTCCTCCGCTACCGCCGAGGATTTGCCCGAAGCCAGCTTTGCCGGTCAGCAGGAGACCTATCTGGGCGTGCGTGGTCAGGACGCCTTGCTCAATTATGTACAGCAGTGCTGGGCGTCGCTGTGGACAGAACGCGCCATCGCTTACCGCCAGCGCAACGGTTTCCCGCACGAGCAGGTCAGCCTGTCCGTCGTCGTGCAACAGATGGTGCGTCCCCAGTCGGCCGGTGTGCTGTTCACCGTCAATCCCCTCACTGGCAAGCGGGATGAGATGCTGGTCAATGCCGCCTACGGACTGGGCGAAACGGTCGTGTCCGGCCAGGTTACGCCCGACAGCTACCTGATCGCGCCGGGGGCAAAATCGTTTATTGTTGAGCAAACTGTAGGCACAAAAGAAGTTCGGATTGATGCCCTGCCAGACGGCGGCGTGCGCAAGCAAGCAGTTGACCCCGCTGACCGCCAGCGTCTTTGTCTAAATCCGGCGCAGTTGGAAAAATTGGCCGACCTGGGCGAAAAAATCGAACGCCACTACCAATCGCCGCAAGATATTGAATGGGCGTTTGCCGACGACGCATTGTATCTGCTGCAAACGCGCCCCATCACCTCCCTCCATAACATTGCGCCGCCTGCACCTGCGCCACGCACCCGCGTCCTGTCCAAAACAGAACATCGTATTTTGGATGACATTTTGGAACATTACCCTGATCCGCCTTATCCACTGGATTATTTGGCGGTGACGGATGGGTATGAGCAGGTGCAGCACGCCATGCGCGAGGCCGGATTGGCTGTACCGGCAGCCGACACGATTATTCAAATGGACGAGTTGGGCATCCCCAGCGTGGAGCCAGTGACACCACGTTTCACGTGGCGGACGCTCAAGATATTGTCGCTCGTGCGGCAAAAATTGAGCCTCGATCCGGGCCGCTGGGACGCCGAACAGAGGGCTGTTTTTGCCGGACGGCTGGCAGCGTTACAACAGACGGATGTGGTTAATTTGACGGATGATGCGCTGGCGGCTTACATTGAAACGGCCGTGCAAACCGCCGCCGACATTGCCCGTATTCGCTTTAGTGAATACATTGTGCCCATGATGGTGCGCGGTGCGCTGTTAAAGCTGCTCGTCCAGTTGGTAAACCGGGGTGGAGCGGTGGTCGAGGCGGATTTGCTGGGCAGTCTGGCCTACAAAACAGTGGTTATTGACCGGGCGCTGCACCAGCTTGCTAACGAGGCGGGCAAGACGCCGGAAGTACGAGCGGCGCTGCTCGATTTGCCCATGGATGAGGTGATGGGCGCTTTGGAGGAAACG
>JBNKLQ010000449.1:0-3547 GCA_050292445.1 Promineifilaceae bacterium (SeqCode) | reverse complement strand
CGTTGAATAAAATATCTGGCCCAGGACCACAGTTGGGCGCAATGGCAATGTATGGGCCGCTAGGGGTATTGGTTGGCGTGGGCTGCGGTGTGTTGGTGGGCGTGCTGGTGGGAATTGGCGTCAGGGTAGGTGAAGGGGTCGGGGTTGGCGGTTGGCCCATGACAATTGTTGTGTCGTTGTTGTCCGCTACACCTGTTTGTACCGCCAGCAGAATATTCCCTACATCCGTAGAAGCAAGCGCAGGATTGAGGACGATGGCTCTAAAGCCCTCACAAGCATGGCCATCAACTGGTCCGTTCAATGTGTCAGTGCCGAGCGTGGCACCAGTGGTAAGGTTGATGATCTCAACCTCTATCCCCACATCACCAGTGACAAAGACAAAGTTATTGCCAGCTACGGCTGATCCCTCAAATTCAACATCGCAGCGAGGGGTAGGTGTGGCCGATGGCGTATTTGTAGCGGTAGATGTTGGTCCCGGTGTGTCTGTTGGTGGAATAGGTGTAGGCGATGGGGTGACACCTGGTGTGGGTACAGGCGGCAAATCTGGAGGAAGCGCAGCTCCTTCATTGCCAGTGCCGCCTAATTGACCAAACGTTTCATTATTTAAGGTCTCTTGTCCAAACACCGGAATTGAAGGCAAGATCGGTGTGAAGAATGGGGTAATGATAGGTACCCGATAGGTTACACGAACGATCACCGGATTACTGGGGATGCCAGCAAAATCGTACTGTAGCTGACCGTTTTGATCGACACCCCATACTTCGATATTGTAATAGTCGTCATCTTCAAAGATAACAGACGTTTCATTAAGTGGTAAGCCTGCCATATGGGAATGTGCTTTATCAATGATGGAGGCTACACGTAGATCATCACAAACATCACGTTCTCCAGGAACCACAAATTTGGGTTGGCCAAAATCGACAGCACAATCTGGTTGGTCTGCCTGCCCGGTGATGGCGTAGCGTGCCCCTTCTCGTGCCGCATTTTGTACCGTGTTCCAGGCCCACAAAATGCGGGCACTCTCAATAATCAAGAAGATCATCATGAGCAGTACGGAAATAATGAGGGCAAATTCGACCAATGCCTGTCCGGGAGAATCGTTGAATCGTTGTTTGATTTTGATCATGATAGGTCCACTTTTGCGTAAGTTAGTTATTTCATTGATTCCATCAAAATCTTGTTTCCGGTATACTGGGTTACGTAAACCGCAAAGAGTTTTTAGAAAACGCAAAGGCGAATAGCAGTTTACGTTTAGATGGAACAAGCGCAATTTATTAAGTCACGCTTAAAGATTAACAGATGCCTGTCAATCAAGCGTTGATCAAGCGTTGATCTGAAGCGAATTTGCGAAGACATGGTATGACAAAAGTACTGAAATTGGCCCTGTTGGGGCCGCTCCAACTCACAATCGATGATAAACCGTTGATCGGCCTGGATTCGGGGAAGGCGCGGGCCTTGTTGTGTTACCTGGCAGTGAACGGCCGTTCCCATTCCCGCCATGCACTGGCCAACCTGTTGTGGGGGGAACTGCCTGAGTCCGACGCCCGACGTAATTTACGTGGCGTTATCTTGAAGCTGCGCCAATTTTTGGAGCCGTATTTACAGATTAGTCATCAAACGGTGGCCCTGAACCCAGATGCCCCCGTTTGGCTGGATACTGCGGTATTCCGTGAAGAATTACAGGTGGGGCAGAAGCAAGGCGCAGGGTGGCAAACGGCCGTTCAGCTCTATCGTGGTGAATTTTTGCAAGAGTTTTATATTCGGCAGGCACCCGATTTTGACAATTGGTTGCAGGAGCAGCGCACCTGGTTCCATAATCAGGCCGTTACTGCCCATCATGCCTGGGCCAGCCATTTGCAAATACAAGCCAATTATGACGAAGGCATTCGTGTCGCGCGGCAACTTCTCACCCTGGAGCCCACCCGCGAAGCCAGCCATCGCCTGCTAATGGAGCTTTTGGCGCTTTCCGGCCAGCGCACGGCCGCTTTGCGCCAGTTTGAGCAATGCCAGAAACTGTTGACATCGGAGCTGGGCGTGGCGGTTTCGGCAGAAACGGCCGCACTCCATGAGCAAATCCGCAATGGAGAATTTAACAAGGTGACAAGGTGGCAAGGTGACAAGGTGACTGTCACCCCTTCACCCCCTCACCAGCGTTCGCAGAGCGCCGTCACCCAATCACCCTTCATTGCTGGCCCTCCCATCACCCAGCCCGAACAGTTCTTCGGGCGAGAGCGGGAGCTGAAGCGGTTGGGAATGATGCTGCGGCAACGGCCGTTGCAAAACGCAGCTATTATTGGTCCACGCCGCAGCGGCAAGACATCGCTGCTGCATTATTTACGCCTGGCCAACTGGTTGCCCCAGGCAGCAGACACCCGCTGGATTTTTGTCGATTTTCAGGATGCCCGGTTGGGTCATCAGGAAACGCTTTTGCGCACCCTGCTCATGGAGATGGGGCTGAATGTGCCAGAGCCTTGCCACCTGGAATCGTTTATGGACGTGGTGAGCGAGCGGCTTGACCAGCCCACCGTTATCCTGTTTGATGAAATTGGCGTGGCCCTGACCCGTTACCCTGAGCTGGACGACGCGTTTTGGGAAAGTTTGCGTTCCCTGGCAACCAATCAGGTGGATGGCAACTTGGGCTTTGTGCTTTCCAGCGCCCAGCCGCCCGACGTGCTGGCGCAACACCAGGGATTGGGATCGCCCTTTTTTAATATTTTTGGCTACACGGCCGTTCTCGGTCCACTTTCAGAAGAAGGGGCGCGCAGTTTAATTGCCACGTCACCAATTCGGTTTGCTGCGACTGATGTTGAATGGATTTTGGCCGAAAGCGGCCGTTGGCCCATGCCGCTGCAAATTTTGTGCCGCGAGCGGCTGCTGAGTCTGAGCGAAGGCGAAACCGGCGACGATTGGCGCGAAGAAGCGCTACGCCAGTTGGAACCCCTGCGCCGTATGGCCAGCGATCAGTAATCCGTAATCGGTAAACGGTAATCCGTGAACCGATTACTGACCACCGATAACCGATAACCGACCAACGATTACCGAATGAGTGACACCTTACGCGACCGCTACACCGATGCTCCTACATTACCTGCCAATCTAATTGCTGGCAGCGTCCGGTTGCTCTTCTGGCTCTTTTTCCATCCTTCTGCCTGGCGTAACCATCTCAAACGACTCGACAACACATTATCCCCCTATTTTAGTCTGGCTGATCTGCGGCGGCAGCAGTGGACCAATACGGCCGTTCTCCGCTTCCTCCTCATGACCTTTTTTGCCTGGCCCCTGCTGGTGGGTTTGCTGCTGGGGCTGCTGCTCTGGCTGCTCCGTTTGCCAACCAACACGCTGCTTCTGGGCGTGATGCTGGGCATCGCTGTGGGGCTGATTGTGGGCCTGGCGGCCAGCATCGCGGGCAGCGTCGCCATTGGCGTGACGGTGGGCATGGCGACTGGTTTTGCCCTGGGGCTGGGCGGAGCCCTGCTGCTGCGCTCCGCTGGGAGCTTGCTGCTGAATGGCGTACCGGTTCCCCTGGACATCGTGGTGAGCAGTCTCA
>JBNKLQ010000448.1:0-3559 GCA_050292445.1 Promineifilaceae bacterium (SeqCode) | reverse complement strand
GTTCCACCTGATTACACACGGCTTCTTCAAGGCGCTCCTGTTCCTTGCTTCCGGCTCGGTCATTCATGGCATGGAACACGGCGCGGCACACGTCCACGACCATCACACAGACCCGCAGGATATGCGTTACATGGGTGGCTTACGCCACAAAATGCCGATTACCTTTTGGACGTTTGTGATTGGTGGTATGTCGCTTTCTGGTTTGCCGCTGGTTACGGCCGGTTTCTGGTCGAAGGACGAAATTTTTGCCGATGCCTGGTATCTTTTTGACCACGACCAGAGTGCTGTTGGTTTGTTTGTTTTGGTGATGTTAGCCTTTGCAGCCTTCCTGACAGCTTTTTATACAACGCGCCAGCTCAGCATGACCTTTTTGGGTAAACCGCGCACGCCCCTGGCTGAACACGCTCACGAAAGCAATGGCTTTATGACTGTTCCACTTGTGTTGCTGTCTGTTTTTGCGGTGGTGGCTGGCTGGGTTGGTATCCCCGATAATTTTCTAGGGACTGAGGGTACCTTTGTAAATATGTACCATCATTTTGTGGGGGCAACGATTGAGGAGCCAATTGCAGAGTTATATGCGTCTGAGCTTCATTTGGTTGGTCACAAGATTGAGACACTGCCTTGGAGCTGGGAACCACTGATTATTTCGGTTGTTGTGGCCTTGGGTGGTATTTTCTTTGGCTATTTGGTTTACGGCCGTAAACCCCTCACCAAAGATCAGGATGACCCGCTTATTCGTCCACTTGGCCCCCTGCACAGCTTCCTGCAAAACAAATGGTATTGGGACGAGCTGTATCAGGTTGTGTTCATTCGCCCGGTTGTTTACTTCTCCGAAGTGATTGTGTTTGAGGTGATGGACAAAGGCATCATTGATGGCATTTTGCATCTGGTAGCCCGCACCTTCTATGCCATTGGGCGTGGGGCCAAGGCCACAGAAGAAGCCGTCTTTGGCCGGGCAGTGGATTGGGTAAAGGACCAGTTCCTGGCGATGACCCGCGAGGTGCGCCAATTACAAACCGGTAAGGTGCAGGAATATGTGCTGGTTTCTGGCCTTATTGCCGCTGCTTTGGCCTTTATGATTATCTTCTTGATCAACTATGGTTGGTCGGAGCAAATCATGAGTTGGTTCCAATAAACCATCTGGAAACCCTAAGGGTTTTCATGATGAGTTTACGATGGTTCTAATGATCAAACCCTTAGGGTTTAAACGCTTACATTATTAGGTATTTCACATGGATTTTATTCAAGATAACCTGCTGAATCTAATCATTTTCTTTCCAACGCTAGTAGCCTTGATCATTTTTGTGCTGCCAGAGGATGAAAAGAATCTGATTCGCCGCCTGGCCTTTGTGCTGAGTTTGGTGCCCATTGTGTTGGTGCTCATCATGTGGTTCAACTATGACCGGGTTGCCGCCAACATTCAGTTTGAGGTGCAGGCTGAGTGGTTCCCGGCGATTGGTGCTAGTTACCATCTGGGCATCGACGGTATCAGCCTGGCGATGTTCTTTTTGACAGTCATTTTGACCCCGCTGGCAATTTTGGCTTCCTTTAGCATTGAAGAAAAGGTGCGGATGTACATGGTGCTTTTCCTCATCATGGAAACCGCCATGCTCGGCTTGTTTGCCTCAATGGACCTGATGATTTTCTTCGTCTTTTGGGAGTTTGGTTTGGTGCCGATGTATTTCCTCATCAAGCTGTGGGGTGGCAAGGACCGGGATTACGCGTCGTTTAAGTTCTTTATTTATACGATGGCCGGTAGTTTGGGTTTGCTGCTTTCGATTCAGGTGATTGGCCTGTCGATGGGCACCTTTGACATTCCCACCTTGATGGACAGCTGGGTGAACATGACGAGCGGTACCTTGGCAGGCACTGGCCTGGATGTGCAAGTGGTGAAGTCAATTGCCTACTGGGCGTTCTTCATTGCCTTTGCCATCAAAGTCCCCATCTGGCCGTTCCACACCTGGCTGCCAGATGCTCATACGCAGGCGCCCACGGCTGGCTCGATGATTTTGGCCGGCGTTTTGCTGAAGCTGGGTGCTTACGGTTTCATCCGGTTGGTGATTCCGTTGTTCCCACAGCAGGCGAACCAAACGGCCGTTGTCCTGGCATGGTTGGGTGCAATAAGCATTGTTCTAGGCGGCTTTGCGGCGTTTGGCCAATGGGACTTCAAGCGATTGGTCGCTTACTCCTCGATTAACCACATGGGGTTTGTAGTGTTGGGCATTGCGGTGATGGCCTTTGCTTACGGCCGTTCCTTCTCTGGCTTGGGCACATCTACAGACGCCATCATGGCTACCAGCGGTGCTGTCTTCCAAATGGTGAATCATGGTTTGTCGGCCGCAGGGATGTTCTTCCTGGTGGGTGTCATCTACGACCGGGCGCACACTCGCGATCTCAAACAGTTTGGCGGCATCTGGACCATCATGCCAGTATTTGGCACAATTTTGATCTTTACCAGCATGGCGTCACTCGGGTTGCCTGGCTTAAACGGCTTCGTTAGCGAATTCATGATTGTGCGCGGCAGTTGGAACATCTTTACCTTGCAGTTGGCCATTTCCATGTTGGGCTTGCTCATGACCGGTGCCTACATTCTGAAAGGCATTGGTGAAACCCTACATGGTCCCGTAAAGCCAGAATGGGCTAAGCTGCCCGACATGACCTTGCGCGAACATCTGGTGATCTGGCCACTCATGGCCCTTATGCTCAGCCTGGGCATTTGGCCGCAGTGGATTTTGGTCTTTATCAACGATACGATTACAAAACTTTTTTAGTAATTCAGTAATTAGGTGATTGTGAAATCAGTTAATTACACAATTACTCAATTACACTCTTTTACGCGGGAAGAGAATTTATGGAATTTCCCTTTTTATCAATCATTACGCTGTCACCGATAGCGGCGGCCATCATTATCCTCATGCTGCCCAAAGAGCGAGGGGAGAATGCGCGCATGATGGCGCTGGCGGCCATGATTATCGGCTTGATCTTGTCGGCCTATGTCTATTTTTCCTACCAGGCCAACTTGCCGGTAGCGGGGACCCCTTGGGGAAACACGCTGCAATTTACGGAAAAACATGATTGGATCCCCAGCATTGGCATCAGCTATTCGCTGGGGGTGGACGGGCTAAGTGCCACGCTGGTCTTCCTGACGGCTATTGTGGGCCTGGGCGGTACGCTCATCTCCTGGAGCATTTCGGATCGGCCGCGTGAATTTTTTGCCTTCTTCATGCTGCTGGTAGCGGGTGTACATGGCGTGTTTGTGGCGGTGGATGCCTTTTTGCTCTTCTTCTTTTATGAGCTGGCTGTGCTGCCCATGTATGTCATGATTGTCATCTGGGGCTGGAAGGAGCGGCGCGAATATGCGGCAATGAAGCTGACGCTGTATTTGCTCATCGGCAGTTTTATCTCCTTTATCGCCTTCCTGGTGCTTTATTTCCAACTGCCGGAACCTACTTTTGACCTGACGGTGTGGGCTGAAGCGGATTTTGCCACAAACTTGCAGATTGTCTGGTTCTTACCGTTGTTTCTCGGTTTTGCGGTATTGGCGGGTACATTCCCCTTC
>JBNKLQ010000447.1:0-3591 GCA_050292445.1 Promineifilaceae bacterium (SeqCode) | reverse complement strand
GGGCCAGATAGCCGCGCAGTTCCGTGCCGTCGGCGTCGGTGTAAGTGACATTGGTCCACTGCGCAGAGGATTCGCCAAACCAGCCCTCATACAAAATAATGCCGCCAGAGGTGAGGAGTATGAGGAGGAGAACGGCTGAAAAGCCCCAAAATATTCGTCTAAGCCACTTTTTCAAAACGCCTACTCCCGTAGCCGCGCTTTCTTAGCGCGCTCAAGAAACGCAGTAAAAAACTGCGGCTACTAAAACAAATTCGAAATGATTTGCGCCGCGCCGAGATAGGTGCCCAGAACACTGCCCAGGCTGGTCAAAATAAACACCAGCAGCACGCGGAGCAGCTTGTTTTGCCACCACTTGCGCCAATGGCTGATATCATCCCCCACCGTTTTGAACTCATGCACAATAGGTGGCGCAAAATAGGCCTGCACAAAAGCCGCTACGTAGCCAGCCCCAATCACCGGCGTCAGGCTGGTAAGCGGCGCGCCCAAAAAGGAAACCGCAATCGTCAGCGGGTGCGCCCAAGCAATCACCGCGCCAATCGCACTGGGGATGCCGTTGACCAAAAACCAGTACAGCAAATTATCACCCGCAGCCGATGCGCCCTGCGTGATGCCAATGTACACAATCATGCCAATGATCAGCGCCGGGATGCCCCAACCAATAATTTTGCCCACCGGCGAGGGTGGCGGCACCTGCTCAATGACGCTCAAATCATCCTGGCGATTTTCCAGCAAGGCTTGCTTGATACCGCTTAAATGTCCAGCCCCAACGACAGCCACCACTTTCTGACCTGCTGCATCGCGGGTTTTTTGAGCGATGTACGTATCCCGTTCATCAATGAGAACGCCTTTCAGCACGGGCATAAATTCGCCCAGCTCGTTCATTAGCTCCGTCAGCACATCCGATTGGCGAATTTCGCTGAGCATCTCTTCGGAAATTTCTTCCCCTTCCACTGCGCCAATAAAGCCGGAGCCGAGCAGCTTCATTTTTTCCCAGAAGCTCATGCTGTTCCAGGCACGGCGCAGCGTAATGCGCACGTCGCGGTCCACCAGAGCCAGAGGAATATCCAACTCTTGAGCCACTTTGGTGGCTTCAAGCAGTTCAGTCCCAGGGGTGATACCTAACTGCTTACCCAGCCGCCTTTGGTAGGAGGCCAATAGCAAGTTAACCAATAGGGTCGGCAGTTGTTTTTGGCGAATAATTTGTTTCAGATCAAGATTTTCCCACTTGGTTTTTTCCGAGAGGGTTTTGTAGCGCTGCTCGTCCAACTCTACGCACACCACATCGGGGTGCTCTTGCTCGATCACCGCCCGCACCAGGTCAGTGGATTCCTGGGAAATGTGGGCCGTACCGATGAGGATAAATTCACGGCCGTTTACCGGCACAATCTCCACATCGGTTGGGTAATTTCGTTCAGCGATGTTGTTCTCTTGCTCCATTCAATAGTCCATTTTGAAAGAGATTAGAGAGTGGAGATTGGAGATTAAAACGCTGTTCAATCTCCAATCTCTAATCTCCTATCTCCATTAGTAGAAAACTGCATTTGGTACAGTCGATAATAAAGTCCATCCGTGTTTTGCAGCAGCTGGCTGTGCGTACCCTGCTCAACCACACGCCCCTGGTCCAACACCAGCACCCAGTCGGCATTAATCACGGTACTTAGGCGGTGGGCAATGACAAAGGAGGTACGGCCGTTCATCAACCGCTCCAAGGCTTCCTGCACTAAACTCTCACTTTCACTGTCTAGTGAAGAGGTGGCTTCATCCAAAATAAGGATGCGCGGATCTTTGAGGATAGCCCGAGCAATGGACACCCGCTGTCGCTGGCCACCGCTCAGCTTGACGCCCCGCTCGCCCACCATCGTCTGGTAACCATCTGACAGATCGTTGGTGATGAAGTCGTGGGCATTGGCCGCTTGAGCAGCGGCTTCAATCTCCGCCTGCGTCGCCTCCAGCCTGCCGTAGCGAATGTTTTCCAGCACGGTGTCAGAAAACAGAATCGTTTCCTGCGGCACGATGCCGATCTGCTGACGCAAGCTTTTCACTGTCACGTCCCGCACGTCGCAGCCGTCGATAAGGATACGGCCGTCGCCCACATCATAAAATCGGGGAATCAAATTCACCAACGTGCTTTTGCCCGCGCCGCTGGGACCAACCAGCGCCACCACCTGTCCCGGTTCAGCCACAAACGAGACTTGCTTCAGAATGGGAACGGCCGTCGTATAATCAAAATCAACCCCATCAAATTCCACCCGGCCAGCAACAGGTGGCAGAACCGAAGCATCAGAACGATCAGCTACGTCAGGCTCCGTATCCAATAGCTCAAACAGCCGTTCGGTCGCCCCCAACGCCGACTGAAACTGCGCATACAGTCCCGCCAGTGAGGCAATGGGAGCGGCGACCATCATGGTGTAGACCAGATAAGCTACCAGACCACCAGCCGACAACCGCCCTTCGATCACCTCAAAGCTGCCAAACCAGAGCGTAATCGTAATCGAAGCAAAGGCCATGAAGCCAATCATTGGTCCCAGCACCGCGCCGATTTTAGCCCGCCACATGGCGGCTTCATACGTCTCATTAACCCGTGCCGAAAAACGGCCGATTTCATGCGGCTCCCGAACAAACGACTTCACAATACGAATGCCGCTCACCGTTTCTTCTACCACGTTAGCCGCTTCTGCCAGGGCATCCTGCACGGCCCTGGCCGCCTTGCGAATCTGCCGCCCCAGGAACACCATCGTTAGCGAAATGATGGGAATACCCGTAAGAATAATCAGTGTCAGCCGCCAGTTGAGCCAAAAAAGCAAAACGGCCGCACCCACCAACGTAATTGCCTGTCGCAGCAGCGCCACCAGGTTATCCGTCACCGCATTTTGCAGCAGCGACACATCGTTGGTAAGTCGGGACACTACCTCACCCGTCCGATGATCGGCAAAATATTTTAGCGACAGCGATTGCAGGTGCGTGTAAATTTGCACCCGAATGGTGGCAATCACTTTTTCCCCAACAAATGCTAACGTCAGCCGATGACCAAAGCTAAACACCGCCTGCAAAATAAACACCACAAACAAACCAATGGCCAATTGATTCAGCCGAGTCAGATTTTTGTCAATGAGGACGACGTCTACCAGATTTTGTACCACCAACGGCAAGACCAGCCCTAACAGCGTGCTGAACAGCAGCAGCGTAATGGAGAAGGCCATCTGGCGGCGATACGGCCGTACATACACCAAAAGTCTCCTGAAAGTGTGCAAACTCTCTCGGCTCAGGCGCTTCGTCTTTGCATCTGGATCAGATTCGTACCGTCGCCCCATGCGACGAAATCGTGCAGTCATAGCTTTTATTATCCCGCAAAACGTAAAAACGTCCCGACAAAGAAAAAAGCCCCCTCACCAAATAGTGAGGAGGCCATCAAGAACAATCAGCCAGATGGCTCAAAATCAATCAGAAGATGGCATTACTTCTTCAACCAAAGCATCTGTTAATTCTTCCGTTTCAGGCTTGCCATCTGTGGAATCAATCGGCAGCGTTTCGTTCATCAGCTTCTCAAAGGTGCTGCGATCCATTGTCTCCACTTCCATCAAAGCATTAGCC
>JBNKLQ010000446.1:0-3602 GCA_050292445.1 Promineifilaceae bacterium (SeqCode) | reverse complement strand
AGATGAAATTTATTGACCCTATATTGTTCTAAATACTTCCTCCCGGACTGAAATTGTTGCCGTTAGGACAACTCTACTACAAACATTTTTTTCTCAGCCACAATAATTTTAGAACGGAATGAGTAGCGTCCCTATTTGTGTAAGTTTCCCTACGTTTCTTTGTAAGCAATCTGTAATCATTTGAAAAGCTGGCGTTAATTGTTGCCCGCTATCTTCATGCCTGGTAGCAGCTCTGGGGCTGCCACGATGATGAGTTTATAAAACTGAAATTGAGGAGAAACTCCGAATGAAAAATATAAAGATTTATTCAATTTTATTGGTTGCTTTGCTGCTGTTGGTGGCGTGTGGTGGCAGTGGTGAAACGGCCGTTGAACCCAGCACCTCCGATACCACCACAACAGATGAAGAAATGATGGACGAATCCATGGAAGACGACGAGATGATGGAAGATGAATCCATGGACGATGAGTCTATGGATGAAGACATGGCTATGACCGAACATGAAGAAGGCATGGCCGAGATGGAAGAAACGATGGAAGAGATGGACGACATGGCGGAAGAGATGGACGACGATATGGCCATGTCCGACACTCCCGCCTGGAAAACCATTGCGCTCACCGACGTGCGCTCTGGCGAAACCTTTACCCTGGCCGACTTTGCGGGCAAGACCGTTTTTGTTGAGCCAATGGCTACCTGGTGTACCAACTGCCGCCGCCAACTTACCAACGTTTCCCAGGCCAAAGCGCAGCTGGGTGGCAGCGAAGATGTTGTTTTTGTTTCCTTGAGTGTGGAAACCAACATTGGCAATGGCGATTTGGCCAACTACACAGAAGAAACTGGGTTTGATTGGGCTTTTGCTGTGGCCACGCCCGAAATGCTCGTTTCTCTGGTAGAAACGTTTGGTCAATCGATCACCAATCCGCCTTCCACGCCACACTTCATCATCCGGCCAGATGGGTCCACCACCGACCTAACCACCGGTTTTGAAAGCCCGGATGAACTATTGCAAAACCTGGAAGCTGCCTCCCAAAGTTAATATCCCTCCGTAGTCGCAGTTTTTTACTGCGCCGTTTTTCGCAGTAAGAAACTACGACTACATATAAGAGAGTAAGAGAGTTTTCCACGATGAGTCAATTAATCGAGGCGTTTGTGCTGGGCAACAGCGCCATTCTCACGAACGTTTGTATTTTACCGCTGTACCCTGGCCTGATTGCCTACCTGGCTGGGAATGCCCAAAATGAACGCTCACAAGCAGCAACCAAATGGTTGGGGCTGCTGGTTTTGGCAGGTGTATTGAGCATGATGATGCTGGTCGGGCTGATTTTATATCTGCTGCAACAAAGCTTTGGCAGCATTCTGCCAATTTTGCTCCCCATCATTTATGGGATTGTGATCGTGCTGGGCGTGCTTATGCTAGTAGGACGCAATCCATTTAACCGGCTGGCGATGGCGCAAACCCCTTTATTGAGCAATCCGTACGCTGGCGCATATGTTTATGGATTGATGCTTGGCCCAATGACATTGCCTTGCACCGGACCGTTAATTGTGACGGCCTTTTTACTCGGTGCAGGCAATGTGGCGAATTTGTCCAGTAGCCTGGCCTACTTCTTTGCCTTTGGCGTGGGGTTTGGCTGGCCGCTGGTGCTTTTGCCGTTTATTGCCATGCCATTCCAGCGTAAGTTTACCCGCTGGATGGGCCAAAATTACAAACTGTTGACGCGCATCTCTGGCGTGCTGTTGGTTGCTATTGGCGTGTTTGGTCTGTGGGTGGATGTGATTCCGAATTTGTAAATGCGAATAGGTGACAGGCACTTTCGAAAGTGCCTGTCACCTTCCAACTACGTTTCTGTGGCTTGAATGCTTAATTGCCAACGGCCGTTCCCCATCCCACCATCCTCCATCTCACCACCCAACACAATCTCCTTTGCCCGTGTGATGCTGCTGAGATCGGTAATGGCATCCTGAAGTTGGGCAGCAAGTTCGGCATCGGCGGTGTGCAGGTGCAGGCTGGACAGCTCGGCACCTAGCGATAAGTTTTGCTCACTTTTGTAGCGGCGTACGGCCGTTGCAATTTCAACAAGCTGGTTACCGTGGGTTACGGCCGTTTCATTCCACCACATTTCATTACCCGTAGGCCAGGCCGAGGTGTGAATCGAAGCTGAACCGTCATCTTCGGCAAACATGCCCTGGTAGATGCGCTCCGTCACGAAGGGCAAGATGGGGGCCAACAGCTTGAGCGTGGTCAGCAGAGCATGGTACAGTGCGTAACGCGCTCCCTCGCTGGCCGGACCGCCATCGTACAGTCGCATTTTGGCCATCTCCAGATAGTTATCCGCCAAAATTTGCCAGAAGAACTGCTCGATTTCACTTTTCGCTGTGGCGTAATCGTACTGTTCGTACAGTTGAGTGGCGCGCTCAATCAATTGCTGCGTGTGTGCCAACAACCAGCGGTCGGCTAACGTACCGGTTACCGAAAACCGCTCACCGTTTACCGATTCCGGTTGCCATTCTGCCAAAAACCGACTGCAAAACCGCGCCACATTCCACAATTTGTTCACCAGCTTCGCCCCGGCCTGGATTTTTTCCTCGCTGATGATGGCATCCTTGCCCAGGCCCGTGCTAGCGGACCAATAGCGAACCGCATCGGCTGAATATTGCTCGATCATTGCCAGCGGTGCGGCCACGCTGCTCTTTTTGCTTTTGCTGATTTTGCCTTCTCCTGCCGGAGCTAATCCCCAGCCGGAAATACCTACTGATTCAAACGGCAGCATGCCAAAGTGCAGCCACGATTTGGCGATGGTGTAAAAGGCCCAGGTGCGAATAATCTCATGCGCCTGCGGTCGCAGCGAGAACGGGTACGTTTGCTCATAGAGGTCTTCGTTGCCCGGCCACTGACCCACAATTTGCGGCGAAAGCGAGGAGGTGGCCCAGGTGTCCATCACGTCTGCCTCGGGGATGAACTCGGTGGATTGGCAGCTGGGGCAAGGATGAGCTGGTTTGTCGGCCAACGGGTCTACGGGCAAATCAGCCTCATCGGCCAGAATGGTTTCGCCGCAGTTGGCACAGCTCCACACGGGGAAAGGCACGCCAAAAAAGCGCTGCCGCGAGATGCACCAATCCCAGGCCAGGTTCTCCACCCACTGCCGGTAGCGCAGCTTCATGTGGGCTGGCTGCCAGTTGATTTGCTCACCCTGCGCCAGCAGTTCGTCTTTAAAATCCAGCAGGCGGATGAACCATTGCGATACCACGCGATACTCTACCGGCGTGTCGCAGCGCTCGTGGGTGCGTACGTGCTGGCTGATTTTCTCTTCACCCAACAGCTCGCCCGCGTCTTTGAGCTTGGCGATGATGATTTGGCGGGCCTCAGCGGTCGTGTGTCCGGCAAGATCGGGACCGGCGGCGGGGGTGAGACGGCCGTTTCCACCAATCGCTTCTATCAAGGGCAAATGGTGGGTGCGCCACCAAGTCACGTCGGCATTGTCGCCAAAGGTGCAGCACATCACCGCGCCGGTCCCTTTTTCTGGTTCGGCGGCGGGATCGGCCAGCAGCGGCACCTGCTGGTGCGTGTAAGGGGTCGTGATTAGCTGGCCGAGGTGGGGGGT
>JBNKLQ010000445.1:0-3626 GCA_050292445.1 Promineifilaceae bacterium (SeqCode) | reverse complement strand
CAGGAGTTCAGGTCAAAATCTGTATTGGTTTGCCAGTCGCTTAACGCGCTGTCCTGGGATGACCAGTCCGCGCCACTTGCATTGGGATAATAGCAAAGGTTGTAGTCAAAGACGTCAAAAGCCGTTGGGGGTAAGTTCACAGAAAAACAGTCAAAACTATCGCTCGTGCCAGCGTAATAAATGGCATTACTCACGACAACATGATTGTTCCCCAAATCATTAACCGAAATCCCACGGCTGCCTGGGGTATCGAGCCAGATTGAATTGTTCCGTATGGTGATATTGTCTTGTTCCAGGTCCCCCGCACCAAGTGCACGATTTGGGGCAGCGATGGCTGTGACGCCATAACTTTGCTCGTTGATAATGAGGTTGTTCTCGATCACGCAGTTTGCACAAGCACCCACCCCGATACTCAGATTGCCCACATTACGCACCACGTTGTTACGGATGATAACATTGGTAAATCCCTCCGCCTCTCCACCGTACCCATTGTCTACCGCAATACCCCAACAGCCGCCGTTGGCAGCGCCAACATCTTCCCAAATCTCGTTTCCTTCGATAATGAGATCATTATGTTCACCGTGCACCACCAAGGATACACCAGCGCAGCTGCTTGTGCTGCCCCGTGATGATTGGTAAAGTTGGTTCCCAATGATTCGAATGCCTTGTGTTTGTCCACCTGAAGAACCACTCACATAAATATTGTGGTCAAATATATTGGCATCCCCATTCCCTTCAAAATAATTATTGATAATCTGTGAACCGCTGGACGCGCCTAGCCAGCCCTGAGAGAAATTGTTGAGGATGGTCGAGTCGCGCAAAGTGATGCGTTCGTTTTTACCATCACAAGCTGGGTCAGCCGAACAGGCATTGGAGCCAGCCAGATGGACGCCGAGGTCAAATCCCTGGATATTCACGTTGCGGATTTCAACATCATCAATGTCGTTATATAACAAGATGCCGTTACTGCTATGAGTTAGGCTGCGTAAGTCCAGGTTTTCAATAATATAGCCTTCTTCATGCTCGGCATTGCCGCCGTCTTCTAGCCGGAACAAGTCCCCAGTGGTTGTTTGTGTCATGATTGGACGAGCTTCGTCTCCAGAAGCCCATGTGGGTGTATAACTACCAACCAAGCAGCGATTATCTGCTTCACAATTATAGTTTACCCAGCGCGTATCGTTATCGGTTAATTCCCAGGCACCGCCTTCACAAAAAAGAATGCTGTCACCTGCAGAGAGTGAGCTAAAGGTTTGTCGGGCCTGGGCGTATGTTTCCCATGGATCGTTTAATGTGCCAGCCCCACTGTCATTTCCAGCCTGACAATCACCATCTGCGTCGGAGGCGCAGCCACACACATAATAATTGTTGCCCCCGGCAATTGACTGAACTGAGCCTGGTGAGACGTGTCCGGCTATGACCCTGCCTGACAGACTGAGGATGATAAGAAGTATACAGCCAGCTGTGATAATCCATTTAATACTTGACCCCGATAAATTTGATGAAAGCAATTTTGTTCCCCTTTTGAATAATATCTTTGCTTTTGCGCCTGCTGCGGGCGCGAATAGTATGATATTGTAGCAAAAGAAATGGGAAAGGGGTTGATCGGAAGGTATGGAGCGGGTTTCTTGGTGTTTAATAAATAAAACGGGTAACAACACGTTACCCTTACTTGTCATTTCGACCAAAGGGAGAAATCCCTCTAAGGATGGCAAGGCAAATTTCTGGCCAAATTTAAAGGGATTTCTCGCCAAAAGCGGCTCGAAATGACAATTCTGGATTATTCGTGAAGATTACCCAAACATTTTTTAAACTACAAGCAGAAACGGCCGTTTTCGATCAAATGGTTAAAAGGATACGGTTATGGTGCAGGAACCACCTCTACCGCTACGGCAATAAACTGGGTGAGCTGATCAACCGGGTTGAAGTTATTGTCAGACACGATGATGAGCAGCCGACGGCCGTCTGGCAGCGTGGGGCCAAACGTCATGCCTTCTAAGTTATCCGGCGCAATGCCGAAGTCGGACTCGATATCGAAGATGAGGGTCTTGGAAACAGGGGTGAAGGATACGGCAGTTCCCGTCCCTTCATCATACAAATCATCAAAACCCAATACGTCTGTGGCTCCAACCAGGCTGATTTCATATATCCTTACCGTATTACCCTGGCCCACAGAAAAAGCGCGCTCCATTGCCAGGAACGTGCCGCTATTGTCCAACGGCAACAGCTCCACCAGCCCGTTGGTGCGGAAGGCGTCGGCCGGATCGGGTGCCTCAGGCACTTCCCCAACCACATAGACAAATTCATGCGCAGGTTGCCGCGTCCGTAGATCGTAAGCCAAAATGCGCGACCAGCTTTCCTGGCCTACGTCGCTAGCCGGGCCATCTTGCGCCAGCGCATTTTCCGAAGCAGTCACGATATATTTTTGGTTTGGCGTGATGGTGAGACTTTCAAAGGCCAGATTGTTGCGCACGCCCAAAGTACCGGCACCGTCTGGCAAGTATTTGGTGGGTACCATCAGGCTGCCATTTTGCACGCCATTGCGCACAAACCGCTTGATGAAGGGGTCAATGGGCGGGCTGGCACTGGCGTTGCCTTCTGAGGAGATAAACAGCGTGCCGCGTGCCGTCAGCGCCAACCCTTCCGGGTCGAGCGAGCCAGTGGCAAACGGCTGGCCATTTTCATCCAGGATGGTGGTGACGCGAACAAAACTAATGTCGCTATCATCTAGCGAGCCATCAGACGCATCGATGTGTAGCGTGTAGTAGCGGGCGTCGTTGATTTCGCTGCGGTCGTCGGAGATGGCGTAGTAGAGGCCGGTGCGGGCATCGTAGACGATGCTGGATAGGCCGCCGACTTCGGTGTTGTTGAACATGGTGCCGGTGGGGAAGGTGACTTCGCCTAGCAGCTCATAGCTGGCAACCGTCTGGGCTTCGTGACCGTGTATTTGACTGTTTTGGGCAGCGGCTAATGAAGCAAATAACAACGTGAAGAGAAGCAAAAACAAAACGAGGGTTCGGCGTGACCGAAATTGTGAAGACATTGTGTAACCTCCCTGCTCACTTTATCAATGAGCAATTGAATGGCTTGCGGCCGTCTGGCGCTATGCTTTTGCTTTCTAAAGAGGGTATGATGATGGCTGCTTGGCTCGACGGCCGTAAACGCAAGGTACTAAAATGTTAGATAAAGGACAGGGTATCATGAACAAATATTTGTGGTCAATATCGATTTGCCTAAAGAAATCTGGAATGGTTGGCCTTGTTTTCTTGGGATTGTTGACGAGCTGTACCGTTGGCAGTGTGCCTAGCGAGCCAACGGCCCCTTCGACAGGCTCAGGACAGGCTGTTCCCGCCACGCCGATGCTTGATGAAGTCACTGGTCTGGAGCTGAACCCCGTTGTGATCCCCGACGGTGAATTTGTGGTGCAAGGGACGATTACGGCCGTTAACCTCATTCCCCAAGACGAACCCCTCATCAAAGTCATGACAGAAAACGGGCAGCTTTACCAGATTCGCTCCCAACCTGTGCCGCAAATTACGTATGAAGATGGCACGGCGATACGCCCAGTTGACATAAAAAACGGACTGCAAATTCGGGCGACTGTGCAACAGAGCGAGAGCGGTGGCCTG
>JBNKLQ010000444.1:0-3659 GCA_050292445.1 Promineifilaceae bacterium (SeqCode) | reverse complement strand
TGACGTTTCCCTTTTTCTGCCCTGTTTCCACATACTGGTGGGCTACGGCCGTTTGTTCCAGCGGAAAGCGCTTGTCGATGATCGTCTGAATCTTCCCGGTTTCGATTAGCTCTCTTAAGAAAATTAAATCTTCACGCGTCTGGTTTGCCGTCTGCGAAATGACTTTTTTGCTGCTGTTTCTGGTAATCCAACGCCCATAAATGATTTTTGACGGCCTGGGATTGGCCATAAGATACTGTCCGTTTGCTTTGAGCGATTTGATGCTGCGGGCTAATGGCGCTTTGCCAATCACGTCAAAAATTACATCAAAAGTCTTGCCTTGCCTGGTGAAATCTTCTTGCGTGTAGTCAATAACATGATCTGCGCCAAGAGAGTGCAGCATTTCTAATTTTTCTGTGCTATCTACGGCCGTTACTTCCGCGCCAAAATACCTGGCCAACTGTACGCCAAACGTGCCAATACTTCCGCCCGCACCATTAATTAACACGGTTTGCCCAGGCTTGATTTTTGCCAGTCTTAGAAAATGTAAGGCTTCCAGCCCCCCTGTTGGCACAGCAGCTGCCTCCTCATAGGTCATATTGTTTGGTTTGATGGCTATCACACCGTTTTCCGGCAAACAAGCATACTCACCATACCCACCAAATCTCAGGCCCGTGCTAGCAAAGACCGCATCACCTACTTTAAATCGTTTGACATCTTTGCCTACGGCTTCAATTTCTCCGGCCAGCTCCTGCCCTAGAATCTTGATTCTTGTGGGTTTGCTGAAGCCCATAAAAATGCGCATGGGGAGCCGTATCCAGAGCGGCAGCTTTAGACTGCGCACTTCACAATCGCCTGCGGTAACAGTTGACGCCTCTACCCGTATCAGGAGCTCATTGTCTTTAGGGACAGGTTTTGGCACCTCTTTGTATTGAAGCGCATCTGGTGAGCCATACTTTGTCCATACAACTGCTTTCATGAATTATTTCCTAACTGTTTGCGGTGCTAATTGTCCATCGAGTCTGCCACGGTGATGACGACATTTCCCCTTTTATGCCCCGTATCAACAAACCGGTGAGCCTCGGCAATTTGAGCCAACGGGTAGCGTCTGTCTATGATAATTTTTAGTTTCTCTGTCTCAATCAGCTCTTTAAGAAAGGCAAGCGCTTCATTTTTTTCGATTGACATCCCACTAACGACGCGCTTGCCACCCGTTATTGATGTCCAGCGTACCAGCAAACTGTTTATCAACCCGGTTGTTGGCAGATAACGGCCGTTTTCCGTTAAGGAGCTCTTGCATTGTGAAAACGAACTTTTGGTAACCGTGTCAAAAATAATGTCGTATGTTTTGCCTCTCTGGGTAAAGTCCTCTTTCGTGTAATCAATTACTTTATGCGCGCCTAGAGATGCCACAAGATCAATGTTTCTGGTGCTGCAAACGCCAGTAACTTCTGCCCCAAAGTACCTGGCAAGTTGTACGGCATAAGTGCCGATGCTGCCAGACGCACCAATGATGAGGACTTTTTGTCCGCTCTGAATAGCTGCCTTTTCTTTTAGGAAAAAATACGCGGTTGATGCCCCGTCAACGGCCGCAGCAGCTTCCTCATAGCTCTTATTGGTAGGTTTTAAGGCTAAAGACCCTTTTTTCGGCATACAGGTGTACTGGGCGTAGGCGCTAGCACCAAAGCCGGTGAATCCATAAACTTGGTCGCCTGGCTTAAATCGTCTGACGTTGTTGCCAACAGCTTCTATTTCCCCGGCCAGTTCGGTTCCAGGGATTTGGAATCGCTTTCTGGGTTTCCGGAGGCCAAGAATGAGTCTGCCCCATGTTGGTTCACCACGGCGCATCAGGCAGTCTGCGGCCGTTACCGTCGTGGCATGTATTTTTATCAGAACTTCGTTGTCTTTGGGCGTTGGTTTTTCTACTTCTTGGAGTTGCAGAACATTGGGCGGGCCATATTGTTCATAGACAATTGCTTTCATCATCCAGGGTTCTCTACAGTGATGATGACTTTGCCGCGAGCGCGTCCTGTTTCCAGATAGCGGATGGCTGCGGCCGTTTCGCGCAAAGGATAACGTCTATCAATCACCGGCACCACTTTACCAGCTTCAAGAAGTTCGCTGATAAAGAGTAAATCTTCTTTATTTGACTGTGCCACCCCCATCATGCCTATCTGCTTATCCCCTCGTGACTGCAATGGCCCCAGAATCATATGCTCAAACATACGGGGCATTGTGGTGAAGCCAGCAATGACGCAGCTTCCCTGGGGTTTCAGGGCGCGTTTGTAATCGGAAACCGAACGATTACCAATAGCATCATAAATTACATCATACTGCTGCCCGTTTCTGGTGAAATCCTCCTTCGTGTAATCCACCACATGGTCGGCCCCAATCGAGCGCACCAACTCCAAATTGCGCGTGCTGCATACGGCCGTCACTTCGGCACCAAACGACTTGGCAATCTGCACCGCAAACGTGCCCACTCCGCCAGATGCTCCGTTGACCAAGACTTTTTGCCCCGGCTGAATCTGCCCGGCATGGCGCAGGCCTTGCAAAGCCGTGAAGCCTACGACGGGAACGGCCGCTGCTTCCTCAAACGATAAGTTGGCTGGTTTATGCACCAGATTGCTTTCAGCGGCACACACATACTCGGCAAACCCACCAACGACCTCGCCAAAAACTTCATCGCCTGGCTGGAACTGCGTGACGTTGCTGCCAACTGCTTCAACTTGCCCGGCCACATCGGCACCGAGCCTTGGGTCTTTTGGCTTGAGCAGCCCATCCCCCAGGCGCACCAAAAATGGGTCTGCTCGCATACGGTGCCAGTCTAGTGGATTGGCCGCTGCTGCCATTACTTTAACCAGAACCTGATTTTCTTTAGGCGATGGTTTTTCTACTTCCTCAAGTTTAAGCACATCGGGTGAACCATATTCTCTAAATAAAATTGCTTTCATATCTGTTTCTCCAAGATAATAGTTATCCACTTCTATTCCCTGTTGTAGATTACCGGCATTTGCCCTTTCCACTTCATCCAAGTTTCCTGGTTTGCAATAAGCTCAGCCATGAAGTGACCGACATTAATTCGGCTGGTTTTGCCTGGGTTAAATATTGCGCTGCGAATTGGGGAAGGATATACCTCGTACTCAGTTACCTCTTCCTCATTAGTTAAAGTGTCGGGACGAACCGCTGCCCACTCAATGTCACTATCGTCCTGACCGATTTCAAGGCGCAGAAAATCTGCGGCCTTTTCATTATCCGCATGTGGTGGCAATACTATTCGTATCAACCCGGTCACAAACTTTTGACCAAATGAAACAGGTTCGGCGAGATCACGGTTGCTGTTACCGGCGGAGTTCATTAAGACAAACTTGACCGGCACTTGGGGCTTATTTGTCTTAATTGCCTGGCACAATCGACGTGTAGCATCCGTGACAAGCTTCCGGGGATGACCATATAAGCCCTTCAAACTCAAGTTGTGTCCCAGGCAAGACGCAACGGCGTTACAACCTTTGACATGCTGGGCCAACTCAGCATCACTAAGTTCAAGGACACTGGCCTGGATGATGGACAAATTTTTATGATTCTTAACTGTTTCGGGTGAATTGCTCTGTGCTCGTACAATTATTTTGACCAATTCACCCCGATTCAGCAGTTGTTCTACAAGCAAGCGGCCAGTTGCT
>JBNKLQ010000443.1:0-3665 GCA_050292445.1 Promineifilaceae bacterium (SeqCode) | reverse complement strand
TGACAAGCCTTTAATCAAACCATTCCTTCTTTCTCCCATAAAAACCTTTCCCTTGCTTAAATGAAGCACTATATTCAACAAAACCAACAGCTATGAATTCATCCCTGATTTTTGACTTATGCCGATAATTTTTGGACACTATTCTTGGTCTATGTCCTGGAGGAGGCGGACGATGCGCTGGGCGTCGGGCCAGTTTTCGTCGGAGGGGTCGGACTGAGTGAGGTATGCTTCCATATCGGACAGGGCCTGGGTGAAACGGCCGTTTTCCATCCACATCATCCCCCGATTAAACAACGCCAGGTAGTAGGTTGGGTCTTCTGCCAACAGTGCATCAAAATCAGCAATTGCCTCATCAATGCGCCCCAGCTCCCGCCCCAGCAAGATGCCCCGGTGCAGCCGCGCTGCCCGAAACGTCGGATCAACCTTATACGCCCGACTAAAATAATGCACCGCTCGCTCATGCTCCCGCGCCATGCTGTTTTGAATGCCAAAATAGCGGTGCAGCCCGCCCCAGGTATACAGCAGCCACGCCCAGATAAAGCGCATCAAACTGTACCTCGCAAGGCCGCTCGAAGCCCATCTGTATTTTTGACGCAAAGGCGTGAAGCGATCAAAGTGGCAAAGAAAAAACTTTGCGCCTTCCATTCTTTTCCCCTTTGCGTTGAATGTGCTTTTCTGGCCATGATTCAGCCTGCCCGCGTATCCCGCAGCAGCCGTACCAGATAATCGGTTCCTTCTGGCTGCGATTCCTCGATGGCCAACTGCCAGCCGCGCGCCATTTCATCAAATGGCATTGGCTCATACGCTTCTGCCAGAAACATCTCACGGATGACGTCTGGGGTATCTTGTGGCAAAAAGGCCACAAGAATTTGGCCCATGTGTGTGGCCGCCGAGATTTCAATATCTTCCAGGACGGCTTTGCCCGTCTGTGTGGCCATCTCTAGCGGATAAATATAGATTTCGTCGATGCGAGCAACCTGGCTGTCGATGTTATAGCCAATGACTGTACTGATTTCTGCCCCCACCTGGCCAATGAAATAACCCCGCTCACTCAGGGCCATCAACAGATCGGAGCGTTTCATTTGCACCTTGCCGTCTGTTGCTTTTTGGATGAGCAGCAAAACGGAGGGGATGTCGGACGGCCGTGCCCGGCGCACCTGCAAATCTTCGGGACGTTCACTGGGCTGCAAACGTGGCGGGGGTGCTTCAGTTGCTACTTTTTTAGGGGCAGCCGCCTTGGGTGCGGCTTGACGGCCAGTTAATGGTTTTGTGCCATTTTGTTCAGACTCATCTGGCAGGGGGAGACGGTTCATCGGCTCGGCTGTGGCCGGATCAGGCAGTCTGACCCAAGCAATGTCAAACTGAGCCTCGGTATCCCGCATCAGCCCGTTGGTATCGATCAGCACATCGGATTGGGCCACTTTTTCTTCCTGTGGCGGCTGGGCTTTGATGCGCACAGCGGCCAATTCAGTTTCCATGCCCCGGCAAACGCGCAGCCGTTCAAGCTGCCGCTGCGGACTGCACCGCGTCACCCAAATTTGGTGGCAAATATTGCGCAGATTGCCTTCTAACAGTTTAATCGCCTCAATAAAGATGATGTCTTGTTTGCTGGCTAAAATGCGGGCATCTACTTCTTTGCCCACGGCAGGATGGGTCATCGCTTCTAAATCTTGCAGGGCGGTGGGGTCGGCAAAAGCGATTTCGCCTAATTTTTTGCGGTCGATACGGCCGTCTTCCCGTCTAACCTCAGAACCAAAAGCCACGGCAATCGCCGCCTGCATGGTGGCATCGTTATCCATTAACTCATGCACAATCTTGTCGGCATCAATGGTGAGCGCCCCGTGATCATGCGCCAGCCGCATCACGGCCGATTTGCCCGTGGCGATGTTGCCCGTCAGTCCAATAATGACCTTCCCGGCGTAAGTGGTGGCTTCTTTGTTGTCACTCATGCATTGTCTCCCATTGTTCCAGCAATGATGCTAGTTTGGTTTCGGCAGCGGCGTACGCCTCGCTGAGCGTTTGTATCTTAGCAAAAGATTCGTCGCTTGTCGCTTCTTGCAGCGCCTTGCCAATTTGGGCAATCTCCGCTTCGGTTGCTTCGATAGCGTTTTCGACCTCGGCCAGGGCTTCGGCCTGCCTGCGCAGCTCATTTTTGCTGAGCTGGCTGCCGTTGTCACTGCTGCGAGCGGCTTTTTCGGCTTGGCGTGCCTGGGCTGCGGCTTCTTTGGCAGCTTCCGCTTCTTGTTCACGAATGTTGAGATAGTTTTGGTAACCGCCTGAGTAAATGCGTAAACGGCCGTCTGCCACCACCCAAATCTCCGTTGCCAGCGCATTAACCAGGTAACGGTCATGGGACACCATCAAAATGGTGCCGCTAAACTGCTCCAGCGCTTCCTGCAAGGCTTCTTGCGAAGGAATGTCCAGATGGTTGGTCGGTTCGTCAAGCAGCAAAAAGTTCGCCCCTTGCAATGATAAAATCGCCAGGGCCAATCGTCCCCGCTCGCCCCCGCTGAGCATGCTCACCTTTTTGTACACATCATCTTCGCGGAACAAAAAGCGGGCCAAATAGTTACGCGCCTCGCTGATGGGCAAATTGCGGAAGTTGAGCAGTTCATCCAGGACGGTGTTGTCCAGGTTCAGGCCATCATGTGCCTGGGCAAAGTAGCCAATTTGCAAGCTGGCTCCCAAAATCACTTCGCCGTGCAGCGGGTCCAGCTTTTCCAGCGTGGTTTTGAGGAAAGTGGTTTTACCTGCGCCATTAGGGCCAATCAGGGCGGCACATTCCAGCCGTCGCAGCTCAATATCTTCCGATTCAAACAGCACGTTGCCGGGATAGCCGATGGTTAAATCTTTGCTGCGCAAAACGAGTTCGCCGCTGCGCTGCTGGGTGTCTAAATGGAGTCGCAGGGTAGACGGCCGTATCGGGGGACGCAGTTCGCCAATTTGTTGTTGCAGCTCGCCGACGGTTGTGGCGAGACGGCCGTTGCGGGTAATGCCGTAATGCTGGTCAGTTTGCAGCCAGCCTTTGCTGTTGAGCATCCCCAACGCGGATAGACCACCGATGGAAACGGCCGTAACCTCACGCGCCAGGCGACTCAATTTCCCTTGAGCCATCTGCGTGCGCTGTCCGGCAATGTTGCGCCGAATGAAATCCATCTCCTTCTCGATATGCTGCTGGAAATCCTCGTATGCCTGAATCTGCTGCTGCCAGCGCTCTTGCCGCTGCTGCACGTAAGCTGAGTAGTTGCCGCGATAATGCTCCATGCCGCTGGGATTCATTTCCCAAATAACGGTCACCACCCGGTCCAAAAAGTAGCGGTCGTGGCTCACCACCAGAATCGCCCCATCCCACGTCTTCAACATCCCTTCCAGCCACTCAATCGCCGCCACATCCAAATGATTTGTCGGCTCATCCATGATGAGCAGTTTGGCGTTAAGGGAGAGAGCGCGAGCGATTTCGACGGTCTGCTGCTGGGCCACGCTAAGATTGCGGGCTTTAGTGCGTGGGTCCAGTTTGACGCCAAGCTGCTGCAACAGTTCTCGCGCTTCGCGGTACATGGCGCGCCAATTGATACGGCCGTTCCGCATCGGCTGCCGCCCCGCCATAATGTTCTCGGCAATGTCCAAATCAGGAAAAAGACTCGGCTCCTGGTAAATCGCCCCAA
>JBNKLQ010000442.1:0-3666 GCA_050292445.1 Promineifilaceae bacterium (SeqCode) | reverse complement strand
TGGGGGAGACGGTCGCCAGTTTGTTTGGAATATTATTACTCTGGCGCATTTTGTATCTAGCAGAGATGTTAGCAGCAGTATTTCAGGGCGAACAAATACCAACATATCGGCCATTTTACACGCTGGAGCAAGCCGGTGGATATTTGCTGATTGCAGGTTTGATTGCCAGCGGACTGACGCTGGTCCTTTGGACAGGCGCGGGTGTGATTGTTAGTCACCTTGCAGAAAAACGACACTGGTCTAAAAATCATCTATTTCGTGTTTGGTTGACGTGGGGTATAAGTTTTTCTGTAATTGGTCTTATTGTCTTTGTACGACTCTTTTTCTTAGATGCCGAGACCAGAAGTGATCCGGATTTGTTAAGGGTAGCTTCGTTTTTGTTTGTTTGGTGGAGTGTTTGCGGCATTGGAGGTAGTGTGGTTAGCACCAAACTTTTCAACCGATGGGCGCAATCCAATACGCATCTTGCCGATTTTACTTTGCCTTCTTAAGCGTTGCCTATTGCGGAGATTATGGCTCAAGAAAGTTACAATTACACAAACCGAGATGGCATCTGGCCAATTTCCTGGAATGATTTTCATGGAATTTGCCAGGCAATCGCGCTGGCGGTGGCTAAATTTGAGCCGGAGATTATCATTGCTATCGGGCGTGGCGGCTTTTACCCTGGCACGTTGATTGCCCATTTGCTGCGCACCGAGATTTATCCGGTGCGTTTTACCCGCCGGGTGAATGATGTTGTCCTCCACGAAGCGCCACAATGGCTGCTAGAGCCGCCCAAATTGGTGCAGGGCAAGCGCGTTTTGGTGGTGGATGAGATTGCCAGTTCGGGAAAAACATTGCTTGGCGTCAAGCAGAAGGTTGAGGAAATGGGAGCGGCTGCGGTGAAAACGGCCGTTCTCTACGCGCACACTTGGGGTGTTGACATTCCAGACTACATTGGCCTCATCAGCGATGCCCTGTTGCTGAATCCGTGGGATCGAGAAGTGGTGGTGAACGGGCGTCTACAGTTCCACCCTGAATATGCCGAGGCGTTTACCCAACAAGGTAAAGAACCGGACGAGTCCCTAAGGATACCAGCCACGCCAATCAATCTTGCAAAATCTCCGATTTAATGGTTTCGTGGCGCTTCAAAACGGTGCGGACGGGAACGGCCGTGGTGCCATCTGAGAATTCGCGTTATTCTTGCCATAGTTGAGTTTGATTGTGTCATTCCTGGTTCGTAAAGGTAAGTGGTTACAGATAAGGAGTTCATATCATGGCTGAATATCCGTGTACGTTTGTCAATAATGGTCAAGGGGAGCAAATTCCTTTCCCACCGTTTATTACCCAGCAGATGATGGATACCCTGACCAATCAATTTGTCGTTCATGATGATGACGTTTTTGTGGTGGCGTATCCCAAATGTGGCACAACCTGGTTGGAGCAAGTCGTCCATCTCATTCTCAATGATGGCGAGCAGGGTGAACAGCGCATCACGGATGCCGCACCGTGGCTGGAGACGCTTCCCAATCGCGAGGGTGGCATGGAAGCGTTTTTGAAAACATTGCCGGGGCAACGTCTGTTTACGTGTCATCTCCCCCTTGATTTGATGCCTGATTTTACGGCCGTAAAAGGAAAATACATTTACGTAGCGCGGAATCCTAAGGATACGGCCGTTTCCTACTATTACCACGACCAAAGCAAGGCTGGTTACGAGGGTAGTTGGGCAGAACATCTTACCCTGTTCATGCAGGGCAAGCTGATGTATGGCTCCTACTTTGACCACGTTTTGCCATGGTGGCAGGCTAGCCAGACAGCACCAAACATTCTCTTTTTGAAGTATGAAGATATGAAGCGGGATTTAGCTGGGGTGGTTGGGCAGATTGCTGATTTTATTGGTGTGGAGATGAAACGGCCGTTGTTGGAACAAATTGTAGTTGGAAGCAGTTTTCGGGCGATGTCTACCAACAAAAAAACGAACTTTGACTGGGTTCCCCAGCGGGAAGGGGCACCGACTCATTTTCGCAAAGGTGTTGTTGGCGATTGGCGCAACCATTTCACAACCGAACAAAATGAGCAGTTTGATCCGCTTTATGCAGAAAGTATGCGTGGCAGTCAGCTTCAATTTGATTTTGGGGCTGGCGAAACCATTTAATCATGCATTTTTAGGTGGGTTTGCTTTTTCGAGGAGGGTGCGAGGGGAAACGGCCGTAAAAATCAATAAGCACCGCGACCGAAGAGAGAGTGCGGAATAGTTTGCAGCAAAATGCGGATGTCCAGCGCCAGCGACCAGTTTTCAATGTAATAAATATCTAGCAGGCACAGTTCGTCAAAGGTCAGGTCGGAACGGCCGCTTACCTGCCACAGCCCCGTAATCCCCCCAATCACACTCAACCGCTGCTTGTGCCACGGTTTGTACATGGCCACCTCTTCCGCCAGCGGCGGGCGTGGCCCGACCAGGCTCATTTGCCCCAGCAGCACGTTGTAAAGTTGAGGCAGCTCATCCAGGCTCAGGCGGCGAATAAAACGGCCTACCCGCGTCATGCGTGGATCATCTTTTATTTTGAAGAGCGGACCATCTGCCTGATTGTATTGCTTGAGCGATTCTTTGCGCCGATCAGCATCCACCACCATAGAGCGGAATTTGTACATGGGAAAGGAACGGCCGTTTTTCCCCACGCGTATTGCTTTGTAAATCACCGGACCCGGCGAATCTAGCTTGATAGCCAGAGCAATCAGCCCCATTATCAGCAGCGCCGGGATGCCCCCCACCAAGATGACAACCAAATCAAGCAGCCGTTTGGCCACCTGTTGAACTCGATTGATGCCCACATCGCGCACGCCCAACGTGGGAATACCGGCCATATTGTTGAACTCCACCCGATTCATGCTCAATTGCAGCAAATCTGGCACGACTTGGGCTTTAACGCCGTGCTGTTGGCAAATTTGCAGTAGTTGGGAAATTTGCTGGTGCATCTCTCCCGGCAAGGCAATGAAGACGGTGTGGAGTTTCGGCCGTTCCGCCATGGTTTTGGCTAAATCGGCAAAAGTGCCCAGGTTGGGAATGCGCCCCAGGCCAATATTGTTTTCGCTTAGGCCATCATGCAGATAACCTACGGCCTGGTAGCCTAAATCTGGCCGGGCTAGCAACGTGCGGATAAGGCTGCGCCCTACCTCACCAGAGCCGATGACCAGTACCCGATCTGCCAGAATGCCGCGTTGGTATAGCATGCCCAATAGTAACCGGCGCAGCAGCCGTGCCGTGCCAATCAGAACGACGATGGCCAGAAAAGCCCAAAAATACATCAACCGAGAGAATGGCGTGGGCTGCACAAAGAAGGCAATCATGCTGAGCAGCCCAATGCCTGCGGCCACCGCGTAAACGATGCGCGATAATTCATCGACCCAAAATTCGCCCCGCTTGCGTCGCCAAACGCGCACCTGAGCAAAGGTGAAGATGAGCAAGATGTCGAGTAGCAGCAGTTGGCCCAAATAATCGGGAAATGGTTCCAGAAAGGTGATGGGGCGGAGCCACTGCCATTTGTAGCGAATGACGTAAGCCAGGGCGAAGCCGCCGTTGAATAACAGCAGGTCGCTTAAAATAGTGGCAAACCGAATTCTTTGATGACTCATTTTTTATAATGAGCCACAGAGAGAAATAAGAGAAATGAGAAAAATAGCTTCAAC
>JBNKLQ010000441.1:0-3681 GCA_050292445.1 Promineifilaceae bacterium (SeqCode) | reverse complement strand
GGTAGGAATCATGCGAGCGGGAAAGTTGGTGGCGAACGGCCGTCCCAGCGAGCTAAAACAGGCCGTCGATCAAAAGTTACGGCTGGAGCTGTTTTTCACGCCCGGCCAGGAGCCAAACGTCCCAACCCATTTGCCCAAACATGTGGTGCAGTCTGGACATTGGCTGCTGCTGCTAGATTGGGAAGAGGGAACGGCCGTACTCAACCAGCTTGACCTTAACCAAATTGATGATTTTCGGCTGTACACGGCGACTTTGGAGGATTTGTATTTACATTATGCGAAACGGCCGTAACGCCCAACCCTTTGTCCTGCAAATCTGGAACCTGCTGCTCATCGAGCTGACCAACTGGCGCTGGTCCTGGCGCAGCATGATTGTCCTGGGCACCATCGCCCCGCTGCTGAGCATGTTGGGTCTCTCGGTCTTTGCCCGCGACGCTGGCGCAGAAGCCCTGACTTACGTGCTCACGGGCAATATCGTTCTGGCGCTCATGTTTGGCATCATGAACAATGTGCAAAGCCATCTCATTTTTATGCGCTTCATGGGCTCGCTGGATTATTTTGGCACGCTACCCGTACGAAAATCGGCGCTTATTTTGGCCATCATCCTGGCCTTTTTCTTGTTGGCACTGCCAGCCGTGCTGGTGACAACGTTTGTGGGGAGCTGGCTTCTGGGGATAATCCTGCAACCAAGTTTGTGGCTGCTGTTGGTCATTCCTATTTGCACCCTGCCGCTGTCCGGCGTTGGTGCTTTGATTGGTGTGATGGCCCGCACCCAAGCCGAGTCTGGCACCATCAGCACCTTGCTCACCCTGGTGATGCTGGGCCTTGGCCCCGTTGTCATTCCCCCGGATCTCCTGCCGCAATTCTTGCAAACCCTGGGGCGATTGAGTCCGGCAACCTACGCCGCCTCTGCTCTGCGCCAAACGCTGTTGGGGCCAATCACCCCCCAGCTTTGGCTCGATTTGGGCGTGCTGTTGCTGTTGGGTGGCTTCGTTTTTTGGCTGGTAGACCGCAAAATGGATTGGCGGCAGCGGCAATAAGGACTGGCAGTCCTTCGCAAAACAATTGTCAAAACGCTAGGTTTAGGACTGCCAGTCCTGAGTCTCTACTAAGCCGGATTCAACTCGGCAAAGAACTTTGATTCGGCCACGATTTCATCGGCGGGAATAAAGGTAGCTTCCTCAACACTCAGTCCAGAGCGCTGCAAAAATGCCTGCACCACATGGTAGCCCACCGCGTAGCCGCCAAAGGTGGGCATTCCGCCCAATGGCGCGTAGCCATTTTTCTCCGCCAGGGCATCGCCAAAGATGTAGCTGCGAATGACATTGAAGCCTGTTTTTTGCAGCCCGGCGGCAATGAGGGTTTTGGCCGCATCCAGTTGCGCCTCATCAAATTCGGTAACATAAAAGCCCACAACCTCATCGCCAAATAGCGACGCGGCAAATGATTCAGCCATGCCTTCCAGCACGATGTACTCAGCTACGGTCGTGGTTTGGGGATTAAAGGGGAAGACCCGGAAGCGCACCAGGTGGTGCATTTCGTGGGCGACTAATCCGGCCACACGCGGCAAATTGTGTTCATTCGGCTGCCAAAACTGGCCGATGTAGCGCGGGGCAAACCAGTCTGTCGCGCCCGTGTAGCCGCGCTGCGGATCGTTAGCAAAGCGTGACGGGTCAGCCAGCATCAACCAGCCTTCAAAGGTGTCGAATGGCAGGCGGTCGGCGTAGGGCGTGAAGCGGTCAGCGGCCTTGGTCGCAGCATTTCGGCCTGTTGCCCAGGCGTTCGCCGCATCCATTTTTTGCAGCAGAGCTGAGATTTCTTCCATCTGATCCGGTTGCAGCCAGCCCCATGCTTTGGCCCCGGCCAATAGATCGTCTTGTTCCATGCCGGGATGCTGCATCATGCTCATCATTTGCTGCCACGGCTCAACAAACAGTTCCAGGTAAAGCTGTTCACGTTTGGCCGCGTCCGGCTCCGCCAGCAGGCGGTGATAATATTCGTTAGTGGGTATCCAATTGCTTTTCATGATTTCCGTTCTTTATTTCCCCGGAAACTGCTTTCAAGAGCTTCCCTCTATCTGAAAGTTTCCGGGGAAATGTTGGCAAATGTATCGTAGCCGAGGATTCCAATCCTCGCTTTTGCGCGCTAAGAAAACGCGGCTACGGTTAGCTGTTGTTGTCGCAGTAAACAGTTATCGCCTCTTGCAAGAAGTCCGGCAGGTTGGGATGCATCGCTTCAAACGTGGCGCGGAAGGCGGGGTCAGCAGCATAGCCCTGGCCCAAACCGCGCAGTGTGGCGAAGCTGGGTTCATAGAAGTGCCGAATGTGTTGGTGCCAGCGGGCGACGATTGCTTGAACGGCTTCGCTGTCTGGGGTGGTGCCTAGCTGTTCCACCATGTCGGCGTAAATCTGGTTGCCCTCTTGCAAGATGGCTTCTTTTTGCTCTTTGCTTAGCCGGTTCCAGCGCTGGTTGGATTCTTTAACCAGTTTGGGGTCCCAACGTTTGCTGGCCTCTTCGGCGTACTCTTTTTGTTTGGCTTCATCAAAGCCGGCAAATAATTCTTTGTTGTCCATTTTGGTTTTTCCTTCTAAATGCAAAATCGTTTTGTCTATGGTGTCGATAAGCCGATCCAGCCGTTTCGCCTGCTGCTGCAACGCTTCTTTTTGGGTTTGCAACGATTGCAGCGCGTTGAAATCGGACTTGTCTAGAATTTCCCGAATCTGTTCCAGGCTGAAATCCATTTCCTGATAGAAGCGGATTTGTTGCAGGCGCAGCACTTTGTCTTGATCATAGTAACGGTAATTGTTGTTGCCAACGGCCGTTGGCTTCAAAAGGTCAATCTGATCGTAATACCGTAAAGTGCGGCGGCTCACGTTGGCCAACTCGGCTAACTGTTTAATCGTGTACATACGCATCTCCATAAGACTTCGGCGACAGCCTCCCGCAGGTTTCGTCTACGAGCCTAGCTCTGGTTTAAACCTGCGGGAGGGTCAGCTTTGGCAATGATAAGGTATGACGTAACGTCAATGTCAAGGGGAATTTTAAGAGAGGAACACAGAGTTACGCAGAGGAGACACAGAGTTGCACAGAGAAAAAGAAGAATCTCTGTGTAACTCTGCGGTGCTTTGCGCGGCTCTGAGTTCCTTATTTGTCTTCAACCTGGCAAAAACGAAGGATGGTGAGGGCGAGGGTCTGGGTGCAGGTAATGAGGTCGGCCAGGGGGACAAACTCGTCGGGCTGGTGGGCTTTGCGCACATCGCCAGGGCCAAACATGATGGTGGGAATGCCGCCCACGTTGACCAGTAAGCGCATGTCGGCCCCGTAGGGCATGCCCTGAATTTGAGCAGATTGGCCGGTGATTTCTTGGAAGGATACGGCCGTTTCCGCCACAATCTCATGCTCAACCGGAATCTCTGCCGGGTCAAACTGTGCTCCCCACCATTCAAGGATGGGGGGATTTTCTTGCAGCCAGGGATCGTATTGTACGGCCGTTAACAAGTGTTTCTCCAGCTGCCGTTTGGCCGCTGCCGGGTCTTCACCAATCTTTATGCCGTAACGCCCTTCAAAAGTGAGCGTTTCGGCTACGGTGGAGGCCCAGACGCCGCCCTGAATTTTGCCCACGCAAATGGGGTAGGGCACCGGATAGTTGGCAAACAACGGATGCTCAACAGCCGCATTGCG
>JBNKLQ010000440.1:0-3760 GCA_050292445.1 Promineifilaceae bacterium (SeqCode) | reverse complement strand
GTCCTATTTCTTGAGGATTTAACTGCTGTGAAGCCCTGATGCCCCTCGTATTCATTGCACACACCCTCTGGTAAACCTATAATGTCGTATCGCAAACAGTTGAGCCCTTTGTGATAACTCGCTCATTAAACGGAACCGACCCATGCGCTCATTCCCGCTGCGCCGCGATCTTGGTTTACAGTTGTTGGCCCTCTGGCTGCTTTTTGTGCTGCTGGTGGTGGTGGCCGTTTTTGTTTTTGAGTTTGTGGCCAGCCGCCGTTTGGAAGCAGACATCAAGGCAGCGGATTTGGCCCTGGCGCGGGCTGTGGCCCAGGAAACGGATGCGGCGATGGGCAACGCGCTTCTGGCTGTCCAGCAGTTAGGTACCTTCCCTGCCGTTTTGTCTGCCGATAGGGCCGAAATGGACACTCTCTTTGGCATTCTCTTCACCGCGCGCAGCGATGTGAATCTCATTTACCGACTGAGCGAACAGGGCATTATGCTCTACCATTATCCGGTTGCACCTGGCTCAACGGTCGGCAATGATTTTTCCTTCCGTGACTATTTTCAAGCGGCCCAAACCAGCAGCGCCCCGTTTGTTTCCAAGGGACGCATTTCCCCCACGACCAATCAGCCAGTGGCCACGGCCATCATGCCCCTGTGGACCAACGATAATCAATTCCTGGGCGTGGTGGGCACTAATCTTAAACTGCAAGATTTAAGCACCTCGTTGGCCAACATTGCGGGCGGCTACCGGCCAGAAGAGCAATTCCAGATTTTGATTTTAGATGCCAGCGGCCAAATTATTGCCCATCCGCTGGCGGACCGTTTGCTGCAAGATGCCACGCCCGCCATGCCAGGTGTCTTTTCTGCCTTGCAGGCTGGGCAGACTGGCAATCTTATTGCCAATGATGAAGCAAATATAGAAATGCTTTACAGTTACGTGCCCATCAGCAGCGTGGGCTGGGGTGTGGTGGTGACGCGGCCCACGGCCGTTGCCTTTGCCACCCCCACGGCATTTCGGCGTGGGGCCATTGCCACGGTGGTGCTTTTTGTGTTGGGCGGGATTTTGTTTTGGCTCGTGTTGTCGCGGCGGGTGGTACGGCCGTTAGAGCAACTCGCCACCTTCAGCCAGGAAATCGGCCAAAAAACGGATGCGGTGACCGCGCACCAACCGCTGCTGCAAACCCTCACCGAACGGCCAGACCAGATGGGCCACCTCACCCGCAGCCTGAAGCGAATGCAGCAAGCCATCGAAGCCCGCCTAAACGAACTCTCAATTTTGCTGCAAACCAGTACGGCCGTTGTCTCCAGCCTGGAGGTAGATGTGGTGCTCAACTCCATTTTGGAGCAGGCAGAAAATTTGCTCAACGTGCAGATGTGCGCCATCTTTGCCTTTGACGAAAGCCAGGGGATTTTCCGCGTGACGGCCAGCCGGGGGTTACCAGATTGGTATACTGAAACAGCCATTGTCGATCCCGACGATCCCAGTTCCGTGACAATGCGGGCGATTCACAGTGGCCAGCCTATCCAGATTAGCGACACAGAAACCAACCCCTCTTTTGCCGCTCGCCGCCAACGCGCCCAAATTTCCGGTTTTCGCTCGGTGCTGGCGGTGCCGCTGAACACGCAGCATGCCCGACCATCGGCATTGCTGGCGTTTCGGCCAGACCCACATGTCTTTACTGACCGGGAGATCAACCTGCTGTTTAGCTTTGCCAACCAGGCGGCGATGGCCATTGAAAACGCCACGCTGTATGCGCGCAGCGATATGCAGCTGCAAGAGCAGACCCGCCGCCTGGAATCGCTCATCCAATCCATGCAGGATGGACTGATTTTGGAGGATTTACAGGGGCGGGTGCTGTACGCCAACCGGCGGCTGGCCGAATGGGTTGACCTGCCAATGGAATCAATTCCGGGGCAATCTGTGGCGGAAGTGATGGATCGTTTGCTGCTGCGGGCGCGGGATAGAGCGGGAGTGGAAACGGCCGTTGCCACCATACTCGCTGGAAATGGCAACCGCCAAACCGAATTTGCCCTGGATACCGAAGAAGGTCGCCGCTATTTGCGCCTGAAGCTGTTCGAGGTGACGGATTCACACAGCACGCCGATTGGACGCGGCCGTATTGTGCAAGACATTACTCAGCGGCACGAGCTGGATCGGATGAAGTCTAGCCTCATCTCCACCGTTTCCCACGAGCTGCGCACGCCGCTGGCGGCGATCAAAGGGTACACCACAACCTTGCTGGCCGACGATGTGGAATGGGATAGCAAAAACCAGCGTGAATTTCTGGACATTATTTCATTAGAAACCGATCATCTCACCCGGCTGGTGAGCGATTTGCTGGACATGTCGCGTATTGAAGCGGGCAATCTTACCGTTTCTCGCCTGGCCTGTGACTTAAACGCACTCATCAAGGAAGCGGTGCAGCACGCCCACTCCCAACCAGCCGAACGTTTACAGTTGGACGTGCCGCCAGATTTACCGTCCCTGTTTGCCGATCCGCAGCGGATTACGGCCGTACTGCGCAACCTCATCGAAAACGCCGCCAAATACAGCCCACCAGACACGCCCATCTACATTGCTGCCCGCTGTGAGAATGGGCAAATTATCGTGACGATTAAAGATGAAGGGCCGGGCATTCCCGCTGTGCACAGCCAGCGCATTTTCAGCAGCTTTTATCGCATAGAAAATGGGCTGGCCCGCCAGACGGCTGGTGCCGGGCTGGGACTATCCATTTCACGCGGTTTTATTCAGGCCCACGGTGGCAAAATCTGGCTAGAGCCGGTAGAAACAGGCACGTGCATCGCTTTTTCCTTACCGGAATACATCCCGGAGGAGACCACTCGAACCCCGGTGCACCACATAATAAATGAAAGGGACTCAGATGAACACTGATTTTCACAGATTATGATCTGTGTTTATCTGCGTTCATCTGTGTCCAGTTTTTGGAGGTTGAATGGCGCTGGCTAAATCTTCCGTGCTGATCATTGACGACGAACAATCGCTGCGCGACTTTGTGAACAAAAATCTGGAGGTGCGCGGCTTCCAAACCTATACGGCCGCTAACGGGCTGGAAGGCTTGGCGCTGTTCAAAACCCAAGATGTCGATCTGGTGATTGTGGATTTGATGATGCCCCAGATGAACGGGCTGGAAACGATCCGGCGCATTCGCCAGGATTCGCTGGTGCCCATCATTGTGCTGTCGGCCTTGGGCGAGGAGAATGACAAGGTACAGGCGTTTAATTACGGCGCGGATGACTTTTTGACCAAACCGTTTGGCGTGCGGGAGCTTTTGGCGCGGATTAATGCCGTGCTGCGCCGCTCTAACTGGACGAGACCGCCTAAACAGTCTGGCCGCCTGCTGCGTGGCGAGATCGCTGTCGATTTGGAGCGACATGAAGTACAGGCACGCGGTGAGCTGGTTGATCTAACGCCTACAGAGTTTGATTTGCTGGTGTACCTGATGGAAAACGCGGGCAAAGTGCTGCCTCATCAGGCTATTTTGCAAAACGTATGGGGGCCGGAGTACGGCCAGGAAAGTGAATATTTACGGGTGTACATGGGCCGTCTGCGCCAAAAGATCGAGGTTGACCCGGCTAAACCACACTACCTGCGTACGGAACGCGGTATTGGTTACTCATTTTTGGATTAAATTTCCCAGGAAACTTTTATAGGCTGAGTCTGCCGCAGTTTCCGGGGAAATGCCCCTTTGTTTACACAATATTTATATTCCCCCCGCCTCACTTTATTCTTTATTTGCACTTCCTCCTTACACTG
>JBNKLQ010000439.1:0-3768 GCA_050292445.1 Promineifilaceae bacterium (SeqCode) | reverse complement strand
AGGCGATAAGGCCGGTAAAGGCAATTTCTCAATCAATGACATTATTTCTGTGCCAGGACGAACAAGAACGGTTGGATCAAAAGGATAATTCGTGTTTACTAATACCCAAGCATTGGGGCCAGTCGTCGTGTACTCCAGAAAAGCCCAAATCGTGCCGACGATTAAATACCCGTTAATCGCACCAACAATCGCACCCAACACTTTATCTTGCAAACTATCACGTACACGAAGCCTGTCGCCTATCCGCGAACCCGCTAAAGTAGGCCCTTGGTATCCCCAGAAAGCAAAAAATACGTGGGTAAGGGCTAATATGTAAAACTGCCTCCGCCGTCCAGCATCCAGATCGACCGCTAAAATGGCCGGATCGTCCACAGTGCCAATGAGTGAAACCAACTGCGCACCGAACTGATTCAGGAAAAACAGCGATAAAATTAGCGCAGAGGTGACGATAATTTCTTTTGTCCAGCCGCGCATCATACCAACCAAAGCAAAAAAGGCGACCATAAGCCAGAACAATGTGCTTAAACCAATCATGCTGCCGCTCCTTGGGCTGCTACGTTCTTAATCATTCGGGCCAGATTGACCGCTGCATCAGTTACATCTAGCGCCTTTGCCGCCGCGCCCATTTGCGCCAGCTTTTCATCATTGGGCAGCAAATCCATAATGGTCGGCAGTAGGTCCTCCGGCAATTGCTCGTCAGTCAACTGCACGGCCGTTCCCCGCTCAACCAGAAAATCAGCATTGACTTTTTGATAACGCCAGGCCCAGGCCAACGGAACCATAACCGATGGTAAGCCAAACGCGGGTCCTTCGCCCAACATACTGGCTCCCGCTCGCGCTACAACTAAATCAGCAGCGCGAAAAGCGGCTCCCATCTCTTCATGCAAATAAGGATAGGGTCGATACCATGTCCGCAATTCTTCTGGTAATGTGTCTGCGTTCGCTTCCACTTCCGCCCAGGTCAATGTGCCGCTGATATGGATAACCTGAAACTGGGCCAACAACGTCGGCAAAATGCTCATCAGTGCCCGGTTAATATTGCGTGCCCCCCGGCTGCCGCCAAAAACAAACAAGGTGCGACGACCTGGCAGCAAATCAAACTGGGCCAACGCCTCTTCTTTGCTTAATTCGATAGCGGTACGCAGTTCTGGTCGTACCGGATAGCCAGTGACGATTATTTTCTCCTTGGGTACAAATTGACGTGAGCCTTCGGTCGTGCAGCCCACTTTTTCGGCAAAGCGCAGCGAAAAACGAACCGATGAGCCAGGTTCCACATCTGGTAGGTAGATGCAGATGGGAACGCCATGCAAGCGGGCAGCAACCGTGACGGGGGCAGCCATATAGCCGCCGGTCATAAACATCACGTCCGGCTTAAAACGGCGGATGATTTGGGATGCTTTGCCTACGCTCCAGGCTAGTTTCATACCGTTTTTTACCATTTTATGCGGCGGGACGCCTACAATCGGGCCGCCGCTAATTAATTCCAAATTCAATCCCGCACGCGGCACGAGTTTTTCTTCCATTTCGTTCCGCGTCCCGATCCAAAGTATGTCATCACGGCGTAGACCTTGCTGTTGTAAGGCTGTGGCCGCTGCCAGAGCTGGGTAAATGCCGCCGCCGGTACCGCCGGCGCAAATCAAAACTTTCATTTTTCAAGGGAGATTGGAGACTAGAGATTTGTTCGTCTCTAGTTTCTAGTCCCTGATCTCCGCGATTTCGGCTGCGCGCGTTGGGTAATTGCCGCGTCGCGTGAAATGTTTAATAGAATGCCTATTCCCAAAAGTGAGAATAGCAAGGAGGAGCCGCCGTAGCTGAGGAAGGGTAGGGGGATGCCGGTGAAGGGCATTACGGCCGTAATCACTGCCAAATTTATCAACGCCTGGTACCCCATCCAGCAAGTAATCCCCAATGCCAATAATCCACCAAAACTATCACGGGCACGGCGGGCGGTCACAACGCCACGCCAGAGTAACATGCCCAACAAACCAATAGTCAACAACGTGCCAACCAATCCCAATTCCTCACCCAAAATAGCGAAAATACCATCTGTGTGCGCCGCCGGGAATGGGCCAAACTTTTGCGTACTTTCTCCCAGCCCGACGCCAAACACGCCACCGCGTCCCAGCGCCACCAGCGCCTGCTGTACCTGCCAGCCTGCTTGACCGGGGTCTTGTAAAGTCAATTTATACTCATTGACACGCGCAGCCGCGTGTGGCAGCGTCGTTATCAAAATGAGAAAAACGGCGCCGCCCAACAAACCCGCCAACGCAAACTGTCGCCAGTCAGCTCCGGCCACAAAAAACAATGTGAAACTGACCAGGGTAATGAGTCCGGCCGTACTTAAATCGGGCTGAAGGACAATTAATGCCGAAACGGTGGCCGTAATGACTGAAAATGGAATGAGGCCGTAAGTTACATTTTTAATGCGGTCGCCTTTGGAAGAAAGCCAATGGGAAATGTAAATAAACGTTGCCAATTTAGCAATTTCGGAAGGTTGGTAAGAGCCTTCAAATATGCCGCGTTTCGCGCCAAAAATTGCCTCGCCAAAAAAGAGAACGATGATGAGACCAAGCAGCGTCACGACCAAAAAGGGAACGGAAACGCGACGCAAGAGATGATAATCGAACTGCATGATGACAAAAATGCCCACGAATCCCAACAACAACGCTACAAATTGCCGTCGAATGTAGTAGAGGGAATCGCCTTTGGCTTGCAGCCCTAAATCAAAGGTGCTGCTGTAAACGATTAACATACCCAATACCACCAACCCACCTAAGGCCAGCAGCAGCCAATAATCAAATTGTGATTTTAGCCCCGGCTGTACGCGGGCGGTTCGTTTACGGATGACGTTGATTGTGGTCATTGGTCTTTAGTCTCCAGTCGAATAGTCAGGTAGTCGCTGTACTAATTCCTTGAACTGATCGCCTCTTTCGGCAAAGTCGGTAAAGGCATCGAAGCTGGTTCCACCAGGAGAAAGGAGGACAACATCGTTGGCAACGGCCGTTTCCACCGCCACTTTTACTGCATCAGCCATCGTTTCCACCCGTGTGAAATTAGAAAAGCCAGCCAAGCGTTCTTCCATCAACTCGGCCAACTCGCCGAACAAAATGACGTGTTTGACCTTCTCCTGTACGCGCCGCGCCCAGGTGTCCCAAACCATATCTTTGTCTTTACCGCCAGCCAGCAAAATTAAGGGTTCTTCAAAAGCATCAATGGCCGCCAGCGCCCGCTCCGGCGCGGTGGCGATGGAATCGTTGATGTATTGCACACCGTTGCGTACCCGTACCAGTTCCAGCCGGTGTTCAATGCCCGTAAAGGCGGCGATGGCGCGGCGCATGGCATCTACCGGAATGCCGACTGAATCGGCCAGGGTTACGGCTGCTAACACATTCGATACATTATGGCTGCCGCGCAGTTGAATCTCATCTAATTTGCAAATGGGAATATCTTTGCCATTTCGCAGCCAGATGATGTCGTTATACACAAATGCGCCGTCATGCACGGGGCCTTTTTTGCTGAATAAACGCAATCGCCCTTTGGCTAATGATTTGAGCAACATCGAGCCTGGATCGTCGGCGGAGAGAACGGCCGTTCCTGTCTTTGTCTGGTAGCGCAAAATATTTGCCTTCGCTTTCGCATAAGCCGCCATCGTCTTGTGCCTGTCCAAATGGTTCGGTGTGATATTCAGCACGGCGGCCACCGGTGGGCTTTGCTCCCAGATTTCCAATTGGAAGCTGGAAAGCTCCTGCACGACCACATCATCGGGGG
>JBNKLQ010000438.1:0-3781 GCA_050292445.1 Promineifilaceae bacterium (SeqCode) | reverse complement strand
GGTGGGTCCGGATGCCCCCCTGGCCCAACCGGCGACCGTTGACGGTTTCACCATTGGCAATCGCTGGTGTGTGCTGCCGATGGAAGGCTGGGACGGGACCGCCGACGGCCATCCCACAGAATTTACGCAGCGGCGCTGGCAGCGCTTTGGGCTGAGTGGGGCCAAGCTGATCTGGGGTGGTGAAGCAGTGGCCGTGCGGCACGATGGCCGGGCCAATCCCCGGCAGTTGGTGTTGAATGAGGAGACGGCCGTTTCCCTGGACAACCTGCGCCAAACCCTGGTCGATACCCACGAACAGCACCATCAGCGCACCGATGATTTGTTGATCGGGCTGCAACTGACCCATTCTGGCCGTTTTTGCCGTCCCGGCCCCGGCTCGGAACTAAAGCCGTGGATTTTGTACCGCCACCCCATCCTCGATGCCAAATTCGGCCTGCCCGCCGACTACCCCATCATGACCGACGACGAGATTCGGGGGTTGATTGCTGATTTTGTGAAAACGGCCGTGCTGGCTCAACAGATCGGCTTTGACTTTGTTGATTTAAAGCATTGCCACGGCTACCTGGGACACGAATTTCTGACGGCCTTCGACCGGCCCGGCTCCTATGGCGGTAGCTTTGAAAACCGCACTCGCTTTTTGCGCGAATTGGTGGCCGGTATCCGGCAGCACGCGCCCGGCCTGGGCATCGGCGTGCGCTTGAGCGCCATCGACCTCGTGCCTTTTGTACCGGGGGAAGATGGTAAAGGTCAGCCTCAGGGTAACGGCCGTTACCCATACGCCTTTGGTGGCGATGGCACCGGTATCGGGCTGGACCTGGCCGAACCGATTGCCTTCCTCAATCTGCTGCAAGAACTTGACGTCAAGATGGCCTGCATCAGCGCGGGCAGCCCTTACTACACACCCCACGTCATCCGCCCGGCTCTCTTCCCGCCATCAGATGGCTACCTGCCGCCAGAAGATCCGCTGGTTGGCGTGGCCCGACAAATTAGCGTCACGGCCGAATTGAAACGCCGCTTCCCCGATTTGTTGTTGGTGGGATCAGGCTACAGCTATCTGCAAGAGTGGCTGCCCCGCGTGGCCCAGGCAGTCATCCGGCAGGGAAAAGCCGATTTTGTGGGCCTGGGGCGCATGATTCTCTCCTATCCCCAATTACCCGCAGACGTGCTGGCCGGAAATGAGATGCAGCGTAAATTGTTCTGCCGCACGTTTAGCGACTGTACCACCGCACCACGCCACGGCATCGTGTCTGGCTGTTATCCGCTAGACGATTTTTACAAACAGCGAGATGAAGCCGCGCAAGTAAAAGCCGTGAAAGCTGAGATAAAGGCAAAATAAAAAGGAATTATTTATATGGCGACATACAATATTATAGACTTTGGTGCTGTTGGTGATGGCAATACCAATGATGCATCAGCCATTCAAAAAGCAATTGATACTTGCTGCCAATCCGGTGGGGGGAGGGTCATTGTCCCGGCTGGGCATGTATTTATGACCGGGCCATTCCACCTGAAGTCACACGTGGAGTTGCATCTAGAACCAAACGCAATGCTGCAGGCTATCCCCGACGAATCTCTTTATAATGAAACGCCATTTCGCAACAATCAAAGCGAAGGAAGCATGTGGATTAGTGCCAGGGAGCAAGAAAATATCGCCATTACCGGAACAGGTACACTCAACGGCAGCGGGCGGGCCTTCATGCTCAATGAAGAGCCAACCCATTACAATTTCAAATTTGTAGACGGAGTGGATAAACGGCCGCATCTGCTCACGCTCATCGGCTGCAAGCATATCACCATTCGGGATGTGACCTTTGAGGATGCAGCTTACTGGTGTGTGCATCCGGCGGGCTGTGAAGACGTGCTCATCCAGGGCGTGCGCATTTACAACAGCCTGCGCATCCGCAACTGTGACGGCATTGATATTGACCACTGCCGCAACGTGCGCATCAGCGACTGTGACATTCGCTCGGCCGACGACTGCATCTGCATCAAAAACCGGCGAGAATATGACGAATACGGCCCCTGTGAAAATGTTACCGTCACTGGCTGTGTGCTCACCTCCACTTCCTGCGCCATTAAATTAGGTAGTGAAAACGTCGATGATATGCGCAACATCATTTTTGACGCCTGCATCATCCACGGCACCAATCGCGGAGTGGGCATTCAAAATCGGGATGAGGGCAATATCGAGAACGTGATCTTCAGCAATATCATCATTGAGTCGCGCCTTTTTGCCGACGTGTGGTGGGGTAAGTCGGAACCGATTTACGTAACTGCGTTTAGACGAGCGCCGGGGACAAAGCATCGTTTCAAAAAAGGCCACACAGAAGGATGTGTTGGCAAAGTGCGTAACATCCAGTTTCGTAACATTATCTGCAATAGTGAAAATGGCGTCTACGTTAGCGGTACGGAGGGGAGCCGTATTGAAAATTTGCTTTTTGAAAATGTTCAACTACACATCAATAAAATCACCAACTATCCAGGTGGCTTTTATGATCGACGGCCGTGTGATACGGCTGGCATCATTCAACGGAAAACGGCCGGATTTTACCTAAACGAAGCTGACGACGTGACTTTGCGCAATTGTAAAATCAGCTGGGGAAACAACCGTCCTCATTATTATGGACATGCTGTTGAAGCACATGACGTGCCTGATCTGCACCTCGAAAATTTTAAAGGAAAGTCAGCCCATCCCGATAAAGACACCTCGATATTATTGACTGAAGAGGCCGATAAAGAAGATGGGGACGGGTATACTGAGCTGACTCTTCAATAACGCTACCCTGTTCTGCAAAAGCAGCTACGGTTGACCGGAGACAACTCTTAACTCTCCTGAAGATGGATTTGCCGGAAGTTGGATCTCCAGCGTCCCAGGGTAACGCTCGTGGAAGGATGCCGGTACGCCATTCCAGGTAACGGTATAAGCCGAACCGGACGTCAACGAAGCAATGACGACAGGAGCATGGTGCGGCGGTCCAAAGAATTTCAGCCGCGCTGCCAGTGTGTGTTGATCAGGGGCAAAGTTCAACGTTTCTACCCAGGTATCTAATCCCACCGACAGCCGTCCGGCGCGATGGTAAGCGCCATACCAGCCCAGCACCGGTGCGGAAAGGCCGCCAAAATGGTGCCAGCCAGCCCCGCGTCCATTCTCAACCAGGAAATGTTCGGCGCAGTTATAGTTGCTTTCCACCTCGCGCTGCCAAACCTCAAGCGCAGTTTGGGCAATCCGATGGGCGTCGTCGCCCCGACCCAGATCGAGCAGCGCCCGCCACATGAACCACTGATGAGCCATCCATATCGCGCCATTCCAGTAACCATCGGGGCGGTAGTAGGCGGCAGATTGGTCTACGGCCGTGACACCATAATCCGTCCACAACGCCCGCTTTGACATGAGATGGCCCACCAACCGCTGTTCTTGAGCCGGGGTACAAACACCCGCCACCAATGGCGAAATGCCATCTAACCCCCGGTTAAAATTCTGGCCGCTTTCGTGACGCAAAAATCCAACCGGCTGGCCCTGTTCGTCATGGCGCACGTAGCTGAAATAACCGACCTCTTCATCCCAGGCGTAACGGTGCAGCGCTTCTCCTAACAAGGCAATGTCCTCGTCGTATTCGGCCGTGTCTTGGCCCAGGGCCAGCGCGGCCATGCGCATAAATTTGGCCGTGCGAATCACGTGGGCCGTCGTGACCACCGGCGTTACTAGGTATTCCAGTTGGTTTCGATGCATGTAAACCTGGGGCGGATAGTCGTCCCATCCGCCGGAATTGTAGAAATAATC
>JBNKLQ010000437.1:0-3794 GCA_050292445.1 Promineifilaceae bacterium (SeqCode) | reverse complement strand
TTTTCTCCCATTTATCAGTAATCGGTTATCGGTTATCGGTTATCGGTAAACCGTAATCAGTAACCGACTTCCGTTCACCGATTACTGATTACCGTTTACCGTTCACTATCTTGTCAAAATGCCTTCATACTTGGCAATGATTCCCAGCATAATTTCATCTGCGCCTGCGCCAATGGAAAGCAGGCGGGCGTCGCGGAAGTAGCGGGCCATCGGATATTCTTCTACGTACCCCATGCCGCCGTGAAACTGGAGGCAGGTGTCGGCTACTTCGCGGGCAAGCCGACCGGCCTTTAGTTTAGCCATCGACACCTCTTTTGTCATGTCGCCGCCAGCGACCAGGACGCGGGTACAATGGTACGCTAACTGGCGTAAAGCTTCCACTTCTGTAAGCAGTTCACAAATTTTGAACTGAATCCATTGATTTTCAATGAGTGGTTTGCCAAACGTTTCGCGCTGGCGACAGTAGTCGATGGTTAAACGCAGGATACGCTCCATGCCAGAGATGCCCATCACCACACCAGCGAGCCGCTCTTTTTGGAACTGTTTCATTTGCAGCATAAACCCCTGCCCTTCTGGGCCAATGCGATGGCTTTGCGGCACACGCACGTTATCGAAGGCAAGGATGGCGGTGTCGCTGCTGTGGTTGCCCAGCTTTTCCAGCTTGCGGCTCACGCTGAAACCCGGCACGTCCGTGGGCACAATGATAAGCGACATGCCTTTGACGCCAGGCTGGTCGCCAGTACGGGCCAGCAGGGTGAGGTAGTCAGACTGGGTGCCGCTGGTGATCCACATTTTGCTGCCGTTGATGAGGTAGTCATCACCGTCGGGCACGGCGCGGGTTTGGATGGCAGCCACATCGGACCCGGCATCTGGTTCACTGACGGCAATGGAGAAAACGGCCGTTCCCATCACCGCTGGTTTCAAAAATGTTTCCTTCTGCCAGGGCGTGCCAAATTCGGCCAATGCAGGCGTCGCCATGTCCGTTTGCACGGCAATGGCCATGGGCACACCGGCACAGTGCGCCCGGCCTACTTCTTCCAGCATCACCACCTGATACCAGTAATCCAGCCCCATCCCCCCAACTTCTTCAGGATAAACAATGCCCAGCAGGCCCAAATCCCCCATCTTTTTGAACAGGTCGTGGGCAGGAAAAGTACGGCCGTCTTCCCACGCTTCTACATTTGGATTAATTTCCGTTTCCACAAACCGCCGCACCGTCTGCCTTAGCATTTCGTGTTCATCGTTAAAGTAAATAGAGGACATAATGTTCTCCTGATTTTTAGTTTGCGAGTTTGCCAGTTTGCGAGTAAGTGCGGGCAAGGCAAACTATTGACTATTTTCTCTTGAACCGGGTTTGCTTGGTAATATTGGGAGCAATAAGGGCAATAATCTCATCCATCAAAATGATGCGGTGATTAAGAAGGTCTTCGGTAAACAATTTTCTACCTTTCCAATACCAGCCTCGTGATTCTCGCGCCTCTCCAATGGCAATTTTTAGTCGATAAGCGTAATCTTTCCCATATCCGCGCCCATATCCCTCTTCAATGTTGGCACTGATTGAACCCACACTTCGAGCCAGCTGCCGAGCAACAGCTTTGCCTCGTTCGTCGTGCAACAAGTATTCACAATCTTCCCACATTAAATCATAGGCAAACAGCGCTTTCTGGTAAGCTAAAAAATTCCAGAGCGGATCCTTTTTAATAACAGGATGCACATTCTGCTTCCATTCTTCATAATTCAGCGGTTTACTCATGCTGTCTCCTGAAAACTTTGCTCACTACTCGCCCACTCGCCCACTCGCAAACCCAGTAATGCTTGCTTGCCATCCCGCCTGATTTTCACTGGGAATGAAGGGCAAATAGTAACTGACACGGTTTAGCAAGGTACCGTATTTGTTGTGAATGATTCCCGGCAGTTCTGCCCACGCCCCGCGCACGGCCATGACGTCCAAGATATTGTCGTTGATGAGGCTGGGCATGGTGGCCCACTCACCGTCTCGGGCTAGCTGGCTGAGCTGCACGGCCGTATCCTGCCAACCATGCAGTTCTGCCAGCACCCGGTACGCGGGCGTACTCAAATAAAACGAAATTTGCTGCTTGACGTGGGCTTCAGCCCATTTTTCGTAGGTGGGGTCGTCGGTGGGGATGGCGAAGACGGCCGTATTGATAGAAATATCCGCGCGGGAACGGCCGTTTTTCTGCAAACCGGCTTCAAGGTGAGGCAAAGCAAACTCCTGTAAATATTTCACCGAATGCAGCGCGTGAATGTGCACGCCGTCACACAGCTCACCCGCCAGGCGCAGCATGCCCTTATTCACCGCCGCGATGTAAATGGGAATGTGCGGCTGGGCGATGGGGCCGGGATTAAAAAACGGGGTCATCAGCTTCAGCTTAAAATATTCCCCGGCGAAGTTGAGCGGCGTCCCGTTTTGCCAGCAGTCCCAAAAGGCACGAATGGCCAGGATGGTCTCGCGCATCTGCTTGAGCGGCTTGTCCCATCGCGCACCCAAGCGCAGCACATTGTGTGCTCTGACTTGCGTACCAAGACCAAGCATGAAACGGCCGTTGCTAAACTTCGCCAAATCCCAGGCCATCTGCGCCAAAATCGCGGGCGTGCGCGGGAAGGCGACGGCAATGCCCGTGCCCAACTGCAAATTGCTGGTGTGCTCGGCGCTGAGCAGCAGCGGAAAAAAGGGATCGTGGTTGGTTTCGGCCGTCCACAGCCCAGCAAAGCCGAGGGATTCGGCCGTTTGGGCCATCTGCGCCATCTGGTTCAAATCGTGGGAAAGCAGGGTGACATCAAATTTCATAATGGTTAAACCCTTCAACATTTGGTAGGGGCGGGACAGGCGGGTATGGATCGTGTCATGCAGAACGGCCGTTGCTCCCGCCTGTCTCGCCCAAATTGGTTGGCAAATGAATGTCTTTTGGGCGAGATGGCGCGGAATCAAGCCCATTTGTTGGCCAAAGAATTCACCGCGCCATCCCGCCCCTACGATACGTGTTGTTTATGAATGGTATGTCATTTTGGCCAGAAGGGCATCCAGATTATCTCTATCTTCTGCCCAACGTGCCGGATTATTTATGATGTATTGTCTCGTGGCCTCTAATTCCCGCTCGTTACGGATGATACGTTCATAATAGCCGCGCTGCCAAACCTGCGCTCCCTTGCTCTGGCGCAAATTGTTGATGCGGGTGGTAACGGCCGTTTTATACCGCCCTACCACAACGCCCAACGATCCGGCAAGGGCATTCTCAAACCTTCCTGTAGCTTTGCTCATATCTGCCTGAATCGGGAAATCTCTGAAATCAAACAGAATATGTGCATGATTTGGCATCACCATCGATTCATCCACAGTTACATGTTGAGCATGTTTCTGCTCTGGAAGTCGGGCTAAAGCATGAATGGCAATTTCCTGAAATTCCGGGTTGCTAAACAAGTTCCGTCGTTCAAAGGTACAGATCGTCACATAATAAAAACCCGGCGACCGATAATCCCATCCCTCCAAGCGGATAGAGCGCCGATGATGTTTATGCGGATCATATTTGTTCATATCTTCACCCTTGGACGGTTATTTTGGTAGGGGCGGGACAGGCGGGTGAAACCTTCATTATTCCCCAAAACCATCCTTCCCGCCTGTCTCGCCCAACGATGGTGGTATGTGGGCAAGACCTGGGCGAGATGGCGCGGAATCAAACCCATTTGTTCGTCAAAGAATTCACCACGCCATCCCGCCCCTACATTGCCTGTGTTGGGTTTCACTAGGTTGTCATAACGTTTTTTCTCCAAACTTC
>JBNKLQ010000436.1:0-3822 GCA_050292445.1 Promineifilaceae bacterium (SeqCode) | reverse complement strand
CAAGAAGCATTTGTTGCCAAATACAGCACACCGCCATTTGTACAGTATGGGGCCGTGATGCGCGGCTACGTCACCGTGCCAGATGACCTGTTGCAGGATACTGATGCTCTCAAACCGTACCTCGATTTAAGCTACCAATACATCCTATCGCTAAAGCCAAAGCCAACAAAAAAGAAGAAAAAGTAGCCCAATCGTGGGACGGCCGTTTCTCCTGAAAAGTAACACACTATGCCCAGTTTAGGTTTGGGGTAATTGAGCAGGGGCCGACGGCCGTACCGTCCGCACCACCTCAGCCATGGGCGTATCGTATATTCTGAGCGTTATGAAATTGTGATGTACTTAAAAGTGTTAGCAGAGGATGGCAAAATTGCTGAAAGATGCTACCCTTTGCCAAATGAAAGTAAAGATTTGCGGTTTAACGAATTTAGAAGATGCTCAGTTAGCAGTAAAAGCCCAAGCAGATTATCTTGGCTTTATTTTTTACCCACCCAGTAAGCGCTCAGTTGACATAAATACAGCAAGAGCCATCGTGCAAACGCTGCGTGCCGCGCCTGATTGTCCGGTGCTAGTTGGCGTCTTCGTCAACGAAACCGGGCCGCGCATGGCCGAAATTTTGGATGAAGTCGGTCTGGATTTGGCCCAGCTAAGCGGCGAAGAGGTGCCGTTTTTGGTGGGAGATGAGGGCTCGCCGATTTACGGCCGTTGCTACAAAGCCCTGCGCCCCACTAGCCTGGCCGAAGCGGAAGCCGAGGCGGAGTGGTATTCAGTAAACAGTAATCAGTATTCGGTAATCGGTGATCAATCTCCAATTTCCAATTTCCAATCTCCAAGTCTCCTGATCGATACATACCATCCCACGCTACGCGGTGGGACGGGGGAGACGGGCGATTGGGCGATGAGTGCAGAATTGGCGCAAAAAGTGCCCGGCTTGATGCTGGCCGGTGGTTTGCATGCTGACAATGTGGCCGAGGCGGTGCGGTTGGTACGGCCGTTTGCCGTTGATGTGGCCAGCGGTGTCGAAGCCAGCCCCGGCAAAAAAGACCCCACCCTCGTCCGCGCTTTCATCCAAAACGCCAAATCCGCCATTCACAATTAATCATTCACCATTCACAATTCACTATTCACAATTATGAAACGACCTATCAAAACATTATCCAGCCGTATCGCCTGGTCCTGCCCCTGGTACGCCGTTCGCCAGGATGAAATTTTACTGCCCGATGGCAGCCAGGGAGTTTACAACACAATTGTCAAGGAAACGGCCGTTTGGATTTTGCCGGTCACGTCCCAGGGTGACATTGTGCTGTGCCACAGCTACCGTTATACAGTTGATGATTGGTGTTGGGAGCTGCCCGCCGGAAGCGTGAAGCCAGGCCAAACGCTAGAAGAGGCCGCGCTCGAAGAGCTGCACGAAGAAGTCGGCGGCAGCTGTGAAGCGTTAATCCATTTGGGCCAGTTTTATACCGCCAACGGCATTTGTGATGAAGTGGGCCACTACTTTTTGGCCACCAACGTTACCTTAGGCCCGACAGCCCATGAACCGGCCGAAGTCATCGAGGTGCATTGCAAGCCCATCTACCAAGTCTTGCAAATGGCTTATGCAGGCCAGATCACAGACGCGCCTTCGGCTTTGGTTCTGCTGCAAAGTGCCGAAAAATTGCGCAGCCTGGCTTCGTAAATTCCCCCGGAAACTTTCACAATGAACCAAGCCTTAAAAGGCAGTTTCCGGGGAAATGGTGCTTAACCGGGCAGGGTGTAATCGATTTGCCAGCCGCGTTCCTCGGCGAGAATGGCCATGGCTCGTTCCGTCATGGCGGAGATGGTGAGCAGCAAGTTGACGCCGAGGGAGTGGGGGATGACGGAGCCGTCGCAAATGTAGAGTCCTTCATGTACGGCCGTACCTTCCTCACCAGCAAAAACCTGCCCTTTATGATTCACTACCCCGCCGCTGGCATCCTCCGCCATCGGGCAGCCGCCCAGCGGATGGGAAGTGACCATCGGGCGGTTTGTCAGCAGGCTCCACAAGGGATTGGAGACAAAGGTACCACCGAGAACGGCCGTCCCCCGGCGCAAAAATTCATTAACTCGTTGGGCAAATGGCTGCTCGCCAATATCTGGCCACTCAATACGAATACGATCGTTTTTCAGCACAAGCCGCCCTCGACTATCATCATGCGTCATCACAAGCCACAAGAGCGTATGCTTCACCGCGCCGTGATACGGTCCCCGAAAAAAGCTCACCCATTCACGATACATTTCCTTTAACTTGTCCAGCAGCCCTCTATCTGTGTCCTTGCCCGATGCCGTAGCCATCACCTTGAGTCCTTTGGCTAAAGGCAGCCTCGCCGCGCTGGGGAACGTACCTTCCTGAATGACCAGCCCTTCCTCCCAATTATCAACTTGGGGACGGGTATCAATCACGCCGTTTATCAGCGGGCCGACGGGAGGCTTGTTGGCGGCCTTGGGACCGGTGCCGATGGCATTGACGGGCAGATCGTTGTTGTAGGCAAAGGCACCCACATCCCCATTGCCGGAAAAATGATGCCCCAACTTCTGCGATAAAGCCAACCCAGCCTCGCGTGAGCGGAACAATATTTTGGTGGACCCCAAAGTCCCTGCTGCTAAAATGACGATTTCGGCCTTGATGACTCTTTCTAGTTGGGCTTTGGCGGCGTCTGAATCGCCTAACAGGCGGCAGTGGACTGCCCATTCTCCCTCCCTGCGCTCAAGGTGGTGTACTTCGATTTCCGTAAAGATATGTGCGCCGTGATTTTTGGCATCCGGCAGGTAGTTCATGAGGGTAGTGTTTTTGGCATGGTAGTTGCAGCCGGTCATGCAATCGCCGCATAGTTGGCATGCTTTTTGCTCTACGCCTACCACGTTGGGACCATCATGAAAAGTAACGTTCATGGGGGCGGGGTAATAGTTGGCCTTGAGAGATTCGGCCGTTTTTTTCAGCGCTTCAAATTTGGGAATGGTGGGGAAGTTGTCTGGATAAGTGGTAGTGCCCAACATTTTCTCGGCCAGTTCGTAGCCGTGGTTCAGACGGGTGGGCACATCTCTCCGAAACGGCCGTGGCCAATCAGAATGTTCAAAAATGCGCGGATCGGTCCGCAGCGCCACATTGCCATTGATGAGCGACGTTCCCCCCAGGCCACAGCCTACCAGAATAGTCATCTCATCATTGACATGGTATTCATTTAGCGCGGTTTTGGTTCCGATGTGGCCTAATTGGGTATTGAGCTGAGTTTCTTTGGCCAGCTCTAGCTCGGTATCGGGATAGTCACCGGGCCTCAGCTCGCGGCCACGCTCAAGCAGGCAAACTTCCTGGCCTGCCCGTGCCAGGCGGGAGGCTGCAATGCTGCCGCCATAGCCGGAACCAATGACCACAATTTGATACTGTTCCTTCATCTCAGATTTTGGGGATGAAAGGCGCATGATTGGGAACCTCCTCTATGTTTGCAGGTAATCGGGTTGATGTGTAGTTGATATGGGTGCGCAAGGTTTACTTTGGTTTACTTTGACGGATATTATACTCTATTCAGGTCGGGAAACGGGCATGTGGCAGATGGTATCCATTGCTGGTGATTGACCGTCCTCAATTTAGTTAGCGGAATTGTGCGGACGGGTCAGCCTCTGGTCACGTTTCACGCATCACGGCCTGTCAACCCCCTTAGCTCCTAAAGAGCCAAATAATTGATGATGCTGGATTTTCCCGGAAACTTTGCGATGGTTTGGTATTTGCGAGCAGTTTCCGGGAAAATCCGTTTACAAAACGTTTACCCCACATCGCCTACCCCTTGTTATAATCAGCCTCGTAAATCA
>JBNKLQ010000435.1:0-3831 GCA_050292445.1 Promineifilaceae bacterium (SeqCode) | reverse complement strand
CCACTTGGGCAATATAATTCAGCACCCCATCCTCTACCACTACCTGGTTAATAGCCTGCCGCGCTTCGGCAACCGATTCAGCCGGGAGTTGGGCGGTTAGCCCGGTGGCGGCTAAATCGTGGGCATCGAAGCCATTGTGGTAACGGCGCAGCACCTCAATTTCCGTGTCTAGATCGGAGTAGGGCACGGTGACTTTGAACAGGAAACGGTCCAGCTGTGCCTCTGGCAGCGGGTAGGTGCCTTCGTACTCGATAGGATTTTGGGTGGCGATTACCATGAAAGGGATGCCTAGCGGATAGCGGGTACCTTCCAGGTTCACCTGCCGCTCTTCCATCGCTTCCAGCAGGGCAGATTGGGTTTTGGCTGGGGCGCGATTAATCTCATCTGCCAGCAAAATTTGGGTGAAGATCGGCCCCTTTTTCAAATAAAATTGCCCGTTGCTGATGTCAAACACCGACGTACCCAGGATGTCTGAGGGCATCAGGTCTGGTGTGAATTGGATACGGCCGAATCGTGCCTGCACTAGCTGAGCCAATGTTTTGGCCATGAGTGTTTTGGCCGTACCTGGCACCCCTTCCAGCAGCACATGCCCACCGGTGAGCAGGGCAATGGTGAGCATTTCAAATGGTTCTTCCAGACCGACCAGCACTTTGTCGGCTTCTTGCCGCAGGGTTTGGTAGATGGTTTTGAGTTGGGTTGGTTCCATTTTTCCCTCCAGGTAATCGGTAATCTGTTATCGGTTATCGGTAAACGGAGTGTCGTTTGTGAAATAGTCGGATTGGGACTCCCGGAGGATATTTGGTTGACGGCAAAAGAGGTGTGATTTAGCCATCATACCGCCTAGCAAACGCCCAACCCGCGCACACTTGTTTAGAAGTTTTTGAGCTTCGTCTTGCGAAAGATAATTGCAATCAACGGCCGTTTCCAGCCAATGCTGTGTTTCTTGTTGTTCACCGTCTGCATCAGTTAATTTGCTAACAAAATGTTTCTCATATCGTCTTTTTGCCCAGGCTTCCGCAATTTGGGCACCAATTGAGCGCGAAGATCGACGAATTTGATCAGTCAAGGAATACATTTCTTCTTTGGGAAATTGCTTCGACACCTCAAAAACATCCCGCGCCAATTCCCTGGCCTTCTGATAAGCCAATAAATCCCTGAAACTCTCTGCATATCCACTCTTTTCCATCTTAAACGCTCCTTCCACCGTTCGTCGTTTACTATTTACCGATTACCGACCACCGATTACCGATTACCAAATGAAGTTGCCTCGCGTACAATCTCTACCATCTCGCTCTCACTAACGTTGGTGCGGGAGAGCTTTTGCAATGTTTGGCGCAGGGCGTAGGTGTCTAAATTGGGTTGGTAGGCGGCTAGTTGGTTAATGAATTCATCGTCGGGTAGGCTGGGATTGAGCCGGTAGCGCATGCCTAAATCGCGCTTTAAGTGATCATGGTAATGTTGCAGGACGGCCGTTCGGTGTCCTGCTCGTCTGCTTAAATTGGCAATGCCGGTAATGTACTCCAGAGGCGCGCGCCGCACAATATCCTGGCGCAGCGGCACGGGGCGGCCAAAATGCCGCCCACGCAGCACCAGGCCAATGAAAATGACGACCAGCACCAGGAGTAATGCGCGGCCCCCTGGTGTACGCTGGAGCCAGTTGCTGGACGTCAGCGTCGTGTCCTCGTCGGGGCGGACGCCGTGGTGCCACTCGTCGAACCATATCCCTTTGATAGTGGGCGCGCCGTTGAGCAAGTTCAGCACCAGCTCGGCATTCCCTTCGTTTTGCAGCCCTTCGTTGCTAAATGGCTCGGTAAGCGTAGTGAAGATGATACGGCCGTTTCCTTCAGCAAAAGCAACGGCCGTGGGATTCCCATTTTGATTGGCCAGCAGCGTCACCGTGTCATCCCGGTTGGGACGCAAGAAATAGGGTGTGGTGGCGTTTCCTAGCGTGGGTAATGGGGGTGCTTGCAGCAGCGGGGTTTGGTTGGAAACGGCCGTTGCGGTGGAAGGCGCGATTCCAAAATTAATATCCAGCTCGTTTGCCAAACTGGCGCTGACCTGCCCCGTCCCGGCAACGAGCAACGTGCCGCCATCTTCTACCCAGCTATGCAGCACTGCCCACTCCCCAGGCGAGAAATCAACGGTGGGTTCCAACACCAGAGCCAGACTCACCCCTGCCGGTACGCCAAAGGCTGTGCCAACAGAATCGGTCAGCTTCACTTTTTGGGATTCCAAATAGAGCCACAGTGCCCGGCTGCCCTGGGGCTGTGTAGAAAATGAAGCCAACGCTGGGTCTTGCAGGCTAGCCTGCGCCTGCTGTACCACGGTGACGGTGGTAAAAATGGTCAGTAGTAGGAAGAGACCAAGAGCCAGCCAGGCATCGCGAGAAAGCCGTCTCATCGCGCCTCCTTTTGCTGCCTGAGGGTTTCCACACGTCGAGCGTACGCGTTGTATTCGCCGGCCGTGAGCGTTTGGAAGCCGTACCAGACGCGGTCAAACACGTCGATGACTTCGCGCAGGGTGGCAGCCAGTTCGGGGCGATGGGCCACGGTGCGCAAATATTCCCGATTGGTCAGGGAGCGATCGTAGCGCAGTAGGCCTCGTTCTTCCAACAGCAGCAGGGAGGAGAGGTAAAGGTAGCGAACGGCCGTCCGATAATCCCCACCCGTAGACAGTTCTTGGGCGCGTTGCAGGGCCAATTCGGCCGTGAGCGGCTCGCCGCCCAGCTCCTCCTCGGCGTTCATGGCGGCGTCGGCGGTAAAGTCAGCGATGAGACCGCGCAGCGCGTAGGCCAGAACCAAAGCAACCAGGACGGTGGCGACAATGACGATCAAGTTGTTTAGCGGCAGCCGCAGCGTGCTGTCTTCAGGGAAGAGGCGCAGGAAAAAATCTTCAACTCCTTGGCGGATGTCTTGCCACAGCCGCTGCAAAAAGTTGGGTTCAGCGACGCTGTACTGGAACGCTGGCTGGCTTAATATTTCGTCCAGGGTTGTTTTGTCCAGCTGCGGGAGGCTGGGGTCGGGCCAGCCCTGGCGGCTGCTTAGATACGCTGTGAGCAGAGTCGCCAGCGTTTCAAAATTGCTATTTTCGTTTTGCAGTTCGCTGATGAGGAAGCTGTGGTTGATGGCTTGGAGACGGCCGTCTGGCAGTTCAACCTCACCAATAGCAGTTAATTGTTCCACGGCGTTTTGCCGGATGGTGGCATCTTCTACTTCAGCATTGTTCAAATCGTCCCGAATGTCGGCAATGATTTTCCAATACTCATCCAGCGTAACAGAGCTGGATTGGGCATAAATCGTGCGACCACTCAGAAATAGCAGCAGTGCCAATAAGATGATCGACGGCAGGAAACGGCCGTATCTCCCCCACCTGGTCATCAAAACCCACTTGACCCCAGCGTTACCACCAAAATGATGAGAATCAAGGCAATATACAGCACCGCAATGGCAATGGTGATAAGCGCAAAGTAGCCAAACTCTTCCCAACGAGGGATGGCATTTTTTTCCAGTGGAGGCGTAGTTGTTTTGAGAGATTCCGTATTTGCCTCATCGCTTAACGCCAGCAGCGCTAAATCGAATCCTTCGGTGCGGACGCGCACGTCGAAATAGAGTAGGGTGACGCAGGTGAGCTGTAAAGGCAGGTAAATCAGGTTGAGCAGCAGGCCGATGACCTGCTGAATGAGGGTAGAGGTGGTGGCATCAACGCTGCTGCCCACCACGCTGTTGATGATGTAGACAGACAGGATGGCAGGGCCAGTAACAACGATTTGGCCGAAGATGCCTAGTAAGAGCATAAAACCAATGAGCCACCAGATACGCCGCCGGGCTAAAT
>JBNKLQ010000434.1:0-3836 GCA_050292445.1 Promineifilaceae bacterium (SeqCode) | reverse complement strand
ACGGGTTGCCCATTGAAACATGGCCCCAAATCATTGAGGGTATTGCCAATCATGCTAAATAAGTTAGCAAATGCACTTTAATATATAACTCTAGGGGCTGGCTTCCAACCAGCCCCTAGAAATTTACTGAAGCGCTTTAGACATATTTCCAATTTTTCATGTTGTCAAAGACAGGTTTCGTAATACGGGTTGCTGCATTAGGGCAACCGCCATACGCATGAATCCCAACGGCGTGCCGCTTGCTTTCGCGATACCGCCAAACTGGGCTGCCGCTGTGCCCGCCAAATGTGTCAATTAAGTAGCGAAGCTGCCGCTCCTTAGTCTCAGTTATTCGGCCAGCATTAAACCATTGAGTGCCAAATGTTTTATCTCCAGCATAGCCAGAGTTGTTGACTAAAAGATTTTTCAGAGATTTGTCGGATAACGAGGCAAAGCCAAACCAGCCAACCCGCCGCCCCAAAACTTCATCTGGCAGAATGATGCAGCCGTAGTCATGAGTTGTTTTATGGCTTTGTGTCCAGCCGGTTACGCTGCGGAAGGAGGTACCAACCTGGGATCCATAAGGCTTTGTAGTGCCATCCATACCTGGAATGATTTCGATCCCCTTAGCCCATCCGCCGCTGGCATGGCCAAAAACGCAATGACCGGCGGTCATCACAGTGCGAGGGCCAACAAACCAGCCAGTGCCTCTGACTTTGCTGCCATCGGATCGGGTGATGATAAGCTGACAGATCATGCGCCAAGGGATGGCCGTTGCTGGCGAAATTCTTGCCCGGTCATCGCGGCCGCATATTGATTCAGGCTGGGCATATTCCCCGACATAAGCTGGCGGAAGTGCCGTAAGATCGATAGCTTCACCTGCCTCAGATGTTGGAAAGCCTTCGGTGAGAGCGAAGTTGTTGTTGAAGCTTGCAACGCTTTCTAATCGGCCGCCACCATGAGTGGCAATATCAAAACCGTCTTCCTCTAAATCTGTTATAGACTCGGGCTGGTAGGTTTCTTGGACTGTAACTGTGCTATCATTGGCAACTTCGTTGTGCAAGCTAAGGTCATTGCCATTTTGGTCAGATGCTATGCTTTCGTGGTTACTCATTTTATATACTCCTTTTTACTTGTCGATACGGTTTGAATGAGGTGTGTTTACTAAATCAGGCGAAAGATATTTGACGTATAGGCATAACTCCTTGTCTTGATTCTTAAATGACCAGTTGCTCTTCAAGAAAAGCAATTAGTTCCTGGAAATTGGCAAAACCATGCTCGTTGTTCGTAATGGTATTGATAAGCGCGAAGCACCAAACGGCCGTTTCATCACTTGCGCCGTGTTCCTGCCAAAAACGCAAAATATAGGCCTGGTAATATGGCGGCCTGGCAAATTGGGTATTTCTGGACGTACTCACGCTTGTCGCCTTATAATGTGAAGAGTAGGGAAGTGAACTTTCTCTCTTTGTCCTCAAAACTGTGTGTTATTTAACTGGTGCCAACAGTTTATGTTGCTGCCGCTAATTTATCGTTTCTTACCACAGCGTTTGAAATTAACGTTTTCGCATTTACATCACAGCAGGAAGTGACCCATGAGCCGCTTGGAGTTAACGACTTTTGGGGTGCCGCGTATTAAAATAGACGGCCGTTCCGTTGAGCAGTTATCTTCGCGGAAGGCCCAGGCCTTGTTAATTTATCTGGCTGCTACAAGGCAGCAGCATTCGCGCCAAGCTTTGGCTGGACTGCTGTGGGGGGAGATGTCAGAAGAAAAGGCACGGCGAAACTTGCGCGTTACGCTGACCCGCATTCGTGTCCCGCTTGAAAACCATTTAATCATCAGGCGTCGCTCTTTACGCATTGATGATGTGGATAATGTCTGGTTGGATGTTTCAGAGTTTGAATCGTGTCTGGCATCGGCCACCCCAACTTTAGAACAATTACAACGAGCCGCTTCCTTGTACCAAGGTCATTTTCTGAATGATTTTGCGCTGCGTGATGCGCCGCTGTTTGAAGAATGGGTACGGCCGTTGCAGGAGCGCTACCGGCAAATGGCGATGGAGGCGATCTACCGCCTGGCTAACTATCACACAGAGCAAAAGCAGTACAGCACCGCCATCACCCTGGCCAACCGCCTGTTACTGCTTGAGCCGTGGATGGAAGAAGCGCATCGGCAGCTGATGCTGCTGCTGGCCTTGAGCGGGCAGCGCAGTGCGGCGCTGACGCAATATGATTCGTGCCGCAACATGTTGTTAGAGGAACTGGGCGTGGAGCCAGCCGCAGCCACTGTCGATTTGTATGAACAAATTCTTCGGGAAGATATCCAGCCTGATGCACAAAAAGCGCCGATTGAACTCACTCCTACAGCGCAGGCCACGCCTATCCAAATTCCAGCAGCCGTCAAACATTTTGTGGGTCGCTCTGCCGAAATGGTGGCTTTGGAACAAGTGCTCTGTGCAGTGGGCAAACCGCAAGTGCAAGCCCTGGTGGGGATGGGGGGTATTGGTAAATCCTCATTGGCGATTCAGCTAGCGCGAGGCGTGCAGAAGGAGTTCCCCGATGGCGTTTTATGGGCCAATGCTGCCACCAGCGAACCGATGGCGATTTTGGAGAGCTGGGCCTCAGCTTATGGCTACGACTTTACGCGTATTGCGGATTTGGAGAGCATGGCGGCGGCACTTCGCGGTGTTTTGGCAGAAAAGCGTGTGTTAATTGTGCTGGATGATGTAACCAGTGTCTCGCGCATACGGCCGTTACTGCCAGGTGGTGAGCAGTGCCGCGTGCTGCTCACCACCCGTGACCAGGATTTAGCTCGTGCCTTAAATGCCCAGGTTTGGCCCCTGCGTGAACTCTCATCAGAAAACGGCCGTTTGCTGCTTAGTGCTATCCTGGGCCAAAATCGCGTTGTTGCTGAAGCAGAAGCTGCTGATGAAATTTGCGCCCTGCTGCAAAATCTGCCGCTGGCGCTGGAAATTACGGCGCAGCGGCTCAAATCGCGCCCCCGGCGGCAGCTGGCACAGATGGCCCAACGCCTGCGCGATGAAACACAGCGGCTGTCGCTGCTCAGAATCAGCGACCGTGAGGTGCGGGTTTCTTTTGCCGTGAGTTGGGAAGCGCTGGATGCGGAGCGTCGGCGGGTTTTTGCGCTGATTGGGCTGTTTAACGGCCGTTCCTTCACGGCGGAGGCGATGGCCCACATTGCCGACATGGAGCGCTACCCGCTGGAAGACCGTCTGTTTGACTTGGTGAATCTATCGCTGCTGCGTGAGGAGGAAGGACGGCGCTACCGTCAGCATCCGCTGCTGGCCGATTTTGCCCGCGAGCAGTTGGGGGAAGATGTGGGGGAGGTGTACGGCCGTTTTGCCAGCTACTACCTCCACTTTGCCCAACAAAACCAGCACGACTATGACGCCCTCCGCCCTGAATGGGACAACCTCATGGCCGCCATGGAAGCCGCCTACACTCACCAACTCTGGCAAACCGTTATCGACTTCGCCGACGCCCTTCATGACGCCTGGTTTACACGCGGCCGTTTCACTCAGGCCCGATTAGGGTACAAATGGGCAAAACTTGCTGCTGCTGAACTGAAGAATTTTCAATATCATGTGGGCAGTTGCTTTTATTGGGGTTTAGCCTGCCTAGAACAAAGCAATTATGAAGAAGCTATTTCGCTGCTCAATCAATGTTTAGCCGAATACCAACGAATGGAAAATTTTGCGGGAATTGCAAAAGTCCAGGTAAATTTGGCAAGAATTGCCTTGAATCAAGCTAGATATGATGAAGCAGCAGAATTATTTGCGTCTAGTAAGCTAATCAAAGAGGAAATTAAGGATCAAACCGGAATCGCTGAGATTTTGAAA
>JBNKLQ010000433.1:0-3894 GCA_050292445.1 Promineifilaceae bacterium (SeqCode) | reverse complement strand
CGAGAACAGTGTAGCCCGCCAGCGGCGGCTGGTTGAGCAGGCCGCGCATATTTTCGGCAAATACCTGGATGGCATGGGCTTCGGCCTGCTCGCTGAGGCTGCGGCGCACATCCCGCTCGATGGCCGGGACGAGCAGCCGCTTGGCGGCGTCTTCCATTGCCAACTGGAGCTGTTCGGCCAGCGGCGAGCGGCGGTCGGGCCGGTAGCTGGTGCGAATGGCTAAAATCCAATCCCGCTCGGCAATATCCACGTTGACACGCAAAATTTTCTCGGCCTCACCTCGATTGATGGCCAAAATTTGATGCGGCCGTAAGCGATCAATGCGCAGCTTAAAGTCGTAATACAGCTTGTAGACGGTCCGTTCGTCAACAGCTTTCTTAACTTTCTCACTGTGCAGCAGGCCAAACTGGAACGCTTTGTCGCGCAGCGTCTGGCGCACCAGCGGCGTGTCGCTGATCTGCTCGGCCACGATGTCGCGTGCGCCAGCCAGGGCATCGTCTGGCGTGGGAACTTCGTCGTTGAGGAAGGGGGTGGCAATTTGTACGGCCGTTTGCCGACTCAACAACTGTCCCAAAATTAGCTCAGCCAGCGGCTCCAGCCCCTTTTCGCGGGCCATCGTGGCCCGGGTGCGGCGCTTGGGCTTGTATGGCTGGTACAAATCTTCCAGCTCGGTCATCGTTGTCGCCGCGTTGATGGCCGCTTCTAGCGCAGGCGTTAGCTTTTCCTGGCTGGCGATGGATTCCAAAATGGTGCCGCGCCGGTCATCCAGGGCGCGAAGTTTGTTTACCTGGTCTTCGATCTGGCGAATTTGCTCTTCGTCCAGGCTGCCGGTGGCTTCCTTGCGGTAGCGAGAGATGAAGGGGATGGTGTTGCCATCGTCGAGCAGGGTGATTACGGCCGTTACCTGGCTTGGTTTGACATTGAGGGTGGAGGCGATTGTTTGGGAGTAACTCATGGTTGGGGATCTCTTTCTGTTAGTAAAAAGTGATAAGTGATAAGTAAAAAGTGGGAGCTTACTTATCACTTTTTACACCTATATTTTTGGTAATAAGTGGGCTATCACTCCCGCATCATTTTGCGGTGTAGGGACATCGGCGAAGAGCTGCCATGTTTCGGTGTGGCTGGCGGTGGCGTTGGGTTCTAGCTGCACCAGCGGAGCCAGGCTTTCCAGCTCCAGAATGTTGGCGTCGGTGTACAGTTCAGTGGAGCTGTTGCGGTCGGGATAGGTGGCTTGTGGATCATGGGGGGCGAACTGTTTGAGGAAGAAACGGCCGTCTCGCACATAACCCAACCAGCCCGCCACATTATTGTTGCCAATTTTCACTGGTGCGGTAGCGGTGGGGTCCTGGCGCAGCAGCACAAATTGCTCTCCCCAGGTCCAGCGTGGATCGCTCAAGTTAGTGTAAGCCCAGGTGGTCAGGTTGCCGGAGGGCAGCAAATTTTCTGGGTGGCTGCCTGGTGGGGGAAGAGGGAGGACGGCCGTTCCGTCCGGAGCCATCACCGAAAGCGCCCAGGGAGCCAATTCCACCGTCCACGGATTGTGATTTTGCACCGTGTGGGTTAGCGTGACTTTGGCCGCAGCGGGATCGAGGGCAATGTCGATTGTCTTTTGCATTCGCGTTGTTGTTTCTACCGGGGCGATGAAGCGGACAAAGGAACTGTGATCTTCTACGGTGACCGGGTGATTGTCCGGGTAGTAGGTGCGCGGCACAATCTCCGGAGCCAGCCAAAAGCGATGGCCGCCGTAGCTGTGCCATTCAGCATCGCCGGTGCGCCCCAACTGGTCTGGGAAGGTGGCAAAGATATTTTCGTCGTCTACAAAGCCAAAATGGATGATGCGCGGGCCAACATCGGCCGTGACGACAAGTTCGATTTGGGAATTGCTGAGCTGGATGCAGTTGTTCCAGCCGAGAAAAGGTATCTGTTTCACACTAACTCCTTTATAAAAAAGCGGAACACAGAGTTTCGCAGAGTGGGCACAGAGTTTCACAGAGAATAAGATTGAAACTCGGCATGTGTCTTCCTGAGCCACGTGGATTCCCGCCTGCGCGGGAATGACAAATGGTAAAAGTCAAGATGTTAATCTGGAAAGAAGTTGAGTTTGGCCAGGGAAGCCAAATCGGTGGCGGTTGCTTTGGCAGGCCAAGCCTGCGCCTGTGCTAAAAAGCGCCGCAGACGAATATTAACGGGGAGTCCGTTGGTTTGCCAGTTAACGAGCGATTTGCCTGCCTCTGCCCGGCTGACACCGTAGTTGAGCAGCCCCACCAGCCAAAAGATTGGGAATAATGCCAGATAATGGTGAACGCGCTCGTTGAAATGAGGGTCTGTTTTGCGGCGGGCGGTGGTGTACGGCCGTAAAAAAGCCTCCCACTCTTCCTCGCTCAACAAATCTTCCTGGTTGGGGTGGGTGAGCAAATCGGCCGTGTCACGGGCCGGATCTCGCAGGCCGCAATCTTCCCAATCGACCAGGGCGAGACGGCCGTCTGGCCGTTGAATCACATTGGCAAAACGGGGATCAGATCGGCAAAAGAACAAGCGAGGATCGGGTAGTTGGGCAAATGAGTCTAAAATGGTGGGCAGCCTAGCTAACAAGGCCCAGCAGTGAGGTACGCTTGCCAGCCCTGGCTGAAAATGGTCTGTGGCCCAGACCTCGTAATTTTGCAGATAGCTGTGAAACATGGTTGATACGTCCTGCATGGATCGTTCCATGCCGCGTGACAGCCAGAGGCCATCGGGAGGTAGGTTGTTGAGGGTGAGCCACAAATTGGCTAATTGTTGCAGTTGAACGGCCGTTGGTCGGGTACGGTCCCACATCGTGCCATCCAGAAATTCGTAAATCACCACGGGACCAAGGTCGGGATCGTAAAAAACGGGCTGCGGGGCGATGTCTAATTGAGACAGCAGCCGCAAGGCTCCAAATTCACGGCGCGGGGCGTCGAGTAGTTCGTCGTCCTTCAAAAAATATTTGGCGATGTGGTGACGGCCGTTGTGCCACACGTCAAACAGCTGATTGCTTTGAAAAGTGAGGGGGGTGCGTTCCTGAATGACAGCCCCTGTTCCCAGGGCTTGGGTGATAATTGCCTCTATTAAATTCTCACTCATGTTCCTTTCCCTTAAAATTGCTCAAGGAACCCAAATACCCGCACTTGTCATTTCGAGGTCCTCCGAGAAATCCCTCTAAACTTATCCAGAAATAATTCTGACACAGCAAACGTAACTCATTCCCACTCCTCACTCAAATCCTTCCACGTCGGATTCATCGATTTGATCAGCTCAATCTTTTTATTCCTACGCCATTTCTTAACCGATTTTTCCCTGGCGATTGCGTCCCGCACGTCAGAAAATTGTTCAAAGTAAACCAACCGATCAATATTGTACCGTCTGGTGAATCCTTCAATTTCTTTTGCTTTGTGTTGGTACACGCGCCGGGCAAGGTTGTTGGTCATGCCGACGTAGAGTGTTCCAGTTAGGCTGCTCATGATGTAAAAGAAGTATTGTTTCATGGAACTGGTTTAGGTTGTCTGCGGAAATGATCTTGCACAAGATTTGCCTCAAAGGGATTTCTCGGAGGACCTCGAAATGACAAACGAAGTTAATGTTAGAAGAGCCAAGGTGAAACAAGATACTCTTCACTGTCATTTCGAGCCGCTTTTGGCGAGAAATCCCTCTGAACTGAAATTGGAAATTTCATTTGCTTTCTTAACAATCACTGCCTTTGGCGACGCGAGTACCAGACGCCAATTCCAGCCAGGGCCAGCAGGCCAGGGGCAAAGCAGATGCTAGCAAATTGCAGCAGACTAAGCTGGCTTTGGGTAATCGTCACCTGGCGCGGGATCGATTCGCGGGCGGATAGTTCGATTGAGACGACATCGTCTACCAGCCAATTGGCAGCAT
>JBNKLQ010000432.1:0-3899 GCA_050292445.1 Promineifilaceae bacterium (SeqCode) | reverse complement strand
TTGATCGATGGCCGATGGCCTTTGCGCTTTATCGGCCGTCCCCGCCGTGCCAGCCCCGCCGAAGGCTCCAGCGCTTGGCACCGGCGCAATCAGCAGGCGATTACGGAATTTGCCTTTAAGTTTGAAGAGAGGAAAAAGTAGCAAATATGCAAGTGGCACGTTTGCAAGTAAGCAGTGGCAAAACTTGTACACTCGCATACTTGCAAACTCGCACACTTTTAAAGAGGAAACCAATGAATATCGAAATCAAAGTACCCCAAATGGGTGAATCAGTTGTGGAAGCAACCGTGGGCGAATGGCTGAAGCAGGAAGGCGACAGCATCAACCTGGGTGATGTGCTGGTAGAGTTGGAAACAGACAAGGTCGATGTGGAAGTTGGCGCGGAATCATCTGGTGTACTGCACAAAATTGCCGTGCAGTCTGGCGATGATGTACAGGTTGGCGACGTGCTAGGGTACATTGAACCCAATGGCAGCGGCGCATCAGCTGAAAAAGCAAGATCTGCCAATGACCAGGCGGCGCAAAAAGCAGAAGCCTCATCAACTTCAGCCAAAGCAGAGCAAGAAACGGCCGAAAAAATCACCCCTGTCGCCCAGCGCATGGTCAGCGAAGAAGGCGTGGACGTCACCAAAGTGAAAGGCAGCGGCCCCGGAGGCAAGGTGACCAAAAACGACGTCGCCAAATTGCTGGAATTGGCCATGCCGGTTTCATCCACAGCCAAACCAGCGGAAACGAAGCCGCGCCAACCAGCCCAGCAGCCTGCCTCCAGCGGTGAACGCGACCCGCGTGAAGAGCGGGTACGGATGTCTCGCCGCCGTCGCACGATTGCTGCCCGTCTGGTTGAAGCCCAGCAAACGGCCGCCATGCTCACCACCTTCAACGAAATCGACATGAGCGCCGTGATGGATTTGCGAAAGCGACGCCAAGAGGCGTTTGTAGCACGGCACGGCGTCAAAGTAGGCTTCACCTCCTTCTTCGTCAAGGCAGTGATTGGCGCGCTCAAAGCATTCCCCCGCCTCAACGCCGAGATTGATGGGGACGAGATGGTCCTCAAGCATTATTACGACATCGGCATTGCTGTGGGTGCGGAAGAAGGATTGGTCGTGCCCGTTTTGCGGGATGCGAACCGGATGAGCTTTGCCCAAATTGAGCAGCAAACGAAAGCGTTTGCCCAAAAATCGCGCGATGGTTCGCTGACGCTGGAGGATTTGCGCGGCGGCACGTTTACGATCACCAACGGCGGCGTCTTTGGCTCCATGCTCAGCACGCCGATTTTGAACCCGCCACAGGTGGCCATTTTGGGGCTGCACAACATTGTGGAGCGCCCCGTGGCCATCAATGATGAGATGACCATTCGGCCCATCATGTACGTGGCGCTAAGCTACGACCACCGCATTGTAGACGGCCGTGAGGCGGTGCAGTTCCTGGTGCGGGTGAAAGAACTCATTGAAGACCCGGAAAATCTGCTACTGGAAGGATAAAAGAGATTGGTCCATTCTTGAAGAATGGACCAATCTTAGCGTTTAAGCTTTTTGATCAACTGCAAACAGGGATTGGCTTCGCCCCAAAGCGTAGGGAATTCCTCCAACGGCCGAAAACCCATTGCCAGGTAGAATTGTCGGGTACGGCCGTATCCTTCATCAGGGTGTCGGGGGCTGAGCGTTTTCACCTGCAAAAACTCAACGCCGATCTCGCGCAAGTGATCTTCGCTGGCAGCCAACAGCGCCCGCCCCACCCCCTGCCGGTGCCAATCGGGCAAGATGCCCATCACCTGAATTTCGGCAGCATAGGGCGTGTGCTGCTTGAGGGTGAGGAAGCCGATTGTTTGGTTGTTGGCAAAGGCGAGGAAAGTGGGGAGAACGGCCGTATCGGCCACATACTGTCTCGTTGCTTCTTCAATACCAAACCAGTCCGGCAGCGCCCGCAAAATTGGCTCACACAGTTCGGATTGGCCCAGCAGCGGCCCCTTAGTCTTTACTTTCATGGTGGAAAAACCTGACAGGTTTACATAACAGTTTGGTCAAAATGATCCTTTGCTATGCAAAACTCGTTTGATTTCAAGTTCGCATGAAAACCTGTCAGGTTTGGTCAATCGTTTCCCTGACGGTTTGGGCGAAGGTGCGGGCGCGGGTTACGGCCGTTCCCACATGCCCCTCCGCTTTCATCAACTCAGCAATTTGTTCAACCTCCAAAAATGCTCCAATGCGTGCATCCGCCAACAGCAGATCCACCAGTGGGTTCGGCTGCCCTTCACGCAAAACAGCCCACGCCTGCAAGCTAGCCTCACGAATCCACTCATGGCCGTCCTGGCGGCTGGCCCCGGCAGCGACCAGAGCCATCAGCACCCGCTCCGTGGCGGCAAACGGGCCATAAATCGCCATATTGCGGGCAATGGCCTGCTCATCGATCACCATTTCACTCACGATGCGCGTGGCGCGGCGCAGCAGTTCGTCCGTAGCCAAAAAGCCTTCCGCCTGAAACAGCCGCCGGTTGGCCGAATCGTCCAGGCTGCGCTCCAAAATCGCCTGGCTGGCGTTGTCCCAAGCCACGGCGGGTAGCCCGGCCACATACCGCGCCAGCGAGCAGATGTTCTCCGTGTTGATTGGGTTGCGCTTGAAGGGCATCGCCGAAGAACCCACTTGCTTTTTGCCAAACGGTTCGGCCCACTCACCAAACGGCGGCGACTGCAAGACGCGAAAGTCCAGGGCAAATTTGTGCAGTGAGGCGGCAATCCCGGCCAGCACTTGCTGCACGCGCAAATCCTGCTGGCGCGTGTAGGTCTGGGTGGCGATGGGAAAGTAGGGCAGCTCCAAAACGCCCATGGCGGCAGCTTCCATCTGCAAGGCATCCATCTTCGTTTCGGCCAGCAGTTCGTCGTAGCCTGCCTGAGTGCCGACCGCCCCTTTAAGGCCTTTGCCTCGGAGAGTGGCGATTAGAGATTGGAGATTTTTGTAATCTTCCAGCAAATCTTGGGCATAGACAGCAAAGCGGTAGCCGAGAGTGGTGGGTTCGGCCGGTTGGATGTGGGTGTGGGCCATGGTGGGGAGAACGGCCGTTTCTTCAATGCGATCTGCCAGGTGGGTGAGTAAAATTTCGAGCTGATTTTGTAGCAAAACGGCCGCTTCCCGCAAACGCAGCACATCCACATTGTCCGTAATATCGGCGCTGGTGGCTCCCCAATGAATAATGCCGCCGCCCACCTCACACTGCTCGGCAAAGGTGCGAATTTCGGCCATCACGTCGTGGCGCGTCTCTTTTTCAATTTCCAAAGCCCGCTCGATGTCGATCTGTTCGGCATGGGCCTGCAAATCGGCCAGCTGTTCGGCTGTGACCAATCCCGCCTGGTGCTGGGCCGTGGCCAACGCCACCCAAACCCGGCGCATCAACCGCCGTTTGTTCTGCTCAGACCAAATGTGGCGCATCGTCTCGCTGCCATAGCGCCAGGTGAATGGAGAAATGAAGGTATTGTGTGTAAAAGTCATAATTGAAATAAGCCACAGAGGACACAGAGGAATGAGAGAAGTGGGTATTGGTTAGGTTGTGTTTTTTATTAACAGATTACGCAGATTGATCAAATTCGATCTTTTTAATCTGTGTAATCTGTGATTCTATTCTTGCTCATCAACAGACCCTGACCAGCCAACAACTAAACCTCTAAAATCTCTGTGCTCTCTGTGGCAAATAATCCTATCGTTTCATAACCTGGTAGTTGGGTGCTTCTTTGGTGACCAGCACGCCGTGGGGATGGCTTTCCAGCAGCCCGGCATTGGTGATACGGATGAAGCGGGCTTTTTCGTGCAGTTCCTGCAAGTTGGCCGCGCCCACATAACCCATGCCGGAGCGCAAGCCGCCGATGAGCTGGTAAGTCACGTCGGCCAGCTTGCCCCGGTACGGCACCT
>JBNKLQ010000431.1:0-3913 GCA_050292445.1 Promineifilaceae bacterium (SeqCode) | reverse complement strand
TTAACGCCAATGGCATCTACGTCCAGCGCCGCCAATCGCTGGGCCACCACATTGGGCGTATGCCCCAGCAGCGTGCGGTCATCGCGGGTAAAGGTCATCTGGGCCACGATGGGCAAATCGGGAGCCAGCTCACGAGCAACGGTTACGGCCGTTTCTATTTCGTACAAATCAGACATTGTTTCCAGCACCAGCAGATCAATACCACCGGGATTTGCCGTTAACAATGCCTCGATTTGCTCCCGAAACGCATCGGCCGCTTGTGCCAGCGAAACGCGTCCCAGCGGAGCCAGGCGCACCCCCAACGGCCCCACCGACCCCGCCAGCCACACCTCGCGGAAAGCGCTGCCAATGACGCGCCGGGCAATGTTCACCGCCGCCTGATTAATTTCGCGTACCTGATTTTGCAGGCCATATTCGGCCAGCTTGTACCGGTTGGCACCAAAGCTGTTCGTCTCGATGATGTCAGCCCCGGCGTCAATGTAGGTGCGATGAATATCAGCCACAATGGCCGGCTGGGTGAGGTTGATGCCGTCAAAGCTGGTCTCCATGGAGACACCCCGGCTGTGCAGTAGCGTACCCATTGCCCCATCAAACAAAAACGGCCGCTCGCGCAGCCGAGAAACAAACGTTTTTCTATCCATTTCTAGTCTTTCAGTGAAACGTGATGCGTGAAAAAATCACGTTTCACGCATCATTCATCCCCACTATTGTAAAATAACTCTTGAATCAGCGTCGCCGCTTTCTCATTGTCCAAAATGAGCACCTGTGCACCAGCTTCAGTACGATAGCTGGAAACATAATCATAATCCAGCACATCGTTGTAAATATTTTCGGAATCAATGCTGTTGGCCGCCGTTGCCAGGCGAATCATCTGCTCCAGGCTTAAATCGGTACGGACGCCATTTTCCACCTGCTGGTACAGGGTGCCAGCCTGGGCAATCATACCCGTGAAACCGAGCGCCGTCACCTTTTGCCTGACGGCCAAAATTACCTGCTGCTGCCGTGCTGCCCGGCCAAAATCGTTGTCTACATGCCGGGTGCGGGCATATTTCAGTGCGGTTGTGCCATCAAAATGATTCTGCCCCGCCGGAATGTAAAGTGGATCAAAGCCGTAGTTCATACTGGGGTATGTTGGATCGTTGATGGCCGTTGGCACATACACATCAATGCCGTCTAGCGCATCAATCCCATTGATGACCGCGCTGAAATCAACCAACACATAATGATTAATCGGCACACCAAGATTGTATTCCACCGTTTGCATCGCCAGCGCCGCGCCGCCCACAGGGTTATTCCCAGCGGAACCGTACACAAAAGCCGTGTTAATCCGGTCACGCCCATGCCCAGGAATAAGCACGTATAAATCGCGTGGAATGGACAAAATAGAAGCAGATTCAGTAACTGGGTCGAGCGACACCAACATCATCGTGTCGGTGCGTGAAATAAATGCTTCGCCAGGACGTCGGTCGATGCCCATGAGCAGGATGTTGACCCGGTCACTCCCTTCCCACGGTTCACTGGTGGGGACGAGGGTTGGTGTGGGCTGCCCCGGTGCCAGCGTGGGCACGTCTGGCGGGGCGTTTTGGTCCAGAGACAAATCAACACCAGCCACAGCCGCCACAGATTGTTCTAGCGGATTCAACGGCCGATTTAACATCACTTGAAAGGTGAAATAAGCAAAAATGACGACCGCAATACCGGAAAAGACGAAAGCGATAGAAAGCAAATAGGTCAGCCAGCCAGGTAAAACAGGTTGTGAGGTTCGCAATATGATCTCCTACAATAAATGAGGCTCAGGTTCTTGGAATATTTGGCGGAGATTGGAAACTAGAGATTAAACAGTATCCAAACTCTGTAAAGAACCTATTCCCGAATAATTTCAAACAGGGAGCATTATACACGGAAACGGCCGTAACGCGGGATGAAAAAGTTGTGATTACCCTACGTTTTCCCTCATTTTTGAGATGTTAATAAAACAGAAACTATTGATAAAAACCATTGACTTACGGCCGTTTTGGGGTAGATTTGCACTAGACCTGATTTCAATTACCGAGAGAGATCGCATGAACCCATTAAATCCCAAAATCGTTGACAAATTCGGCCGTCCTGTACGTGATTTGCGCATTTCTGTCATTGACAAGTGCAACTTCCGCTGCCCCTACTGCATGCCTGCGGAGATTTTTGGCGCAGACTATAACTTCCTCAGCAATGACCAACTGCTCAGCGATGATGAAATCGTGCGGCTGGCAGGGCTTTTTTCGCAACTGGGCGTCACCAAATTCCGCCTGACGGGCGGCGAGCCGCTCCTGCGACCCAAACTCCCCCCACTGATTGAACGGCTGGCCCAAATTCCTGGCATCGACGATTTAGCCTTGACGACAAATGCTTATTTTCTAGCCAAACAGGCCCAGGCATTGAAGGATGCTGGCTTGCATCGGCTGACGATTAGTTTAGATTCGCTGGACAATGAGGTATTTCAGGTGCTGAACGGCCGTCGCGCCACCGTGGATCGCGTCTTAGCTGGACTGGCTGCGGCCGAAGCAGCGGGCTTCAAAAAGATCAAAATCAACTGCGTGGTCAAAAAAGGGGTCAACGACCATACAATTGTTGATCTAGCTCGCCATTTCAAAGGCACTGGCCACATCGTGCGCTACATCGAGTACATGGATGTGGGTAACCTCAATGGCTGGAAGCTAAATGATGTGGTCACTACCGACGACATTCTAGCCAAAATCGACGCCGACATGCCTATCCAGCCCGTGCCGCCTAACTACATAGGGGAAGTCGCTAACCGCTATCATTACCAGGACGGTGAAGGCGAAATTGGCATTATCGCTTCCGTCACCAAGCCGTTCTGCGGCGACTGCACCCGCGCCCGCCTCTCCAGCGCCGGAGAATATTACACCTGCCTCTTTGCCAACAACGGCACCGATTTACGCGCCCCTATGCGTGAAGGTGCCAGCGATGAAGAGATGCTCCAGCTCATCGGTGGCGTCTGGCAGCGCCGCACCGACCGCTACTCCGAACTGCGCACCTCCTTCACCCGTCTCCCTGCCAAAGGCGCAGAGATGTACCGTCTGGGTGGCTAAACTGCCATGCCAAACATGATGCGGTGGCCGTCGACGGTTTGCAAGGCAAATTCGCGCATGCCCCACGGTTCATCACACAGCTTTTTGAGGATACGCGCCCCATTGGCCACCACCTGCGCATAATAATCAACAATGCCGTTCATGCGTAGGTAGGCAAAGTAAGAATGATCGCCCAGTTCTTTTGGCGGAATGGCGTCGGCGCAATGTCCCGCCATAATTTGACAGCCATCTCTCTCAAAAATGCGCCAGCCGTCGTCGCCAATCTCCCGCACGGTGAAGCCCAACACATCCCGGTAATAGTCCGCCGAAGCTGCTAAATCGTTGACGGCAATGACAAACATAGTGCTAGTAATTTCGCTCATTACTCCTCCTCAGGGAAGCCCCACTTTTTGTCTACGAGGTACAACGGCCGTCCTTTCACTTCATCATAAATCCGGCCCAGATACTCCCCAATGATTCCCAGGCTGATGAGCTGCACACCACCCAGAAACAGAACCGACACCAGCGTCGTCGCCTGGCCTAGCAGCGGATTTTCCGGCCCAAGCAAACGCACCAACACCACCGCCAGAATAGCCAGTCCGCTGATGATGGCAATGAGAAAGCCAAGGTAGGTGGCCAATTGCAGCGGCAGGTAAGAAAAGCTGGTGATGGCATCGATGGCAAAGGGTAGCATCTGACGCACACTGCCAAACTTGGATACTCCAGCAAAGCGGCTGGCGCGCTCGTACTCGACGCCGGTTTGCTTAAAGCCCACCCAAGGCACCATGCCGCGCAAAAAGCGATTGCGTTCCGGCATGTTATTGATCGCCTGCACCACCCGCCGG
>JBNKLQ010000430.1:0-3920 GCA_050292445.1 Promineifilaceae bacterium (SeqCode) | reverse complement strand
AACGATTCCGCACGAGACGGTACTGGCTTTGCAAGAGCGGATTGGTATTCGCTTGCAGCGCGAGGTAGGCCTGACGTTGACGGTAATCCTGGTGACGGAGTTAGACCCGGTTGTGCCGCCAACGCTGACGCCGACGGCAACAGCCACGGCGACGGGAACAAACACCCCCACGCCTTCACCGACACCACTACCGGCCCCAGACCCGGAGGTGGTGATACGGCGGGTGACGTACAGCCTGGCCGGGCAGGCGATTGCCCTGCGGGTAAGTGGTGACCCGGTGAGTGCGAACAACGGGATTTACTATCTGCACAGCGACCATTTGGGCAGCAACAGTGTGATAAGCACGATGGCCGGAGCAGAAGTGAGTAAAACGCGCTACCTGCCGTTTGGCGGCTACCGCACGGCCCCGACAAACAATGGTGACACGCTGACAGACCAAGGATACACGGGGCACAAAGAAAACATGGATATTGGGCTGATATACATGAATGCACGTTACTATGTGCCAAACACGAACCGCTGGTTGTCTCCCGACACCATTGTACCAGACCCCACCAACCCGCAAAGCTTCAACCGCTACAGCTACGTGAGAAATAACCCAATTAATTTTACCGACCCAACAGGTCACTGTGAAGAAAATCATGACGAGGGCTGTTGGGGTTTGGCTGAACAGCTTGACAGAGAATATGGCATAGGCCTGGAATATCTTGGAAGTTTATCTTATGAACAACTATCAAATGCTGATTACGCAGCAGTCTTGGCTTTTTCATTAAAGCAGCTAAATTCTGTAATGGAAGGTAATCTTACAGAGTTTGATGCAATGGAAAACATTTTAAACTTCTCAATTTATGAAGTTGCAGGTGGTGATGGAATTCGTGGGCTTGGAATGGCAGCCTCCGTATTCTATCGGCAACTAACATACGATCTGGTCGGAAAAGATGCCATCCAAGGTTACGATATACAACAGTTTAGCGATGAATTCGGTGAATTTAATACCAACAGTGGGTTTGCAAGTAAGTTTAGGGATCAAAACGGCAATCAGGTTGAGCACTTTATCAATGAAGCCTACATAATTGCTCAGTATGGTGATCGCCCTGGAAGTGTTCCAAATGCTCCACTTTCCGCAGAACTTTTCGGAAATCTTGCTGTCGTTGCGTTCGAGTTTAGACATCTCAAAAATCCTGATCGAGTTCCCGATATTCTTACGGGATGGGTAGCGACCGACTATGCAGGAGATTTACTACGCGGTGATAGGGTTGGGGCTGATTATCATCTTAATAGGTTGAGAGAACAATGATTGCTAACAAATATGGTTAACAAATTAGAGGAAAGTTAGATGGAGAAAAACTTCCGAAACATTAGCTGTGCAGTAATACTCGGCTTGACAGTGGTTTGCTTGGGTGCACTAGCGGCTTTTTATTTTCTCATTCCTAATGAGTCCGATATCATATGTAACAATTTACTTGAGGCTGCTCGTCTAGACTCAAAAAGAAGCTGTATTAATTCTGATTGGCCTCTTGATTATTTACCACAATACTTTCCTGTCGGAAACACCACAATTGAGGATGTGAAAATTGGTATGCAAGGATTTGAGGTGTTAAGTGAATTTACGAATACTTCGTGTCAGGAGAACAAGGAGTTCACTTTACTACGATATGGTCTTCGACCATTTGGTACTACTTACGCCGAAGAATTATCTTTCAAGTTTTGTGATGATATACTGACTGACATAACGTATCACGATTAGCATACACCTGTTCTTTCTTTTGGCATTGCCCAAAAGAAAGAACCAAAGAAAAGGCTAGGCTCCCACGCCCAGCCTTTTCTTGGTTCAGGTACTGTTTATTCGCTCGTTAACAACAGTTTCAGTGGCTAGTTTTGGTTGCTAGTGGCTGGTTTTGCTAAACAGTCGCGTAATTCATCAAGAACTTGTTGTTGTTCATCACTCAGCCCATCTTGTTCCATTCTATCCAGCAGAGTGATCGCTTTTTCGGTAGCTGATTTGGGCTCTAAAACAGCGTCCTGTTCACCCTCAATCTGCTCCATCGCCCGTAAATAGTCCTGCATAACCGTTTTGTCATGCACTCTAGCGTAGGTCATCGTCGTGTTCAGCCGCACATGCCCCAGCAAGGCTTGGATGGTGGTAATCTTAGCCCCGGCGTTGACCAACTGGGTGGCAAAGGTGTGGCGCAGCATGTGAGGCGTCACCTTCACCCCCGTCCGCTTGCCCGCTGCCTTGATGCGGTTGCGCACCAAGTCTTTCGACAGCGGCTTGTGCCGGTAGATGAACAGGTGGTCGGTGAGGGCTGGCCCCCGCACTGCCAGATACTCCTGGATGGCCTCGGTGACTCGTTTGGTCAGGTAAACCGACCTGTCCTTCAACCCCTTGGCGGCACGAATGAGAATGACCCCGGCTTCTAAATCCACATCCGCCTGCTGCAAATCCTCAAGCTCACTCACCCGCATCCCAGCGTGCCACAGCAAGTAAAAGATGGCTCGGTCAAGGCGTGCATTTCTTGTTGCTGCCACTGTTCTGGCTTGTGCCACCCGCTGGTCAAGGTCTGTTTTGAGCATCACCACCTGGGTTTCTGTTAAAAAGCGGGGTAAAGCGTGTGGCTTTTTCAGTCCCGGCAGCGTTAGCACCGCCTGGGGTACCGCCATTCCCTGCTCCTGCAAAAAGTGGAGCGTCCCCTGGAAGGTGTGCAGGTGGAGATTGATGGTGGCCACCTTATACCCGGCCACGAGCTGCTCATCTATGAAGGCAAACAGATGGTCGCGGGTAACGTCTTGGGGTGCCTGAATTTCCGTTTCAGTAAACAGCCAGCGCCAAATGCGGGTCGATTTGTGCCAAAATTGGGTCGTCATTTGGGCGATGCGAGACGGCCGCCAGTTGGCCTGGCGAATGTGGAGCTGTTTGGTCAACTGCTGGATGAGCCAGGTCGGTAGCCCTTCTTGCAACCGGGATACATCGCCAAAGGAGGGTTGGTCGCGGATGACAAACCCCCGCTGCACCTTCACAAAACGACGAAACCAGGTGAGCGAGTGACGGCAGTTGCGCTGCCAGCTTTGGCTAGTGGGTCTGGCTGCAATGAAGCAGACTGCCTTGTCCAGGTCGGTAGCTAAGTCCAGTTCCGTGTGCGGCTTGAGATTCAGCCCCAACACATGCCCCGCCATCGGCAGGCGGTGCTGGTTGATGACTGCCTCGGCCGCGCCAATGCCCACCAGCCAGTCGCGGTACTGTTCCAGAAAGGCGACATTTTCCACTGGCCAGTGGCTAGAAAAGTGGGGTACTACCAGATGGGGCGGCGGTGGGTTGAGCTTCAAACTTTTATTCAACGCCCGGTTATAGCGCACGGCCGCAGTCGTGGGGAAAGTTCTCGTTTCGCTCATTGCCACGCCTCCAGCCAGGCGGTGGCTTTGACAAAATCCGCCTTTACTTTGGCATCATTGGCGGCAATGTAGTTTTGGGTGGTGCCCACCCAAACATGCCCCAGCAGCTTTTGGATGGAGGTGACGGGCACGTCGGCCAGGACGAGATTGTTGGCGAAGTTATGGCGTAACTGGTGGGCGGTAAGGTCAATACCTGCTAACTTTCGGTACTGTTGCAGCCGCTTTTGGATGCCCCGCACCCCGATCCCCTCTCCGGCGTAGGTGAGAAAAACGGTGTCGTTTTCCACTTTTGGCCGTTCCGCCAGGTAAGCCTTCAGCGCCAGCACCGTCGCGGCTGAAAGGTAAACTGAGCGTTCCCGGTCATTTTTGCCATGAATCCGCAGCCGAGGCAGGCTTTCGGCCAGAAAGAGGTCGCGCAGGGTGAGCCGGGCGACTTCGGAAACGCGCAGCCCGCTGCGCAGCATGAGGAGGAAGATGGCTTTATCTCGCCCATCCTGAATGACGGCAAACAGCTTTTCCACTTCTTCTTT
>JBNKLQ010000429.1:0-3959 GCA_050292445.1 Promineifilaceae bacterium (SeqCode) | reverse complement strand
TGGAAAGTGGGCTTGCGGAATTCGGCCACTTCAAAGTAGCCATTGCCTACGGTACGGCCGTCAGGTGTGAACACCCCGATCCAGTAGTTACCCAGTCCTGCCTCGTCATCCAACACTAGCTCGCCGCTGAAAGAGCCAAAGTTGTTAAGCGGCAGCGTGGCCGTGTAGACCGTCTCCTCGTGAGAGTCAATCTGGAGGTGCACTTCGGAAAAATCCGGCAGGCTGTAGCTTAAATCGTCATTAAGCCGCACGATGCCCTTGAAGTAGACCGGCTGGCCGGGACGGTACACCGGCCGTTCCGTGTAGATATAGCCGGTAGGCTGATTGGGTTGTAGATAAAAATCGGTGTAAATGCCAAAATCGTAGCTGCTGATCCCCTCATTCCAGTTGCTGATGGCCAGACCAAACAGGTCGCTGCCTGGCTCGCCCACGACGGCATAATAGCGGGCTTCCCAACTCGTCTCCAGGTCCAGGTCGGCAAAGGTGGCCAGGCCAAATTCATCCGTGGTGCCCTCTACCACGACGTTGTACCCTTTGTCATAAAGCGTCACGGGCACGCCGGGCAGCGGTTCGCCCGTATTGAGATCGGTGGCCCAGATCAGGGCTTCATTGGCGGTGGTTTTTAAGACGGCATTGGCTGTTGCCATCAGCAGGACCTGGCCCTGGAGGTGTGGTTCGTTGTGGGGCACCTGGGGCGAATCCAGGGCCACAAAATAGAAGCCGGTGGGTAAAGCATCGGTGTCTGCCTGATTTAACACAAACCGGTTGTGTGCCAGCTCATTAAGAGGCGTGGTGACCGGCTCGCTCTTTTGCCAGACCAACTGGTTGGCTGCTGGTGTAAAGCTTAATGTATGGAGCTGGCCGTGGAGCAAGCGGCCAAAGTTAGCCAGGGAAAGATTGTACAGCGCCACCTCCAGCTCCGAGACGTTCTGGTGGCTGACCCACAGCGCATCCGTGCCGCTGCTGCGGTAGAGGGCAATGGAATAGGGCAGGTTCAGGTTGGCGCTGGGAGCCAGCTGGCCAGTCGTGAAGGTGATGGTGTGCCCTTCGCTAATCTCGTTGCCGTAAACGTCTTTCATGCCAGGCAAAATTTGCACGGTGTACGTCGTTGAGGGGCGCAAGCCGTAATAATTCTGGCTCCAGTTCCAGGGAGAATATAACCCATCTGGGTCGCCAATAATGTCCGGCGTGATAATGACCCGGCCTTGCAGGCTCTCTTCATCCATGGGTGAAGCAAATTTGATGCTGAAAACGGAAGTGTAATCGGAGTCAGTCTGGCCATCAGCCGGTTCTGTGCGGAGGATGGCCGGGGCCTGAACGGTTGTGGCGTTCCAGCTGAACGGCGCTCCCAGCGTGCCGCCCTGCGCAGATTCGGCCGTTTCGGCAATCTGCAGCCTGTAGGCGGTGTGCAGGGCCAGCAGCTCGGTGGGGGTGATGGTCAGGGTGACAAAATCATCGGCCCAATTGTAGTCCAGGGGCACAAAATCGCCGTCGCCCTTTAGAGAAACGGCCGTCTCCGTGGTGTTGGGCTCCATCGGTTGGTTAAAGTGCAGGCGGAATGCCTGGTCCAGGGGCAGATCCTGGTAACCCGCCTCCGGGTTCCAGGGACCGTCAACCAGCTCCAGGAAATCAAAGGTGGGTGGGGCTACCGTAAAGGAGGTGCTGACATCTTCGGCCATTTGGGCCCCGGTGGCGCTTATGCTGTTAACCACTTCGGCCTGCACTTGCACCTGGTAGGTCTGGCTGCCAATCAGGGGGGCGTCGGGACGATAGACGTAAACCGAGGTGTTGACCCATTTCCCCTGCCCTGGAATTGTTGGTTCAATGTGAAGGGGATTGGGCAGCTGCTCGGCATCTTCCCCCACGACCAGCGGCACCACGGGCCGGTTAAAAATAACGGTGATGCCAGAATCAATGGCTATATTTTGCGTCCCGTCGGCTGGGGCTATCTGGCTGACGGCCAGTTCGCCAATGGTGTGGAAATCCAGTGTCAGCCCTTCCAGCAGCGGCACGCCGTCTGCCGAAAGGAGATTGGCATCCAGCTTTAGCTGGTAAAGACTATCTGATTGGAGTGTTTTGGCCGGAGCAAAACGTAAAATGCGCGGCTGGGGCCATGCCGTCTGACCGGCCACTGGGTCCCCTTTTTCATCGGTAACGGTAACGGCCGTATCGGGGCGCATGGGTTGGTCAAAATAGACCTCAAAGATGCCGTCCAGGGCTGCTTCTTCTGTGGTAGCCGGATATTGACCGATCACACGTGGCAGTGCCGGTTCGGCATCTTCCAGGAGGGAAATGGGGGACGCTGTGGCTGTGGCTTCCGGGGTGAAGGATGTTGGGGATGGTGGGGCAGTTGGTGAAATGGGAGCCGTGGTATCTTCTTCACGGCAGCTGCTGGCGAAAAGAATAAGGACAAAAAACAATAAAAATGAGACCCTTAATTTGTGATTCATAACACCCTCGCTTCATGTGGCGGCATAGTGGCCAAGGAAAATGCGTTTGTGATTGATGTGGTTGGTAACAGAGGCCCGAATGGGATGAGAACGCCCAAGATGAAAAAGGCGGATTCATCCCTGGGGAGTTACCCCATTATAGAGAATTTCGTTCCGGTTTAGGCGACTGGCAATACACGCATGGGCAACGGTTCCCCTACAGGGGGATTGGGCATTAGCGAAAGGCCCCACCGCTTAGTTGGTATCCCCTTGCTTGTCAATGTGAAACGTTTTGACGTGAGTCGATTCAGCGCCGCCTTTGCACAACTATGCGAAGTGCATAGCAGCGCGCTTAAGGGAGTAGTGCTTTTTGTTGAGGTATGCTGGGCATAGGCTGAATACGGCTGTTGAATGGCAGATACCAGCATCGTTTTGCTCCTTGATGGGCTTCACGCCGATGAGCTAGTCCCCTACCCGATTATTATCCTGGCAAACGGCTATTCCCCGGAGGCGTCGTTTTTCCGTAGCCACTTCGGTTGTGATCGTTACGATCACGATCCTAATAACTTTGCCTGTCCTGATTTTGGTTGACGCGATTTAGTAAAGTTAGGCACAACTTTCCCACTACGCACGTTAGAACGGAAGCTCATCGCCAGTCGCCCCGGTTATCTGACGATAAAAATCTGTCAACCAGGCCATTGCTTTATCAAACTTATTAGCCGGAAGCTGCTTATAGCTAGTAATGCCAAACTGCCGGTACAGCTGTCCGTATACCTTGCCGTACTCATTTTTCTTCGTGCGCTTCTGTATTTCGGTAGCAATAATCTTGATCGCCTGGCTGATTTGCATCGCCTGATCCGGCGTCACAAAATCTTTCGGATCACCTAATGTGGACTCAATCTCCTCAAGGCGTTGTTCATGCTGAGCAAGCTGAGTAGCATGAGAACCCAATTGCGCTTCCAAAAGCAGCTGCTGCTGCGCCATTTTCATAATTGCGGCAGCCATTTTGTATGCTTGAGCCGCTGGCGTATCATTGCTTAACAATTCTTCAAACGCAGTGCCAGCTGTCAACCGCCCTTCTTGGAAGGCATCCCAAAGTACATCATAACCCTCACGCTGGTATCGAATGATCTTCTCGCGCAATTCTTCTTTGACACGATTCACGGAAATGCCAAACAGCCAACCCGGCAAAAACTTGAGTGCCAGACAAACCATCTCTTGATCGCTGCCTGCTTCAACACTGCGTGAAACCCGTATTTGGTGAACGTTTTCAGAAAGAACTGGATCACGACGGATACGATCTCGCTGACCGGTATAAGACAACCCTAGATAGTTTGACAATGTTAAATTAGGCTCATGAGAGCCAATATCAGTAAAATTTGAAAATGAAAAAGAAATTGAATTTGCAAAAGGTAAAATTTCCATATGTATTCTACCGGATTTTTAAATTCAAGAATTAAATTGTGCGAATATTTTTCGAATTTATGAATATTAACACACCTGATCAGACTTTATAATCGAACTCTTAAA
>JBNKLQ010000428.1:0-3973 GCA_050292445.1 Promineifilaceae bacterium (SeqCode) | reverse complement strand
AAAAAGTGAAAAGTAGCTTTTCACTTTTTACTTATTGCTCCCCCATTATGAAATTTCATCGTTCTTTGTTGTTGTTTTTGCTAGTTGGGTTGCTCTGGATTTGGGTGCAGCCGGTGTTTGCTCATGCTGTACCCGAATTTTCTAATCCGGCCCCAAATGCTTTGCTGGATGAACTGCCTGACAATTTAATTATCCAATTCAACGAGCCCATTGTGGCCAATTTGAGCCGGATTGAATTGCTAACCCAGGCTGGTGAAGCGGTAGAAACAGGTCCTTTGCAACTCATTGATGCCGACGGCCGTACCGCTGCTGTCTCCTTACCTGATTTGGAACAAGGGGCTTATCTGGTAAGCTGGCAGGTGCTTTCTACCGTGGATGGACACACGACCAGCGGCACGTTTGCCTTTGGCTATGGCGTGGCGGCAACGGCCGTTACCAGCGAAAGCACAGTCACCGCCCAACTCTCCGTACTCAGCGCTGTTGCCCGCTGGCTTACCCTGACTGGTATCGCCTTGCTGATGGGGCTGTTTGCCTTCCGCCTGCTGGTGTGGAATCCTGTCGTGGCCGATGTGGATTTGGAAGCGGAAGAAGAGGCCCTGGACCTGAAACTGGCACAACTTGGCATTCGCATTGGCATCAGTGGCATCGTGCTGCTGGGTTTGGGACTGGTTCTTATTTTTATTGACCAGACGCGCGTTTATGACCTGCTGCAAACGGCCAATTTGCAATCCTGGATTGGTACCCGCTTTGGCACCATGTGGCTAACGCGCTTTCTGCTGCTGGCTATTTCCCACTTTAACTTGAGCCTGTTTGTCGATGTGAAAAACGGTCGTAAAGAACTGCGTGGTTGGGAATGGTGGCTCGGCTTTGTCCTGGCTATCGGTCTATCGCTGACTGTTTCCCTCATAAGCCACAGCGCGGCTCTTAGTGAAGAAACGGTCCAGTCGATTTTGATCGATTGGGTGCATGTGCTGGCGGGCACCATCTGGGCTGGTGGTTTGCTCTTTTTGGCGTTGGCTTTATGGCACGCCCGGCACCTGAACAACGAAGCTCGCGCCTGGCTTAACCTTAGCTTGATGCTCAACTTTTCGGCCATTGCCGCCATTGCTGTGGGCCTGCTGCTCACCAGCGGGGGGTACCTGGCTGCTAAACATGTGGGTGGCTGGACCGAGCTAATTGGCACGGCGTATGGGCTGCTGCTGCTGGGCAAAATTGGGCTGGCGCTGGTCACCATGGCGATTGCTGGGATTAATCTGCTGTTTGTTAAGCCACGCCTGAGCGCTGTCTACGAGGAGCCAGAAAGTAAGCGCACCCCCCGCGTCTTGCGTCGCTTTAGCTTACTGGTTTGGCTGGAAATGAGCATCGCCTTGCTCATTCTGGCGGCAGCTGGCGTACTGACTGATTTGCAGCGTGGTGTCGATGCGCCGCTGTTGGCTGACGCGCCCGGCCAGACCACCGTCACCCAATCGGCTGAAGATTTGCAGGTGGAGATGACCATCAAACCTGCCCTGGTAGGTGCAAACACGTTCGACATTTTGATCACCGATGAGAATGGTGAACCGGTCACCAATGCTGAAGACGTCTCGGTGCGCTACACGTTTTTGGGGCAGTCGATTGGCTCCTCAAACGGGACGGCCGAATCAATAGGAAACGGCCGTTATCGCCTCGATGGCAGCTACATCAGCTTAATTGGCACCTGGCAGGTAGAAGTTTCCATCCGTCGCCCCAACACGTTTGATACCTTTGCTGCTTATCGTTTGGAAGCGGGCGTAGGGGGGACTATTCGTGAACTGGATAGCGGCGTACGGCCGTTAGAGGAATTTGCCAAATTTATGAACCGCACTGGTCGAGGCGCTACAGGAGCCGGGATTGTACTTTTTGCCCTGCTATGGGGCTTTGTCGGCGTCCGTGCTGCCAAAAATGAAGGCCAGTTGGTGGCGCTGCTGGCCATAAGTCTGGTTTGCTTCTGGCTGGGTGGTTCACAGCTCTTCACCTTTTTTACCGAGGAGTATACGCCATCCAAGTTTGCCACCAACCCCATCCTACCGGATGTGGAATCAGTCGCCATTGGGCAGGAACTGTTTAACGAAAACTGCATCGCCTGTCACGGCCCGGAAGGGCGGGGGGATGGCCCCACGGCCCAAACTCTCACGCCGCCCCCGGCTGATTTTGCCGCCGGGCACACCGCCACCCACACCGATGGCGATCTCTACTTCTGGATTTTGCAGGGGATTGAGGAAACGGCCATGCCTGCTTTTGGCGATCAGCTAACGGAAGAACAGGCATGGCACCTGGTGAACTACGTCCGCCGCCTCAGCGTCCGGGAGGATAGTTCGGTGTCTTCGCAGTAAAAACACCCTCACCCCAGCCCTCTCCCTTGAGGGAGAGGGGGCCTGTTCCTTCCCCCTTTTCAGGGGGAGGGTTAGGGAGGGGGTGATTTTCTACGGCCGTATCCAACTCACCCCACCCAACGTGCCTAGCCAAACAGAGCCATCTGCGGCGATGGCGATATGCGTGATGTGGTTGCTGGCCAGCCCATCCGCTGCCGTGAGGGTACGCCATTGGCCGCTTTGAAAAACGGCCGCACCGTTTGTTGTCCCCAACCAGATGGTGCCATCTGGCGCAATGGCCAGCGCAGTGATTGTTTCTGGCGCTAAATTGTGAGCGACCGGCAGCCGCTGATTCCCTTGAACACGCACCACATCCCTTTCTGTGACGTACCATACGGCCCCATCGGGAGCAACGGCCGTAATTGGCAAAGCCAACGTACCCATCCGCTCAAAACCGGCTGCATTCCCTCGATACACCATCCGTTCAGACACCAGCCACAGCTGCCCCGTTAAATCAGCAGACAGGCCAGCGGCCTCTGGATAATCCGCCGTTACGCGCTGGCAAACGGTCCGTTCGCCCACAGTGGTGATAGAAACCAGGCCGTCATGGGTGGTTAACCATACCGTGCTGGGGTCCGAAACGGCCGCTTCTAACACCTGTTCCCCATAAATCGCCGGACTGGCCGGAAACGGCCGCCAGCGATCCTCGTCTAGCCGGGCGACGCTGCCACCAAAGCTGCCCTGCCACAGCGAGCCATCGGCCGCTTCAAGCAAGGTGCTGATAATTGAGCCTTCGTTGCGGCCATCCCGATTGGTTAATGCTGAAACTTGCCCGTCAGCCCAACGCAGCACGTTGCCGCTGCTGCTGCCTAACAGCAAGCTGCCATCCTGCGCCACGGTTAGTTTGGTGATGGTTTGAGCGACTTCTGCCTCAGTGAGGGGAAACTGCTGCCAGCTCCCATCGGCCAGCTGCCGTGCTGCGCCCTGATTGGTGCCCAGCCAGAGACGGCCGTTCCCAGCCACATACACCGCGAAGGCATTGCTGGCGATGAGTGGCACATCCAGCGGCGTGGCCCCATTTGGCTCCAGCAGCAGCGGCGTAGCCTCGAAACGCGTGGCGGCGATGGGCCTCCCATCTGGCAAAAACGTCAAATCGGTAATAGCCCGGATCAATTCTGGGTATTGGCTGGGCTGGCTGACGTTTCCCGAGGTTAGATTCATGTGCCACAAACTGGTGTTGTTGCTGGCCCAGAGACGGCCGTCTGGCCCCAGCCACAAGCGAGAAAAAGCTCCGCCTGACCGTAATTGAACCTCATGCCATTGCCAGGTTTGGCCATTAAATGTTGCCAGTAGCTGTTTGGTTTGTTCAGGGGTTTCTAGATGCGCGGCCAGCCAGAAACGGCCGTTTGGTTCCACCACAAAATCGTCCACCTCAATCGCCGGATCAGGCAGGTCAATGGGCACGATTTGCCAACTTTGTCCATCGTAGCGGCGCAGTTCCGTGCCGTTGCCAGCCCAAATCCAGAGGTGGCGCCTGTGATCAGCACGATCTTTGGGGCTCTCTTCATGACCACTCTTTCCGTCGCGACCCTGCTTGAGGGGTGCAGCGGTGTCGCTGCGGCCCCACTGTGAGGGGTCGCCTC
>JBNKLQ010000427.1:0-4035 GCA_050292445.1 Promineifilaceae bacterium (SeqCode) | reverse complement strand
CGTGGGATACGATTGCCCATTGCCTGGTTCAGACCGCCCAACACCACTTGTCCCTGCATATTGACAACAGCAAACGGCCGTAGCTGCTCATTATCTGGCCCCACCCCGCCAATCCCAATCCGATCCAGGTTCTCCCAGCTGCCGTTGATTTCGTAATAATTCACCAGCTGGTTCATCAACACACTGTCCGATTGGGCATCGGCAAAATTACTAAATTCGTTGGCCGAAACACGCCCGGCAAAAAAGGCGACCAGGGCAATGCCTATCAGACTGACCAATAAAAAAGCTAAACTCAACTTGACAACGAGAGAGCGCATTGATCAATTACTCCGGGGCAAAACGATAGCCGACACCATACACCGTTTCCACATAGCGTGGCTTACGGGGATTAGGTTCAATCTTAGCCCGCAAATTTTTGATGTGCACATCGACCGTGCGTTCCGAGCCTTCAAATGTGGTGCCTTGCAGTCGGTCCAGCAAATCGAGCCGGGAAAAGGCTCGGCCTGGCGAGCCCATCAAAATCGCCAACAGATCAAATTCTGAGCGGGTCAAATCGATCCGCTCACCACCGACTTCGACCAAATAGCGCTCTAAATCCAGAGAAACATCGGCGACATGCAAACGGGCGCTGCTAATGTCCATGGGCTGGCTGCCCCGGCGCAGCACGGCACGCACCCGCGCCAACAGTTCACGCGGGCTAAATGGCTTGGTCACGTAATCGTCCGCCCCCAGCTCCAACCCGATGATCTTGTCATCTTCTTCCACCTTGGCGGTGAGCAGAATGATGGGCGTGGCCCGTTCCTGGCGATGCACCCGCAAAAATTCATGGCCATCCATTTCTGGCATCATGATGTCCAACAAAATAAGGTCTGGTTTTTCCTGGCGAGCAATGAAGAGGGCTTCACGGCCGTTTCTAGCCGTGACTACCCGAAAACCACCCTGCTCCAGGTACGCCTTCACCAGGCTTACCAATCTGGCTTCGTCATCGACAACCAATATCGTTTTGCTCATTACAAACTCCTGTAGAAACGTGATAATACCATGTCTCTACGCGTCCCGTTCCTGGGACAGTGCCAGCTGGCGCTGCTTTTCACGCGCCCGTTCAATTTGGTCCAGCGTTAGATCATCGGCGCAGTTGGGGCAGGAAACGCCAAATTCATATTTTGTTGAGGTGCGATGGTGCGGCTGGACGGCCGTTTTGCACATCGGGCACAGTTCAACTGGCGCTGGCTGCAAATGGTGATCCACCGTGACACGATCATCAAAAACAAAGCAGTTGCCTTCCCACAGGCTCTCTTCTGGCGGCACCGCCTCCAAATATTTCAGGATGCCATCTTTAAGATGGTACACCTCTTCAAACCCCTGTTCCAGCATGTAGGCGGTTGCTTTTTCACAACGAATGCCGCCGGTACAAAACATCGCCACTTTTTTGTGTTGGTTCGGATCAAGGTTCTGCTCTACAAAGTCGGGGAACTGGTTAAATGCCGCTACGTGCGGGTTAACTGCCCCTTTGAATGTGCCAATCTCTACTTCAAAATCGTTGCGAGTATCCACCAAAATCACGTCTGGGCGGCTGATAAGAGCGTTCCACTCATCAGCAGAAACATACTGCCCCACCCGCTTTTTCGGTGTGATATCAGGTCTACCGAGGTTGACAATTTCCCGCTTTAGGCGCACCTTCATGCGGCCAAAGGGCATAAAGTCTGCCAGCGACTCCTTGTGGGTCAGGCTGGCAAAAGCAGCCTCCTGGCGTAAATAGGTCAGCACAGCGTCGATGCCGCTGCGGCTGCCGGCAATGGTGCCGTTGATTCCTTCGGCCGCCAGCAAAATGGAGCCTTTGACTTCTTGAGAAACGCAAAAATCGCGCAACGGCCGTTGCCGTTCCTGGTAATCTGGCAGTTCCACAAATTTATAAAATGCAGCGATGACTATTGAAGACATTTTCAACCTCGAAATCCAATTTTCACCACTATACCCCATTGCAAAAAGCGTGTCATCTTGGCAGGAACTCCAGCCGATGACACGCTTGACAAGTTGAAAGTGACACATCCGTTAAAGATGTCTCACTCGTTCAATTAGGCACCTAAATCGGGTGCGATTTGGGGAGCTAAGTTGCTGTTCCCATTATCAAAGCTACCATTCCCTGGGCCAAAACCGCCCTGACCACCGTGCATTCCACGACCGCCAGGTCCACCGGGACCACCAAAGTGGGGGCCTTGCTGGCTCAACAGCAGGTCAGCTTGTTCCTGAGTGAGCAGCCCATCAGCCACAGCCTGGTCAAAAGCGGCAGTGCGAGCCTCGGATACGGCCGTCATCAGCGTGTCCATGTCGATGCCTTGTTCTTCAGCCAGATCGTAGATGCGCGTTCCTTCGTCGCGGGCTGCGGCTAAATCTTCAACCGTCAGGCCCAATTGTTCAGCAATGACTGCCTGGGCATCATCCCGGCTAAAGATCTCTTTGGCCAGATCGTGCAGGGCACGCATTTCCAGCATCTCATCCAGCTGTTCCTGGGTAATCGTGCCATCTTCTACCAACTGGGCCAGCATTGCTTCTTGAACGGCCGTTTGCGCCGCATCCAATTCATCAACCGTCACACCCAACTGTTCAGCCAGCAAAGCATGGACTTCGTCTCGGTCAGGACGGCCGTTTGCGGCCTGAACTGCTGCCATCACGGCCTCGTGGGCTGCATCCAAATCGTCAACCGTCACGCCTAGCTCTTCAGCCAACAGCTCACGAGCAGCTTCCCGGTCGATCAAACCATGTCCGCCACGCGGCCCATGGTTGCCAAAACGGCCAGGTCCGGGCATGAACTCTTCAGTTTCGCTCCCATTCTCGGGCACCGTTACTGGATCATCAGGTTCCGGTTCATCCTGGGCAAAGGTGAGCGAACTGCCAACCAGAGCGACCAACGCAAGCAGCACAATGAAAATACCACCTATTTTTACGAATTTACTTGTGTTCATTTGTTTACCTCCGAACATTTTCTAAAAATACGCTTTTGTTATTTGTCAGCGTTTTTCCCGCCAACAAAACCAGATTAACAACAACTTGTTCAGAAAATGTGAAGAACTTTTACGGAATTCGTAAAATTCGTATAATCGCCTCATGCTCACTCAACCCACACGAACTGAACTCATCCATCAATTACAAACGCTCACTTTTTTTGCAGGCCTGCCGACATCCACACTGGAAAGCTTGGTGCAAGAAGCTATCTGGCGCGTGTACGAAGCGGGCGAAATCATATTTTTGGAAGGCGAGCCAGCAACCGGGCTCTCCTTTTTACAATTCGGCTGGGTAAAGGTGGTGAAGAGCAATCCTTCGGGGCGGGAGCAGGTGCTGCGCTTTATGGAACCGGGTGACACGTTTAACGAGATTGGGGTTTTTGCCAATCAACCCAATCCCGCTACGGCCATTGCTCTGGAACCTGCTGGAATCTGGCTGCTGCCACACCAGACTCTAACCCGAGCTCTGCGTCAAAACCCCGATTTTGCCCAATATGCCCTGGCCAAAATGGCAGAACGCGTGCTGCATCTGGTTACGCTTGTGGCCGATCTATCGCTGCGGCCCGTGACTGGCCGCCTGGCCCGGCTGCTTACCGAAGATGCAGTAGATGGTGTGCTGCAACGTCCCCGCTGGTACACACAATCGGAGCTGGCCGCACGCCTGGGTACCGTGCCGGATGTGGTGCAGCGTGCCCTGCGCCAGATGGAACATGACGGCCTGATTGAAGTTGAACGGCAGCAAATCCGCATCTTAGACGCCCCCGCCCTGGCAGAAATCGCCATTTAGATCATTTCCTTCGAAAATAATTTAACACAGAGGCGCAAAGGCGCAGAGAAAAATCTGTGTAATCTGCGAAATCTGCGGTTTTCATTCATGGTGTTGAGCTTGCGCTCATGTCGTCTCCTTCGAAAATAGGACGCAGATTCCCCTGTACGCGAAGCGGTCGCTCCATGACATTAGCCTGATAAAAATGATCATGGGAATCAGGTAAATCAGCGTTCCATTTTAATTCATGGTGGTCAACGACAGTTG
>JBNKLQ010000426.1:0-4049 GCA_050292445.1 Promineifilaceae bacterium (SeqCode) | reverse complement strand
GCAGGCTCTTTTGCCCTGTATGGTCTCATCCGCAAAACGGCCCCGCTGGGTTCGCTAGAAGGATTGTCTTTGGAAACGGCACTGATGTTCTTTCCGGCGCTGGGGTATCTGATTTACCTGGAGGCAGCAGGAACGGCCGCTTTTGGCCATGTGGATGGGCTGACGACGCTGCTGCTGGGGTTTTCCGGGGTGGCAACGGCCGTACCGCTGCTCTTTTTTGCGGCTGGAGCGCGCCTGATTAAATTGGCCACGATTGGCATTTTGCAATACATTGCCCCTACGCTGCAATTTCTCATTGGCGTATTTATCTACCATGAATCGTTTACGGTGGATCGATTGGTGGGTTTTAGCCTGATCTGGCTGGCACTGGTCATTTACTCTGGGGAAAATATCTTGTTCAGTCGGCGACATCCCCGCCTGCGTCCTGTGGGAGATTAGAGATTGGAGATTGAAACAATCTTTAATTTATTGTTTGAGGATGGCTTTAAGGGCGGGGATAACTTTTTGGGCCGCAGCTGCGCCCAACGTGATGTACTGTTCGCTTTTTTTGCGGGAAAAATTGAAGTAGCTGTGTCCAGAAATATCGGGCTGAATCAGGCAATCGGCTTCCTTGAAGCCTCCACCGGATTGCCGTACCAACGTTTGGATGGCAGCAGAGCCAGCTCCCAGCGGCCCTAATCGGCGTGAGTAGTGGGGCACAAATAAATCCACGCCAATGACAAAATCGGCTCCCATTTGGCGTACTGCGTCCACGGGCAGATTGTCAGCGACGCCGCCGTCACAGTACCAGTGGCCGTTCATTTGCACAGGCGTTACAAAACCGGGCACGGAGCAGCTGGCGCGTACGGCCGTAGCCAAACACCCTTCACGCAGCACCACCTGTTCCCCTCGATCCAAATCAGTGACCACCGTTGCATACGGAATCGCCAAATCGCGGATGTCTAAATCCCCCAGTAAATCCACGATGAGTTGTTCCATTTTGGCAAAACTGAGGAGGCCATAGCGAGGCCAGGTAGGGTTGGACACGTGTCGCCACCCTAAGCGCGCCGCCAGATCGCGCATGTCTTTCATGGGCAGCCCAGCGCAATAAGCAGCACCTACAATTGATCCGGCGCTCACGCCTGCCACAAAGTCGATAGGGATACCTTCCCGCTCTAGCACGGAAAGTACGCCCACGTGGACGGGGCCACGGGCGACACCGCCGCTGAGGGCTAAACCGATACGTAAACGGCCGTTTTTGCTTTGCATCATGAACGACTCAGTCTGATTATTGTCATTCCTGCGAAAGCAGGAATCCATGCATCTGGACTCCCGCCTGCGCAGGAGTGACAAGCAAATTAGGCTAAAAATCGACGGAACGGCCGTCGAACGCATACTGAAACAACTTCTCAATTTCATCAAATTCAGGAATGCGGCGAGACATGAGCGTGTTGGTATCAATCATCACATGCTCAATCAGCGTCTCCAGATGCTCCTCAAGTTCGGCAGCAGAAATGCCTGCTGCTTGTAGTGAGGTGGGCAAGTTTAGCTGTTGCATCAGATCGCGGGTGGCGTTGGCCAGCTTTTGGGCGGCGGCCATCTCATCGTCGGCTGCCTGGCCGACCATGGCTGCCAGATCAGCATAGCGGCCAACGCCGCCGTTGGCTACAAATTCAATGGTGTAGGGCAGAAAGATGGCGGTGATACGGCCGTGGGGGATCGTCTTGAACAGAGCGCCAGCACTGTGCCCCAACGCATGGGCCAGCGCAACCTGGCTATTGCCTAGCGTGATACCTGCAATAGAGGCGGCATTGGCCATTTTCTCACGGGCTTCTTCGTCGTTAGGGCCATCAGCCACGGCGCGAGGCAGGTAAGTGAACACCATCCGTGCCGCTTGCAGGCAGAGGCCATCGGTAAAGTCGTTGGCCCAGCCGCAGCTGTACGCCTCGATGGCGTGGCTCAGCACATCAATGCCGGTGTCGGCGGTGATGAAGGCCGGCAGGTTTTTGGTGAACACGGGGTCCACAATGGCGATGTCGGGCGTGGCTTCACGGGAGCCGAGGGTGAGCTTGCGTTTTTCGGCCGTGTCGGTGAGTACGATGCCGTAGTTGGATTCGGAGCCGGTGCCCGCCGTGGTGGGGATGCAGATGAGACGCGCTTTCTGTCGCAATCCTAGATCTTCCATGGGGCTGATCGATTCTGGCTCGATGTCTGGCCGCTCATATAAAATCCACATTGCTTTGGCAGCATCCATACTGGAGCCACCGCCCAGCCCAATGATCCAATCTGGTTCGTAGCTAAGCATGGCCTCCGCGCCGCGTTGGACCGTTTGCAGGGAAGGATCTGGTTCCACTTCGGCAAAAATCTGGCTGTCGATGTCGGCGCTGGCTAATGATTTTTGTACCAAATCCGGGAAGCCCAGTTTGGCAATGTTGGCATCAGTGACGATGAAGGCGCGCTTGCCGGGCAACATTTCCAGCTGGCTAAGGGCGTCTTCACCAAAGAAAAATTCGGGACATTTAAAGAACCACATAGTTTACGGCCGTATCCTTTGCAATGCTAAATTTATGCTTCTGGCCAGGCTGTATCCAGCTGGGCACAAGCTTCTACCAATTCAATGGCTGCTTTGGGTGCTTTCATTACCTTCATCATGGGGCCTTTGAGCTTCAGCCGGCGGGTAACCAATCCCTGAATAGGGTCGATTTTCTTTTCCAGGACGCCGCGCCATACTTTGAGTGGGGCGCTCAGCTCAAACACGGGAGATTTCTGGCTGTGATCTGCTACCTTAAAGGCATCGCGGCATTGTCCATGCCACAAATCCATGTAGAGGTAGATGGTTTCGGGTACGCTTGGCCCTTCATCGATGACGAAGTAGAAGTCACCTTCCCAATTTTTAGCGGCTGCGGCGTAGCCAGGGCTTTCGTTGAGGGCAGCCATGACGGCTTTGGCCCATTCATCGGTTCCAAATTGAATCCCCATTTTAACCTCCGGGTGAGTGTGTTATTCTGAGCACAGCGAAGAATCCTTCTAATCTGTGCCCATTTCTTATTTTGAGGAACAAGTCTGGTAATTTAAGAGCTTGTTTAGAGGGTAAAAGATAGCACAGCTAACTCTTTATTGCCAATCGCTCGGGCGGATTTTCTTTGCTCTTTTTCGGAGAAGGCTGGGTTGATTTTGGCGATTCTTTTGCAGACGACAGACTGATCTGATGAAGTGTGGTCAGTAGACCCAGCAAGAACCAAAAAGCCACACCGGTCTTTGAACCCAGCGCCAGTACATCCCCCAAACCGTAAATGTGGAAGGCAATCAACCCAGAAAGTAGGCCGAGGGCATACGGCCGTAATTTGGCGTTGTGGCGGGCGGCTTGCCAGCCAAGCCCCAAAACCAGGCCAATGAGTGCCAGATAGATGATGAGGCCGGGGATTCCAATATCTACGGCCGTATGCAAATAGATATTATGCGCGTGAGCCACATCGTAACCCGGTACGACATTCAAGGGATAAAGACGACGGATGACGCGGCGGAAGCTGCCCAGTCCAACCCCGGTAAAGGGAAAATCTTGAATAGCAACAATGGTCCAGCGCCATACCTCTTGCCGGAAGTTGAGGGAGCCTAAGGAGCCAACGGCCGTTTCTTGCGCTGGATCTTGCCACAATTCTACAAGACGATCTGGGCCAATAACAGCAAGGCCAATAAGCCCAACTAGCGTCAGCAGGCCAGCTAAGGCGAATAAATTGCGTTGTTTACGGCTTCCCTTTGCTACCGTAAATGCCCACAGAATGGTCAGGCAAAAAATGGCGGCCGCACCGCCCAGCCAACCTGATCGTGACTGAGTAAGCAGTAAAGCCAGCGTGCCAAGCAGCGTTAGACCCAACCAGAGCCAGTTGAACCAATTCACTTTAGACCACTGCTGCCCAATAAGAACTGACCAGAGCAAGGGAAAATAGAACAACAATGTTCCTGCAATTTGGTTGGGGTGAATCCCTTCGCTGGGCTGCCCTGGCACAGCAATAATCTGGTTGGGCAGGCGATTGAGGATAGGCGTAAATGCCTCGATTTTATTAATCCAC
>JBNKLQ010000425.1:0-4071 GCA_050292445.1 Promineifilaceae bacterium (SeqCode) | reverse complement strand
GCGGTTTTGGCCAGCTGGCGGGCAAGGTATGGCGCGTTGGCCTGATGGGCTTCAACAGCCGCAAAGAAAACGTCACCCGGCTCCTGGCTGCCCTGAAAGAGATTTTGAAGATTGGAGATTAGAGACTGGAGATTGCTTTGGACTAGACAATCTCACCGAATAGCCCAAATTTGTCATTTCGAGCCGCTTTTGGCGAGAAATCCCTGTAAATTGGGCCAGGAATTTACCAGGCAATGGTTAAAAGGATTTCTCCTTTCAGTCGAAATGACAAGTGAGAGTTGCGCGTTTTGACCGGTATGCTTTTTATATGGATATGTCTCTTAAGCACAAGGTGAAAATGAGACAATTAGCGGTCTTTTTGATGATTAGTTTGTTTTGTTTGTTGCTGCTGGGGTGTGGGGGAGATACGGCCGTTTCCACCCCCACACATCTCGCCCAACTGCCAACAGAAACAGCCTCACACACACCATCACCAAGCCCCACCAACACCGCCACACCTGCACCAACAGCAACCCAAACGAGGCAAACGATATTAACAAGAATCCCAACCTACACACCAATGCCAACTACAACTGCAATGCCAACGCCATTACCAAAGCCCGATCCCTCTGAATTGCTCACTCGCCTCATTACAGCTTGGGAACAAGGCTTGACCCCCTCCGCTATACGGCCTGAACTTGAATCTGAGGGATGGATACCGAGAGCAGATGATGAAATCATTCCGAAGCTTTGGGATGCTAACAGTTTGCAATGGCTTGTAACCGACTTAGATGGAGATGGCTCGGACGAGTGGCTCATTTCAGTCCTGGTTTCTGATCAATTCGATAGTTGTAGTCTCAGAAATATTGGCGAACTCTGGATCATCAATGGCGATGCATTGGTGTTCAAATTAAGCTTCCAAGAGGAGTACCCGTTTTGGAATGTACCCATGATTATTGGGCAAGCTGACCTGACCGGTGACGGAATTGCTGATGTTGTTACACAGTCTATTGGTTGTAGCGCTCACACCAATTTTGCGATGTACCATGTCTTAAGCGGTCATTATGGTCAAATAGAAAATATCCTTAATCTCAACAACAATTTAGAAGAACTGGCAAAACCTGTACGCTCGCTTGGAAGTGATTATGATCCAAATACAGGATGGTCAACTGCGGGTGTCGCGATCAGTAAAGCCAGTCAGGAACTTTATGACGCAACCGGGGATGGAATAATAGACCTGGTTATTACGGGGGGAACATTTAACTCAGCAGGCGCAGGTTATAATCGTGGGCGAACAGAAATTTGGGCATGGGACGGGACAAATCTGACGCTTTCCAACATTGAATATTCTCAGACGGATGAACGTATACACGGTTTGTTTGACGCAAACTTTGCCTTTCTTCTTGGCGATCTAGAAAGTGCTCAAAATCTATATCTAGAGGTTATCGAGAATGACGGTTTGGGTGATTCTGTAGCCATTCAGGCGGTAGATGGTGGCTACAGCGATGCCCAAAAATTCGCCGCATTTCGTTTGGCACTTCTGCATCTAATTGAAAATAATTTGGATAGTGCCAGGGAGTGGGAAAACTGGCTAGAAACTGAATATCCCTCGTCACCTATGAAAGAGGCCACAACAGCGCTGCTTGTCAGTTGGCAACAATCTGGTAGCCTAACCCAAGCTTGCACTGATGTGAGAATCCTTCTTGATGGTTATGACCAACCAACCGGTTCCCTTAGTTATACGGGTTATGGCAATCCTACGATAAACGCTGAAGATGTTTGCCCGGAAAATCTAGAAAATTAGCATAACTTTTAGATTACAAAAGTCTTCGAGACTTTTGTAATCACCCCTGGAGAACGGCCGTGTCTGAAGCACTCTTTGATTTCCTGAACGAACTAGACAAACGCACCACGGGCGCGCTGCGCACGGATGAGTACAGCCGCATCCTGTACAGCACCGACGCCAGCATTTACCAGGTGAAGCCGCATGGCGTCCTACTGCCGCAAACGGTGGACGACGTGCAGGCAGCGGTGGAACTGGCGGCCAAACATCGCGTGCCCCTGCTGCCGCGCACCGGGGGCAGCAGCCTGGCCGGGCAGGCGGTCAACCGCGCCCTGGTGATGGATTTCACGCGCCACCTGGACAAAGTTTTGGAAGTCAACCGGGAGGAGATGTGGGTGCGGGTGCAGCCGGGCATCGTCCTGGACGCGCTGAACATTTACTTGCGCCCATACGGCCTGCAATTTGGCCCCGACCCGGCCAGCAGCAACCGGGCAGCGATGGGCGGCATTGTCTCCAACAACTCCACCGGCAGCCACTCGATCATGTACGGCATGACGGCCGATCACGTCCTGGATATGGAACTGATTTTGAGCGACGGCACAATGACCCGCTTTGGTCCAGCTGACACGGCCGCTCTCCTGCAACACACCCAAAAAAGTGGCCTGGAAGGTGACATCTACCGCCGGATGCAGACCCTCACCCAGTACCCGGCTAACCAGGAGATTATTCGTGGGGCGACACCTCGCCACTGGCGGCGCTGTGGCGGTTACAATTTGGATCGGTTGGTTCCAGTAGCAAACGGCCGTCCCACCTACCATTGGCCTTACGATGATCGCTTCAACCTGGCCAAAATGGTTTGTGGCGCGGAGGGCGGCCTGGGCGTCATCACCGAGCTGAAGCTGAACCTGGTGCCGCTGCCCACCCACACCGCCCTGGCGATTGTCCATTTCAACAGTTTGCCCGAGGCGTTAACGGCCGTTCCCCTCATGCTCGAAGTGGGTCCCTCTGCTGTAGAGCTGTTGGACAACCTGGGACTCACCCTCTGCCGCGAGGTGCCGGAATATGCCCGGCTGCTTGCCAATTTTGTAGAAGGCACGCCCAACTGCGTCCTCATCACCGAGTTTTATGGGGAAAGCGAGTCGGAGTTAATCAGCAAAATCGACCGCCTGGAGCAGCATCTTAAAGCGCAAATGGTAAATGTAACGGCCGTTACCCGCGCCACCACCTCCCAACAGCAAACCGACGTCTGGACGGTGCGCAAGGTAGGGCTGGGGCTGCTCATGAGCATCAAGGGCGACCATAAGCCGATTCCATTTATTGAAGATGCGGCCGTTCCCGTGGAGCATCTCAACGAATACATCACCAAAGTGGAGCAGTTCTGCACCGACATTGGCACCAAGGTGGCTTACTACGCCCACGCCAGCGCCGGTTGTTTGCACGTACGGCCGCTCATCAACAGCAAAAAAGCCAGCGAAGTAGCCAAACTGCCCCAAATCACTGAATTCTCCGTAGATTTATTGCGCGGCTATGGCGGCTCTTTCTCCAGCGAACACGGCGATGGCCGGGCTCGCAGCTGGCTCAACGAAAAATTCTTCGGCCCCGATTTGTACCGACTCTATCAGGAAGTGAAGCAAATTTTCGATCCGCACAACATCCTCAATCCGGGCACCATTGTCAATGCCAGTCCGATGACGGAAAATTTACGCTACGGCGAAAGCTACCAGGTCATCCCCATCACACCACACCTGGACTTTAGCAGCGACCAGGGGTTTGACCGCGCCGTGGAAATGTGCAATGGAGCCGGGATTTGCCGCAAGCGCACCACCGGCACGATGTGCCCCAGCTTCATGGTCACCCGCGAGGAAGAACACGCCACGCGAGGACGAGCCAACGCCCTGCGCGCCGCCATGAGCGGCCATCTCCCCCCCAGCGAATTCGCCAGCGAGCGCCTGTACCAGGTGATGGAGCTGTGCGTCAGCTGCAAGGCATGCAAAGCGGAATGTCCCTCTTCGGTAGATATGGCCAAAATCAAAACGGAGTTCCTGGCGCAGTACCACGATGCCCACGGCACACCGCTACGTGACCAACTGTTTGCCAACATCACCCCACTCAGCCGTTTGGGCAGTGGGCCGATGGCACGGCTGGCAAATTGGACATTGGGCAATGGCCTGATCCGCAAAGGATTGGAGCGCACGCTGGGCATTTCGGCCAAGCGCAGCCTGCCCAACTTTGCCCGTCAATCGTTTGTTGATTGGTTCAAAAATCACACGCCGGTAGGGGCGCAGCACGCTGCGCCCCTACAACAGGTG
>JBNKLQ010000424.1:0-4082 GCA_050292445.1 Promineifilaceae bacterium (SeqCode) | reverse complement strand
TTCCCTGCCTTTCCCCAGGCAGAAGATATTTTGCTCTTTTTCGATGCCACGCCGCTGGGCAGCGGCGTGTGGGGTATGGTCGTCAGCCGGGATGGTCTATCCTGGAAAAATAACTGGACCGTTGCCACCAACCGCAACTTCTTGGCCTGGCCAGATTTTGCCAGACGAGCGGTTAAACGACACAAATCTATGCTTGAGTTGGGGCGTGGCGACGTGATAAATATCGCCGGATTCGGCAACGATGCCTCGCGCCAAAAAGCAGAACGTTTGTTGAAGGACATTCGTGCTGTTTTTGGCTAGCGACTTGGAAAACCCACCAGCAACCAACCACAGGGAAAAATCATGAACATATCACGCATAAAAGAAATTTGGGGCATTTTGTTTTTGTCGGGCGGCTGGCTGAGTATGCTGCTGTCGGTTGTGTTTTACCTGTTTTTCTGGCGAGTGGACAATGAACCGGGGGCGAAAGCGGTGCCGTGGTTGTTGTGGATGGCCGTTTCCCTCTGTTCGCTGGGCGGATTGGCCTTTCTGAGCGGGAATGTCTTACTCATACTCAAAAAAGCGTGGTTATGGCTGGGCATAAGCTGGGCATTAAACATTGCTTTACTGGTGGGCGCGGCTGCGCTGTCCCCAATCTTGCTGCTTTTTATGGTGTGAAATGTATTACGAAAAGGAAATGGAACAAACATTATGAAAACTAAATCAAATGATTATCCCCAATATGCACAATTTATAACGGCCGTTAAAGCCGCTCAAGAAAGCAAGAATTTTGACGACTTATACGCGACAATGCGTGATGTTTTTCAACTGAAATCCATTCACCCATCTGTAAAAGCGTATGTGGAATCCACGATAGATGTGGAACAGGTTGCTGGGCCGTTTTATTTTGAAGGCTTTGGCAAAAGTTATAAAGGGGTGGCGCTCATCACCCATTATTATGTCGATTCGCATCTGCCTAAAGACAGATTTTTGCCAGCGATCCAATTTGCATATGAGCAAAGCGGACACGAGTATTATCTATTTTTAGAATCTGGGCAGGTAGTTGGCGGGCATCACGACTCGATTTGGTTACATCACTTTGATCATTATTTCCGTAAAAACCACCATGATTTTGATGCAGCTTTACAAGAATTTTTGTCAAACTATGGCCTTGTCACGTTCACCTATACGCAGTTCGCAAAAATACAACATATTTGCCGAGAAGTGCATGGCATTACGTCACCGAAAGAATTTCCGGGAGCCTTGAAAGGGGATGATTTTGTGGACATTCTGACTGAAAGTGGCAAAGATGAGGACGGCAAGATTCGTTGTTATCTGGATGATATGGTGCTTTCAGACTTTTTGGAAGGCATGATTGATTGCTTTGATGATTTCTTTATATGATTCCCAACCACAAAAATTTATGAAGCATATCATGAACCTGAAACAGTATTCACAACAAAATCCAGTAAAAACGGCCGTTATCATCTTCCTTTTTACCCTTATCCTACGTCTGCTAGATGTCTTTGTCATTCGCTCCGATGAGATTTTTGGCGAACAATATCTGACCAAAGTGGCGGGAATGCTGTTGGTTTTCGGTTATGTTTGGAGCGTGAAGGGAAACTTCAGCGGCATTGGCTTTCATAAACAGGGCTGGGTAACGGCCGTTTTCCTCGGCGCAATCATCATGGGAACAGCCCTGTTGATTGGATACAGCGTCGAATGGCTTCTGCTTACGGCACAAGATGCCGCCCCGCGCCTGTTTGTTTCCCCGCAAGAGGTGTCGCTTACCGGCGATGCAGTTAGCGGCGGCATCGCGCTGACCATCTCCTTGCTCGTTGGCAACTTCGTCAACTCCTTCATGGAAGAAGGGCTGTTTCGCGGCCTCTTAATCTCTCATTTGGGATCGCGCATTGCCTTGTGGAAGGCAAACTTGATTCAGGCCAGCCTGTTTGGTCTGTGGCACATTGTCTGGCCCATTCGGGATTATCTGGACGGCAAAACAGACGCTTCTGAAGCGCTCGTCATTGCCATCGGCTACGTCATTGTCTCTGGCCTGATTGGTTTCGCCTGGGGCTACTTCTACCAAAAAACCAACACCCTTTGGATAGCGTGGACGGCACACACTGTCAATAACACGACCATGAATTTACTGCACATCACCACCGCCGCTGGCGACCCCGGCACAATGGGTTTGCGCGTGGCAGCGGCTACGCTGGTCGTGGTGGCAACCATGCCGTTGGTTAAACGATTGGCGACCACATGGGGATGGGAAGAGGTTGCGACATGGCAAACGATCTGACAAAATCACAAACCGATCCCAAGAAACGTCTTTTAACCGGACGGATATTGGGCGCATTTTCTATGTTCCTCAGCCTGGCTTCGCGCCTGTGGCAGGCGTGGCTGCTGCCGATTGTTGATTCGCTGGCCGTTCAAGGACGCCTGCATGAAGGGGATTCTGACGGCTGTTTTTACGGCATGTTGATGGTTCCCACGTACTTTATTGTGCCGTTGGTGGCCGTGATTGCCATCATCTTGGGCATTGTCGGGTTTCGCTTGCGGGCACGCACGTTAGCGATTATTGCCTGGATTGCGGCATTACTCACTTTGATTCCGATGTGGTCGGCATGGAAGGACTTTTTAGGAGGGGGATGATGACGAAACGGCCGTTTTCGATTAACTTTTTACTCATATTTCTGGCTCCAATTATGGCGATGGCCTTGGGTGTTGCCACCACCGCGCTGCTCAACATCAGCCAGACAGATGCCAGCAATCTGATTATCAACCTGTTCTTTTTAGCAGCATGTATTGGGTTGATTCGTGCGTTCAACTTTTCACGTGCCGATTTAGGATTGCAGCTCAACAACGGAGATGTGCAGCAGCATCTACTCATTTCGGTGGTGGTGTTTGGCATTTACATGCTCTTTTATATTTTTGTGATCCGTATTTCAGCACTCAAACCATTTACCCCAGCAATTGCATGGGGTTTGCTTACCAATTTAGTTATTGTGTTAGCCGAAGAGCTTTACTTTCGCGGCTTGTTGTATGGATTTATTGAAAAACGATTTTCAGGGAAAGCAGCGTTGGTTGCCACAGCGCTACTGTTTGGTTTGTTTCATGCGCGGCAAGGCGTGAGCGGCATCGTTACGAAGCTGTTTACCGGATGGTTGTGGGGTAGCGTGCGTTACGCATCGGGCATGATTTTCTTGCTCATCTTTCCCATCCATTACGCCTTTAACACCATCTGGCTGCTGTTTGTGGGCAACTGGAACAATCCGCCGACATGGGCGATATACGCCTTACCCGTCATCGAATTCACGATAGGGTTGGCATTCGTCGTCATTCGCGATAGACAACCGGGGAAGGTTTGGAAATGAAACTTGATCAGATACGCTTTTTGCCCCTGCTTGTTTTGGCCATGCTGGTCAACATCCTCAGCCAGACAACCCACGAGACCGGCCATCACCTGGTCTATCAATTGATGGGGCATGAGCCGGTTTGGGCGTTTACCAAGCTAGTGCAAGTCTGGGAAACGCCGCCCGTCAATCCAGATGAATGGGTGGAGACACGTGGTTCTGAAGGAGAACAAGGTTGGTTGAAGCTAAGTTCTCCCATTGTGGGCAATGTGGAGAATGCGGCAGCAGCGGCCGCCGGACCGCTGGCTGGGCTGCTCGGCGCAGTGTTGGGCTTACTCATCGCGTCGCGGAGCCAAGATATGCGCTGGCGGCAAATTGGGCTGGCGTTTTCGTTGGCGGCGTCGTTAACGGCCGTTCTCTACTACCTGCGCGCCCCCATCCGCACTGGTGGAGATGAGTATGATGTGGCGGTGCAGTTGGGGGTGGTGAAAACGGCCGTTGAAATTCCTCTCGCCCTCGCCTTTGCTGCCTGCCTCACCCTGGGCCTGCGCCAACTCCCATCATGGCGCGTGCGGCTGGCGTGGCTGGGAACCATCTTGCTGGGCAGTGTGATAACTGGCGTACTGATGGTGTTGGCTGACCCGCCCATCATCGCCCAGGTGGATGCGGGACACGCTTGGTTCCAGCCTGTTTTGGGGTATTCATTGCCCGTTTTTGTACTCAATGGTTTAGCTCTCACCGGGCTTG
>JBNKLQ010000423.1:0-4085 GCA_050292445.1 Promineifilaceae bacterium (SeqCode) | reverse complement strand
GCCAGTGCGGTACGGTATGAAAGAGGCATCTGGTTTAATTTTGTGCGGGCAGGCTTTATTGTTGCTCTGCTGGCTTTAGCTTTTACCTGGCGGTTGCCGCCATTGGCAGCCAGTGCCACGATGGGAGATGCTTTGAGCGGTGCCAGAGGCCCGTGGCGTGAGTTTCAGGATAACTGGACGCGGATGTTCTCGGCGCTGCGTACCTACGGCACAAATACGACGGATCCGTATCAGGATACGTTGGTATTGGGTGGGCCAAGGACTGTGGGAAATACGGCCGTTATGGACATCATCGTGCCGCGCGAATTGCCCTACGTTTATTGGCAAGCCAAGGTGTACCACACCTACAAGGATGGCGGTGGTTGGGACAGCTTAGATGAGTCATTCACGGAACATTTCCCGGATGAAGGCCCTATCAACCATCCTTTTACGGCCGATCGTGATGTCATTACCCAAACGGTCATATCCTATTTGCCTAATTCCAGCTTGATTTACGGCGCACCAGACATCATTGATGTGGATCGTCCCATCAATGTGTATGCCAGTCGGGATGATAACGGTAACCAACTGGTGAGCCAGGTTCGTTCCAAATTTGTGCTTCAGCTCGGCGACCAGTATGAAGTGACGTCGCGCCTCTCATTAGCAGATGCCACAAGCCTGCGTGCTGCCGATACGGACTATCCAGATTGGATTGATGAAATTTATTTACAGTTGCCTGATAGCGTTACTCCAGAAACGCTTGCTCTAGCTGAAGAGTTAACCGCACCATACGACAATCCGTTTGATAAAGCGATTTCGGTGCGCGATTACTTGCGGGAAAACATTATTTACAACGATCAGATTCAAGCCACGCCAGACGGCGTTGATCCGGTACATTACACCTTGTTTGTGAGCCAGGAAGCGTACTGTAACTATTATGCCTCAGCGATGGCGGTGATGCTGCGTTCACAAGGGGTGCCCGCGCGGGTCGTCGGTGGATACGCTCAGGGCAGCTTTGACCCAGAGACAAATTCGTACCGGGTACAGGCCAGCAATTCACACACCTGGGTAGAGGTGTTTTTCCCTGGCTATGGTTGGATTCAGTTTGAGCCGACCGCCTCAATTCCTGCTTGGGATCGTCCGGAGACGGTTGATGAGGGCGGCAGCGGCGGCGATGCTTTCAGTGCCTTTGCGTCCCAAACGCTGCTCAATCGTGAGGAGTTGTTGGGGGAAGATTTAGAGGGACAGGAAGATCCGCCTTTGGACCCGAATGATATAGCAAATTTGCTAGACCAAGAGGATGCAGCCCTGGCCGAACCTTCTTTTTGGGACACATTCCCCGTGTGGCAGGCGATTGGCGCTGTGCTAGTTCTGGCTGTTGCTGTAACGCTTTCATTTGTGGCGAATGAAATGAACAAGCGGGTCGAGGGAGATGTAGATAAGAGCTTCTCTCGCCTGCGCAGCTGGGCTAACTGGCTGGGCTTATCTGCCCGTGAAACGCAGACGCCGTATGAGCAGGCTGAATTGTTAGTTACGGCCGTTCCCGAAGGCAAAGAACCGATCCGCACGCTAACCAAACAGTTTGTCCTCAAGCAGTTCAGCCCTGCCAAAGCGTTTGAAGACGGCTTCAACCCGTTGACCCAGTGGAAAAAACTGCGCCCCATCCTCATCCGCCAAACCCTGTCCAAGAAAATGGCAGACCTGCGCGAACGGCGCAAAAACCGCCGCAGACGTTAAACAATTTACCCACCCTCACCCCAGCCCTCTCCCTGCCAGGGAGAGGGAGTCAGTTCCCTCCCCTTCTCAGGGGGAGGGTTAGGGTGGGGGTACTTCTTACTTTTCGTTACGCCCATTTTCCCCTAAAATAGCGGGCATGATCCAGTCCCAACTCAAACAAATATTCGGCTACGACAGCTTCCGTCCGTTACAGGAAGCCATTATTCAAAACGTCCTCAGCAAGCAAGATTCGCTGGTGGTGATGCCTACCGGCAGCGGCAAATCGCTCTGTTACCAACTGCCCGCGCTGGAATTCCCCGGCCTCACGGTGGTGGTCTCGCCGCTGATCTCGCTGATGGAGGACCAGGTGATGCAGTTACGGGCGTTGGGGGTTACGGCCGTATTCCTCAACAGCACCCTCGACCAGGTTGGCCACGATTGGGTCGCTGATGAAATTCGCTCCGGCGCTGCCAAGCTGCTCTACGCTGCACCCGAAACGCTCGTCCAGCCGCGCACCCTGGCCTTGCTGGATCAATGCAACGTCGATTGCCTCACCATCGACGAAGCCCACTGCATCTCCGAATGGGGCCATGATTTCCGCCCCGAATATCGCCAACTGGTAGCGCTGCGCCGCCGTTTGCCCAACGCGGTTTGTCTGGCCGTCACGGCCACGGCCACGGAGCGGGTGCGTCAGGACATCAAAGCCAGCCTGGAAATTGGCGACGCCCACGAATTTGTAGCCAGCTTTGACCGGGACAACTTGATGCTTTCCGTCGAACCCAAAACCGACGGTCTGGCCCAAACCATCAACTTTTTGCAGGCCCATCCCGACGAATCGGGCATTATCTACTGCGCCACGCGCAAGCAGGTTGATTTTTTGTCGGGCGAACTGGGTCGGCGCGGTTGGGCGGTACGGCCGTATCACGCTGGACTAGATGACAACACCCGGCGCACCAACCAACAAGACTTCATCCGCGACGATGTGCCCATCATGGTGGCCACCATTGCTTTTGGCATGGGCATCAACAAGCCCAACGTGCGCTTTGTGCTGCACTACGATCTGCCCAAAAATTTGGAAAGTTACTACCAGCAAATCGGCCGGGCTGGGCGGGATGGTCTGCCGTCCGACTGCCTGCTGCTGTTCAGCTATGCCGACGTGCAGACGATTAACTATTTCATCAGCCAACAGGAGGCGAGCCAGCAGCAGGGGGCGCGGGTGCGGTTGGAAGCGATGCTGGGCTTTGTGGAGACGAATGTGTGCCGTAGACGGCCGTTGCTCAACTACTTCGGCGAGGCATATGACAAAGAAGATTGCCAGACCTGCGACAACTGCACCACCGAAGCGGGCGATCTGGTCGATTTGACCATCCCGGCGCAAAAATTCCTCTCCTGCGTCAAGCGCACCGGTGAATTTTTTGGTGTTAATCACATCATCGACGTGCTGCGCGGTTCGCAGAGCCAAAAGGTGCTGCAGCGCGGCCATGACAAGCTGTCTACGTACAACATTGGTGGCGAGTTTAGCAAGAAGGAGTGGCAATACCTGGCGCGGCAGTTTGTGCAGCAGGGGCTGATGATGCAGGATATGGAGCATGGCAGTCTGAAGCTGACGCCGCAAGCGTACGCGGTGTTCAAGGGCGAACCGGTGCGCGGCACGCTGCCGGACAAGCCGCAGGTCGCCCCCTCAGCCACGGCTTACGCCAATTACGACCAGGGCCTATTCCAGCTGCTGCGCCAAAAGCGCAAGGCGCTGGCCGACGAGGCGGGCGTGCCGCCCTACGTCATCTTCTCCGACCGGACGCTGGTGGAGATGGCCACCTACTTCCCGCAGTCACGGGCCAGCTTTGGCACGCTGTATGGCGTCGGTGCGGCCAAGCTAGCCAACTTTGCCGACGTGTTTGTGCCGATTATCCAAAATTATTGTGCCGAAAATGGGATCGAGGAAGTGCGGAAGACGGCTCCGACCAGCGTTTCTGCCAGCAGCAGCACACCGGGTGGACGGACGGTTGAGGTGCTGAATTTGTATAATAACGGCCGTTCCCTCCCTGAACTGTGCCAGCAGTACAACGTCAAGCGCAGCACCATTTTGGGTCATCTGTGGAAAGCGGTGCAGGCAGGCGAAACGCTGCGTGCCAGTAACTTGCTAGAACACTCAGACCTAACGCCCGACCAGCAGCAGCAAGCCCTGGCCGCCTTCGCCCAACACGGCACAGAGTACCTGCGCCCCATCTACGTTGCCCTCAATGAAACCGTTGATTACGAAGAGCTCCACCTCCTGCGCCTCCACTGCGTCAGCCAGCCATCGGAAAAAGATGTTAACAAATAAAGAGGTAGGCTATGAGTCAACTTTTACCCTTTGCGACACTTGTAGAACTCATTAGAAAAGAAGATAG
>JBNKLQ010000422.1:0-4092 GCA_050292445.1 Promineifilaceae bacterium (SeqCode) | reverse complement strand
AGCAAACTACCAAACGCCTTTCGGCTCTTTTCCCCCGGTGTGCCATCATAGGCGGCCACTAAATTGGCAAAGACCTCAATCCCCGTCATCACCGCCAAAATGCGGGCAAACCCACCAAACGTAAAGTGTAGATACTCCCCTGTAAATGCTTGCCAATTAATCGTGGGTAGATGAAAGCCATATTGCCAAATGGTGGCAAAAACCATCACCCATAGCAGCAGCAAGACCGCCCCGGTGGCTGGACCAAATGCTGCTGCCGCCACCTTTGGCCCCCGGTTCACCAGCCAGCCTGTCAGCACGCTCAGACCAATGGCTACAAACACACGCCCTTGTAGTCCCAAGAACTGTTCGTTCAACAGCGGGAACCGGTCCGCAATGAAGGTTACCAGAGCCGCCATGCTGACCAAAAAGGTTAGCGTGTACTCAATAAACGTAATGCCCGCGTTTAGCTTAACGGCCCAGCTGCCAAACTCTTCTTCGCTTAAGCCACTGCCGCCGCTGCCATCCGTTACCCAAACCATGACCAGCCGGTACATGGCCGATACCGTCGCAATAGTGAACACTACCAGCCAGACGCTGGCCCCAAAGGTGACCTGCGCCACGCCAGCAACCACAATGAGCTTTAGGAATGGACCAAAAATATACAGGGGCGAGGTTGCCGGATCGCCGCCGCCAGCCAAAGCACCTTCAAAAGCGTTAGACAGTTTTCGGGAAACGTGAGCCATGGCAATATCCTCTAAATACAAACAAATATGGATTGTTAGTCGTAGCCGCAGTTTCTTACTGCGTTCCAGATGCGCGATAAGAAATCGCGGCTACATATCCGACAAAATATGCTTGTCTGTACTTAGGTATAAACAGATGCTTTTAGTTCGGCAATGTAGGGCAGCGTGCGGTGTTTATCGGCATAATCCAGTCCATAGCCCACCACCCACACATCCGGAATTTTGAAGCCGAGATAATCAACGGGAACGTCTAACGGCCGTTTTGGTTTTTGGACCAGCGTGCAGGTGCGTAAGGAGGCCGGATTGCGGCTTTTTAGCATGGTATACAGGTAGCTGAGCGTCTTGCCGCTGTCCACAATATCCTCAACAATGATCACATCCTTGCCCTCAATGGGTTCGCGCAAATCCAGCACAATGCGCACCACGCCAGACTCCGTGGACTTTCCATAGCTGGACACCGACATGAAATCGACCACATGGGGCACCGTGAGATGCCGCGCCAGGTCGGCCAAGAAGATAAACGCGCCACGCAGCACACCAATCAGATAAATTGGCCCTTTGTCAGCATAATCGAGCGAGATTTGGTGAGCCAATACGCGCACGTGGGCCTGAATCGTCTCCTCTGGCACAAGAATACGAGCCAGGTCAGGATGCAAACTGTCCATGTTTTCCTCCTTGAAAAATGGGACACAGATTAACGCTGATGAAAGCAGATAAAAAGCTGTATGCGCAATTTGCGCCAATGCGAAATCACCTGGGCGACGCCAATTATGTCGGTGGTTTACGGCCGTAATACTGATAATAGTTAGTCTGAATAGTGCCATTATACAACTTGCGGACGCGGTCGGGTCGGGCGCGCTTGAAGTAGTCGGGGAACTTCTCATCAGCGGTCAGTACATAAACTGACCAGCCATCTTTTTTGCGGAACATCTTGTTGAGGGCAATGTAGATGGCATTGAGATTTTGATATTCTGCCAGGCGAATGCCGTAGGGTGGATTGGTGATCACCATGCCAAACTGCTGATCGATCCACAGCTTTTTCACATCCTTCACTGCAAACTGAATATCATCGGCGACGCCTGCTTTGGCGGCGTTGCTGCGGGCAATTTCAATGCTGGCAGGGTCGATGTCGGTGCCTTGCAGCTGGAGATCACCGCTGGGCAGGATGGCGCTTTGGGCTGATTGGCGGGCTTCGGCCCAGGCCTCGGCGGGGATGGCGGGCCAGCCTTCGGCGGCAAACTCGCGGTGTAGGCCAGGGGCAATGTTGCGCCCCAGCAGCGCCGCTTCAATCAAAATGGTGCCGGAGCCGCACATCGGGTCGATGAGCAAACGATCTGGCTGCCAGAAGCTGAGCTGCACCAGTCCGGCAGCAAAGGTTTCCTTGAGCGGTGCTTCGCCTGCTTCTTCGCGGTAACCGCGCTTGTGCAGCCCCACGCCGGAGGTGTCCAGAGTGAGCAGGGCGCTGTTGCGCACCAGGGCCAATTGGATGGTGAACGCGGCCCCGGTTTCGGGGAACCAGTCGAGCTGGTAGGCCGTTTTGAGCCGCTCCACCACCGCTTTTTTGACGATTGACTGGCAGCTACGGCCGCTTTTCAGCACAGATTTATGCGACTTGGCATTAACCGTAAATTTGCCGTCACGGGTGATCCACTCTTCCCAGGGCAGGGCGGTGGTTTGCTCAAACAGATCATCAAAGGTGTGGGCCGGGAACTCTGCGATTTTGAGCAGCACGCGGTCGGCGCAGCGCAGCCACAGATTGGCTTTGGGGATGTCGGTGAGATCGGCCGTGAATTCGATACGGCCGTCTGAAACCACAATCTCATCAAAGCCCAACGCCTGGACTTCTTGCTTCACAATCATTTCCAGGCCAAATTTGGCCGTAGCAATTAGGGTTACTTTCATAATTTAGTGTTCAGTATTCAGTGAGTCAGTATTCAGTCCACTGATCACTGACTTACTGATTACTGACCTACCGACCACTGATTACCGTCGCAAGGCGCTCCAGCGCTTCCGCCAGTAGCGAACGCGGGCAGGCCAGGTTGATGCGCTCAAAGCCTTCGCCTTCCGGGCCGAACATTTCGCCTTCATCCAGGTAGAGGCGGGCGTCTTCAAAGATGAGTTTTTTGCGTTCTTCTGGCGTCAATTCCAGGGCGCGGCAATCGAGCCAGACCAGGTAGGTGCCTTCGGCGGGCATTAGGTGCAGCTGGGGCAGGTGCTCGGCCAGATAGTCCCGCATGAAGTTGTAGTTGCCTTCGATGTAGGCCATAACGGCCGTTAACCAATCTTCCCCAAAATTGTAAGCCGCTTCCGCAGCCACCACGCCAAACGTGTTGGTGCCCATCAGCCCAGTGCACTCAATCGTTTTAGTGAGCTGAGCACGCAGCTCTTCATTGGGAATGATGATGTTAGACAGCTTCAGCCCGGCCAGGTTAAATGTTTTGCTGGGTGCGGTGCAAACAAGGCTGTTTTGGGCAAAGCGTTCGCTGATGTTGGCAAAGCTGGTGAAGGTCACATCTTTGTAGATGAGGTCGCAGTGAATCTCATCAGAGACAACCAGGACGTCATTGTCCAGGCAGATTTCGCCCAGGCAGGTGAGCTCTTCACGGTTCCAGACGCGACCAATGGGGTTGTGTGGGCTGCACAGGATGATCATCTTTACATCCGGATCGGCGGCTTTGGCGGCCAGGTCGTCGAAGTCCATATGGTAACGGCCGTCTTGCAACACGAGCGAATTAGACACCACCTCCCGCCCATTGTTTTCGATGGCAAACGTAAACGGATGATACACTGGTCGCTGGATGATGATTTTGTCGCCGGGCTGGGTGTAGGTTTGGATCATCAAGTTAAGGGCGGGCACCACACCGGGGGTCATCACGATCCACTCTTTTTGAATGGAACGGCCGTAGTGCCGGGCAAACCAGTTGATCACCGCTTCGTAATAAGAATCCGTAGGCATGCAGTAGCCAAATACGCCCCGTTTGGCCCGTTCCACCACGGCTTCAATCACTGGTGGCGGCACGCGGAAATCCATGTCGGCTACCCACAACGGCAGCAGCCGTTTATCGCCGTGCTTGGGATGGGCATGGTCCCCATGCGTCACATTATGATCGGCATCAAACATAAATTCCCACTTGATGCTGTTGATGCCAAATTTGTTTACTTCAGTGTCGAAATCAAAGGACATTTTTCTCTCCTACTCCTATATGGTGTTTGGTGGAAGCGATTTTTATCAACAGATTTTGCAGATTGGAAAGATTTTTAATTTGTTTAAACTGCGAAATCTTTGATTATTTGTAACTATACAGGCCTGAGACCTGTGGTATAAATAAGCGTCATGGATTACCAGCAAGAAAACGAGCAGCTAAAG
>JBNKLQ010000421.1:0-4101 GCA_050292445.1 Promineifilaceae bacterium (SeqCode) | reverse complement strand
TCGCGTTTGGTTCGGCGGGTTTGCGCGATCGCGCGAAACGACGCCTGATGTCGGAAATCGCCGCTGAATTGGCCGATCTGTCCATTCTGACAGCTGAAGACCCGCGCACCGAATCATTGGAGAACATTTTGGCCGCGATGGCCGCTGGCTGCCTATCCCAAGGCGGGGTGGAAGGTGAAACCTTCTGGCGCATTCGCGACCGGGGGCAGGCGATCTACTTTGCCCTAAGCCTGGCTCGCCCGGAAGATTTTGTGCTGGTCTGCGGCAAGGGACACGAGCAGTCAATGTGCTTTGTCACCACCGAGTATCCTTGGGACGACATCGATGCCACCGAAGCTGCCCTGGACGCTTTTTTGTCTGGGCAGCCAATGCCCGACTTGGGCCTGCCAACCTACGATACTAATTTTAAATTGACGATTTCCGATTGAAGCTTTAGGATTAGCCCATTGAAACGATCTAATTAGAACGTAGCAGACCTGACAGGTTTTCTCCAGTTAAAGGTTCTATCGTAAAAAACCTGTCAGGTCTTCAAAGAAACCGGAGGCCTTATGCTTACTCAACTGATCAGCCGCGTGCGCCGCAATCATGGTTTAGAACACGCCACCATTCATGTACTTAGCGAAAAGCACAAAAATTTTAGTGCCCAGGGGAACTCCAACCACAAAGGGTTTAGCCTGAACATTTATGGCGATATTTCAGAAGAAGATGTGGCGGATGCGGTGGAAGAAGCGTACGGCCGTATGAAAAAAGGGGAACATCAGCTGGCAGTGCATCCCAACTGCGGCACTGTCCTGCTCACCACAGCCACGATGGCGACCCTTGCAGCCCAGGCCACGTTTGCCTTCGAACAACGCCGACAAAAGCGGTCCCACATGAATTTATCGGTCTTGATGAATGCCCTGCCAACGGCCGTACTCGCTGTGGTCTTTGCGCTCATCATTTCCCGTCCCATTGGCGTTCAGTTGCAAGCGAAATATACGGTGGAAGGCGATTTACAGGAGATGGCACTGCAAAGCATCCGCCCCGTACAACCCTCCCCTGTCACCCGCCTGTTCCAACTGCTGCTTACTGGTGGCAATCAAATCAATGCCAAATCGTACCGGATTACAACGGTGAATTAGATTTAACCCCCACCCTAACCCTCCCCCTGACAGGGGGAGGGGACGGCTCCCTCTCCCTTGATGGGAGAGGGCCGGGGTGAGGGTGAGTAATTTCCTAACCATGTTCTATATCTTCCACGGTGACGACACCCACGCCCAGCAAGAAACGGTGGCCCAGCTCATTGGCAAAATGGGCGATCCGTCCATGCTGGACCTGAACACAACGAAGCTGGAAAGCAATGTGCGATTTTCCGAGCTACAGCAAGCGGCCAGCGTCATGCCGTTTTTGGCCAAGGTACGGCTGGTCATCGTGCACGATTTGCTGAGCAGCAAGCCGGACAAAACGGTCCAAAAGCAGCTGCTAGACTATTTGCCCACCCTCCCCGAGACAACCCGACTGCTCTTTTTGGAGTCACAAACACTCAAAGCGAACAATCCGCTGGTAAAGCTGGCCGAAAGTGAAAAGACCGGCTACGTGAAGCAGTTTTCTAAACCAGAGGGGGCCTCTTTAGAACGGTGGATTCGGCAGCAGGTAACGGAGGGGAACGGCCGTATCTCACCTCAGGCGACTCATATGCTGGCCGTCAATATCGGCAGCCAAATGGAAATTCTAAGTCGGGAAATTGAAAAGCTGCTGCTCTACTGCAACGGGGAAGAGATTCAATCGGATCAGGTGAAGTTGCTCAGTCCCTTTGCGGCAGAAGCCAGCATCTTTGATCTGGTTGATGCGCTGGGCAACCGGAACAGCAAAAAAGCGTCGCTATTGCTGCAAGAAAAATTCCACGAAGGGGCTGACCCGTTCTATTTATTCTCCATGTTTACCCGCCAGTTCCGCTTGTTGATTCAGGTAAAGGAACTGGCCGACGAAGGCAAACGGCCGCCAGCCATTAGCCAGGAACTTAAAATGCACGGTTTTGTGGTAGGCAAGCTTTACCAACAATGCCAGGGATTCAGTCTGGCTCAGCTGGAGCAAATTTACCGCCATTTGCTAGATATTGACGTCGAAGTAAAAACCGGCCGCAACGATATGACAACCGCGCTTAATTTGTTGGTCGCCAATTTAACTGTCACACCTTAACGGTGTGTCCATTCCCCAAAGGTGCGCCATACTCACAAACAGTCGGCAAAATCTCCAACGCGTTGTTCCCCTTCTTATGGCCCTTGTGGCCCTTTTCTATTTGTATGGCGTCCGGCAACAATATTTGCATGTCAATACCGACATGACGACCATCGACCAGAGCTCTTATTTAAACGCGGCCAAGCTGTTAAAAACGTCCAATTACACAGCGCTTACCAACCGCAACCAGATGCCTGTTTATCCTTTTTTGCTTTCGCTGCTGTATGAGCCTGGTTTGAGCGATGAGGCGTTTTTTGCCCGGGGCAAGCTGCTCAACATTGCACTTTCACTGATCATCTTACCGATCCTGTTTTGGATTTTCTGGAAATATTTGCCGCTGTTTACGGCCGTAAATCTTTTCCTCATCCACACCTTTACCCTATACATGTTTAAGGCCGCCTACACGCAAACCGAACTGCTCTTTTACCTGCTCAACTTCGTGGGTTTTCTATTGATGTGCCGTTTATTGTGGCGGCCAGCGTGGCGAGATTCCTGGGGAACGGCCGTTTTCACCGGCATCCTTCTGGGGCTGGCTCATTTAACCAAAGCCTCCATCTTGCCAGGGCTGGCACTGTTTGTTGGAATCGCTTTCTTACAAGCCATATTCAGGCAATTTAAAGACCGAGTAAACTCAAAAAATATTCGTCAATTTGTCAAGGACCTGGCCATCCCTGCACTCGTCATCTTATTTTTTCTACTAACCATTTGGCCCTACATCCAAAATAGCAAAGAGCACTTTGGCCATTATTTTTATAATGTCAATTCCACTTTCTACATCTGGTATGATCACTGGGATGAAGTAGAAGCAGGCACAAAAGCGCATGGGGATCGCCTGGGTTGGCCAGACATGCCACCAGAGGAACTTCCCAGCGCTGCCAAATATTTCCGGGAACATTCCGCCGCCCAAATTTTCGAGCGTTTTTTCAGCGGATTTCTGGTTATCATGATTACGACAGTCAATTCATATGGCTACCTGGTCTATTTCTGCTTGTTAGCAAGCTTTGTTCTCACCGTGGCAATTGTCAATCGGCAACGGACGATGGCAATAATCAGGAAATATCCGTTTATAACCCTGTTTGTAACCAGTTTCTTTGGTGCTTACCTTTTACTTTACGCCTGGTACTGGCCCATCTCTTCAGGAAATCGTTTCATTTTGGCATTGTTTTCACCCGCTATGTTTTCGCTGGCCTTTGTCATGTACCGGCTATTTGAGAAGCAACTTTCTCTCAAAACAAGCCGCCATTCAGAAAAACCCATCAATTTGGGGCAGCTGCTGAATTGGACACTATTTGCCATACTCTTGGTAGATGGGTATATAATTCTGACTGTACGTGTTGGAACTTTATATGGTGGTTTCTAGCGATGAGGCTAAAAATGAAACTTTCGTTGCGTCTGGTATGGTTCGCTTTTTTGACACTTCTGCCATTTTTGTCTGCTTGCTCAGTAGAGACAGCCCACGCACCTGTGGAAAACATTGAAGAAACACCAACCACAGCTCCTACAGCCACCTTTTCCACCAACACGGCCGTTATTTTCAAACGTTCTGGCGGTCTTGGTGGTCTGAACGAAACGTGGACCATTTTTACAGACGGCCGTATCGAAACCAACAGCAGCATCCAACCAGAACTTTCTGCTGAAGATGTAGAACAGATGCTTAATGGGCTGGAAAGCAGTGGCTTTTTTGAACTGGAAGACAGCTACCTGCCGGACGACACCTGTTGTGACCGATTTTTTTATCAGATAACGGCCTCACAAGGCAGCACCTTCCACACCGTCAACACCCTCGAAGCCACGCCCGATATGCCCGAAGCGTTACAACAGGCCTTGCGTCTTATTCAAACTATTCTCTTTGAAAACAATAACCAATGACGCTTGGAAACGTGA
>JBNKLQ010000420.1:0-4115 GCA_050292445.1 Promineifilaceae bacterium (SeqCode) | reverse complement strand
CTTTGTTGGATGTGTTGGGTGTAGCGAGGAGAAACGGCCGTTTCCCCCACCACGTCCAAGAGCCAATCCGATTTAGGCAAGTCCGCCACAGCCTCAAGCAAAACGTGTAATCCTTTGCGCTCGATCAGGTTGCCCACAAACAGCAGCCGCAATGGCCCGGGCTGCTGAGCGCGGGCTTCAATTTTCTGCGGCGTGATGCTGGGTTGAAAGCGGTCGCCGCCTGGCAGCGCCACGATGTGGGGCTGCGACTTTCCTACCAGCGACTGCACCACCTGCCGCGTTGTCTGGCTGTTAAAAATGAAACCATCGACTGAAGCCAGGTAGCGCCGCTCCACCAGCCGGTAAAACCAATTTTGCCAGCGGGGACGCCGTTCGCTGCTGCGCAAATGGTGGACAATGCTGACAATGGGATAGTTCAGTTCACGGCGCAGCCGCTGGTTGAGCCAAAACAGCGAGGGATGATTTAGCTCATCTTGCAGCAGCAGATCAAAATCGGCCAGGCGCAGCTGCTCGTGCAGGGCAAACCAGACGTTGTGCAGCAGGTGACGGCCGTATCCTTCCCAGGGCAGCGAGATGATGTCTACCTCATCACCAGATGCTTCTAACTGTTCGACCAATTTACGATCATACAGGTAGCCGCCGGAGAGGGTTTGGAGACGGCCGTAAATGATGAGCCCTATTTTCATGGTAAGCCGACCGATTACCGATTACCGTTTACGGATAACCGGTACGATGCCCAGGCAATCTCATTTTCCCAAATCTTCACGGTGAGATGGCTGAGCGTTTCCGCCTGGATGCGCTCGGCAAGCTGGGTAGCCAAGATGCGCGAGAAATGCTCAATGCTGGGGTTAAGTCCGGCAAATTCGGGCAGGTCGTTGAGCGTTTTGTCTTTGTAGTAGGCGACCAACGCTTCCAGATTGGCTTCGATATCCACAATATCGACGAGATAGCCATGCTGATCCAGCGTCGGGCCGCTGAGTTGCAGTTCCACGACGTAATGGTGTGAATGCCACTCATTTTCGGCCCCCCAATCCCCGCCGATGAGGAAATGCTGGGCGACAAAATCACGTTTGACGGCAACGGTGTACATAGATTCTCCGTTTTGGTGGTTGGTGGCTAGGGGGTCGTTTGACCAGCCTCTAGCCACCAGCCGCTAGTAACTAAAAACAACTTGCACGGCCGTTTCTGGCCGAACATCAATTAAATCATAAGCCTGCTGGGCCTGCCCAAGTGGAAAGCGGTGGGTGATGAGCTGCTGCGGTTGAACTTTTTGCAGCATCTCCCAGGCGACTGCCAGCCGCCGGGCTTTGGGCCAGCGGCCTTGCCAGCGCGGGGCAATGTGGCTCACCTGGCTGCTGATGAGCTGCATCTGGCTGCGGTGAAACTTGCCGCCCAGGTTTAGATTGGCCCGCTTGCTGCCGTACCAGGAACCAATGAGGATACGGCCGTTAAACCCCATCGCCCCAATCGCCGCATCCAAAGCGGCCGGATTGCCCGATAGCTCAAAAGCCAGATCAAGGCCGGGATGATAGCTGGCGTGGGGCAGCGCGGCCAAAACCTGGTCAGGCAAATTTGGGTTGGCTGGGTCCAGGCTGGCAGTTGCGCCCAGCTTGTGTGACCAGTCGCGGCGCAGCGAGTAGCCATCCAGCGTGAGCAGGCAAGCCAGCGGCAGCTGAGCCAGCAGACTGGTGGTGAGCAAGCCCACGATGCCCTGGCCAAACACAGCCACCTGTTCACCAATCCCTGGCTGCGCATCCATGACGAAGGAAACGGCCGTTTCCATGTTTGGCAGGAAGACGGCCGTTTCTGGCTGCATTCCCTCCGGCAGCGGCAAAACATCGTCTGGCTTGGCTACAAAATGGGATTGGTGCGGCTGAAAGGCAAACACCAGCCGATCTTGCCACGATTTATCCACAGAGGCTCCAACTTCAACCACCCGGCCAACGGCCGCATACCCATACTTTTGCGGATAGCCGCCCTCGCCCAGCGCGGCAATTGTGGCATCGGCCATCAGTTCAGCTGGCATCTGGCCGCGATAAAGCAGCATCTCTGTACCGGGGCTAATGGCCGAGACGACTGTTTGTACCAGCAAACCGTCTGGTGGCAGCAGCGGCAGCGGTTCCTCGCGCAGTTCTAACTGGTGCGGGGCGGTAAAAAAAAGGGCTTGTCTTTGCATGGTGTCCTAAAAAATTTTGACGCAAAGAGGCAAAGGGATAAATGAGGCAAAGAAAAAACAAACCTTTGCGCCTTCTGCATCTTTGCGCCCTTGTATGTTTAAAAAATCTCATCAGCGCCGAATCATCGTGGCGGTCATGATGGCACACAGTTTGCGGATGCCGCTTTCATCTTCGCCGAACAGTTCGCCCTGGCAGACGGTGAGCGTGCGCCCGGGCCGCACCACCCGCCCGTTGGCAATCATCTTTACACCCAGCGCCGGAGCCAGCAAATTCATCTTGAACTCCACGGTGACCACTTCGCTGCCAGGGGGCAGCAGGGTGAGGGTCGCATACCCACAAGCAGAATCGACAACGGCCGTTGTGACTCCGGCGTGGACAAAGCCATGCTGCTGAGACAGGTTGGGGGTGACGGGTAACTCAATGGTGACTTCTCCAGGGGAAACGGCCGTTAACCGTGCCCCCAAATAACCCATAAATCCCTGCTGGGCAAAACTGTCCCGTACCGCCTGCTTAAAGGCTGGATTCTGCACTTCAAATTGAGTCATCAAAGCGTCCTTAGCTTATCGTGGCCAGTCCTGCTCCGCGCATTTTTAGTTGCTATCTTGCCAACTCACGTCCCCGGAGAGAACCATATCTTTGCCCAGCCATTGGGTGTGTGGATTTTTGAGCTGGGGCAGGCCGTGTCCGTTTAGATTGCCCACGGCGTTGAGTCCGCCGACCAGCAGTGGGGCAACCGTGATCACCAGACGGTCTACCAGCCGCCCTGCCAAAAAGCTGGTGATGATACCTGCGCCCCCTTCCACCATCAAGCGGTGGATGCCGTGTTTGTGCAGGCAGGCCAGCAGGGCGGGCAGGCTCACCTGTCCGTTGGCGGTAGCAGGCAGGCGCACGACAATGGCTCCGGCATCTTGCAGGGCCGCTTCTTTTTGGGGATCGGCCGTTTCTGTGGTGGCCACGATTGGTTTGTGGGGATGTTCTGTAAGGAGCCTGGCGGTGAGCGGCAAGCGTAGTTGGCTGTCCACGATAATCGGCTGCGGGTCTGGGCCAGCGACGAGGCGCACCGTCAGGCGGGGATCGTCGGCTAAAACGGTGCCAATGCCGACCAGGATGGCATCGTGGCCGGTGCGCAGCTGGTGCGTGAGCGTCAGCGATTCCTGGCCGCTGAGGGCCATTGGCTGGCCACGCTGCCGGGTGATGGAGCCGTCCAGGCTTTGGGCGTAGCTGAGGGTAACGGTGGGACGGCCGTTTGGGGCTGGTTTGGGTTGGGGAGCTGGGGCGGGGGAACGGCCGTTCAGATTCAGCAAATGGCGCATCCTTTCCACCTTGGTGGCCAGGTAAGCGGCGTTTTCTATATTGAGCGCGGCGGGCATTGGCACCCGCTTAACCACAGGAATACCCAGCGCCTCTAAACTTTCAATTTTACTGGGATTGTTGGTGAGCAGCCGCACGGCCGATACGCCCAAATCTTGCAAAATGCGGGCAGCGATGGTGTAGTCGCGGGCATCGGCCTGATGGCCCAGCATCAAGTTGGCTTCGACTGTGTCATATCCCTCATCCTGCAAATTGTAAGCGCGCAGTTTGTCCAGCAAGCCAATGCCGCGCCCCTCCTGCCGCAAATAAACAATGATGCCCGCGCCTGCCTGGGCAATCTGGCGCATCGCCTGGTTCAGCTGTGGGCCACAGTCGCAGCGCAGCGAGCCGAGCACGTCACCGGTAAAACATTCGGAATGGATGCGTACCAGAACGGGTTGTTGTGGCTCGATTTTGCCAAAGACAAGGGCCAGGTGCTCTTTTTGGTCATGGTTATTTTGATAATAGCAAAGTTGAAATTCGCCCACTTCGGTGGGAATCCGCGCACACGCCTGGCGCTCAACGACAAGGTCTTTCATTAGTTACACGCTCCGACACAGCTTTTTGTCAATGAACCAAATAGGTTCT
>JBNKLQ010000419.1:0-4175 GCA_050292445.1 Promineifilaceae bacterium (SeqCode) | reverse complement strand
GGGGAAAACTGTACTCCAATGCCTCCACCGGCGTGTTGAGCGTATTGCTCATGTGGACGTGGATGCCGCTGCCGCCGTCGGCCGTGGGACCAGCGCCCGCACCGCCACCAATTGTTTCGTAGTAAGCAAACGGCCGTCCACTGTCTGGTTGTTTACCGCCAAAAGTCAGATTGTTCATCGTGCCCTGGCTGGCGGCGGGGATGAGCTGAGGCAGCGCCTGGGCCAGCGCGCCAAACACCGCGTCGGTGATGCGTTGAGATGTTTCCACATTTCCGGCGGCAACGGCGTGCGGCTGCGGTGGGTCCAGCAAAGATCCAGGCGGAATGGTGATTGTGATCGGTGCAAAAGCGCCTTCGTTCATGGGCAGATCGGTTTGCACCAGGGCCAGGGCAGCACAGCGCAGGCAGTAAGCCACGGCCGATCGGGCAATGGCGGGTACGGCATTGAGGTTGCCGCGTACAGCAGCAGCGGTTCTCGTAAAATCAACGTGTAGCTGGTTGCCGTTTACGGTCAGCGTCACTTGGATGGGAATCGACGGGCTATCCGGCTGGCCGTCGTCGTCTAAATAGTCGGTGAAGGTGTAACGGCCGTCTGGAATTTGGGAAACGGCCGTTTCGGTCAGGGCCTTCGCGTAGTCAATAAGGGCTTCGGCATGATCAAGCGCCTCAGCCAAGCTGTACCGGTCCACAATTTCTACCAGTCGTTTTTGGCCGATGGCGTGGGCAGCCAACTGTGCTGCCAAATCCCCGTTACGTTCATCGGGGGTGCGCACGTTGCGCAGAATGAGTTGCCACACCGCGTCATTGCGCTCTCCGGCAGCCACCAGCTTAATGGGGGGAATGATAATCCCCTCCTGGTAAATCTCCGTGGAAAGCGGCATTGAACCAGGCGACATGCCGCCTACGTCGGCGTGGTGGGCGCGGCTGGCGACGAAGAAGGCTGGAAGAGGTGCAGGGGAGCGGGGGTGAGGGGGAGAGGGGGTGACAAGATCACCTGACTGATTACCGATTACCGAAAAATGGTCACCGAAAAAAACAGGCGAGACCAGCGTAATATCGGGCAAATGGTTGCCACCCTGGTACGGATCGTTGACGATGACCACGTCGCCGGGAGCGAAGGGGGCGCATTGGTCGATGGCGGCCTGTACGGAGGCGGGCATGGCACCGAGGTGAACGGGAATGTGGGCGGCTTGGGCCAGCATACGGCCGTCGCCTAAAAAGAGAGCGCAGCTAAAGTCCAGGCGTTCTTTGATGTTGGGGCTGTACGCCGCGCGGCCCAGCGTCACACCCATCTCTTCGGCCACGGAGGCAAAGAGATAGCGGAAAATGGAAAGGGAAGCGGCCGTTGGGGTGGTCATTCAGCAAAAACGGGTAAATTGGCCAGGGCAACAATGTTGCTCCAATCGGCGTCACCTTCGGTGAAAACGGCCGCTGTCTTCACAATCTCACCACCTGCCTGCACCACCACCTGCTCCATTCCCTTGAGCGTGCTGCCGGTGCTAATTACATCATCTACCAGAACCACCTTTTTGTTTTGGATGAACGTTTTATCTTTCTCATCCAGGTAAAGTGTTTGTGGTTTGCCGGTGGTGATGGAGACGGTTTCGGCTTTGATGGCGTCACCCATGTAGCTTTTGTAAGTTTTGCGCAGAACGATGTAGGGCAGTCCCATCAGGGCGCTCATCTCGTAAATCAGGGGAATGCCTTTGGCTTCGGCGGTGACCAGCACTTCAGCCGAGGTGTTCTTGAGCTGCTCTGCAAGGGCTGCAGCCGTCGCTTTGACAACGATAGTGTCGCCTAGCATATTAAAAATGGCGATGCGCACGCCAGGGGCAACTTCAAATAAGGGTAGGTGGCGGGTGATGCCCGCAATGACAACGGTGTAAGTTTCACGTTCGGTCATCTTGTGATACTCTCCTCCATGTTGGTCAATTTTACAAAATTGACTTACGTTTCAATGTATTTTGGGTTTGGCCGTTATTAACTTTGGATTTTCGTAAACGGCCAAACCTTGGGGTTCATTTCCATATCAAATTTTATTTGTGAACGAACTCTTAGTTTACCTGATTGTAGGTTGGGTGGCATCCAAATTGTTCGGCTAAGGTGGGCAGTTATGAAGGCGATTGTGGTGAAGGGAGACAAGCAGAATCCGGTGTTGGTGTGGGAAACGGTGCCGGATGTGACATACGGGCCGGATGAGGTGCTGGTGAAGGTGCAGGCAACGGCCGTAAATCGGGCCGATTTGCTCCAGGCCAGAGGTGGCTACAGTCCGCCCGTTGGGGCCAGCGAAATTTTGGGGCTGGAAATGGCGGGCTTTATTGCTGCTGTGGGCGAGGATGTGGTGGATTGGCAGGTGGGGGATCGCGTTTGTGCGTTGCTGCCCGGTGGCGGCTATGCAGAGCAGGTGGCGGTGCCTGCCGGGATGTTGCTGAAGCTGCCGGAGGGATGGACGTTTGCCCAGGGAACGGCCGTTCCTGAAGTTTGGTACACTGCCTACGTGAATCTCTTTTTGGAGGGTGATCTGGTAGCTGGGGAAACAGTGCTGATTCATGCGGGAGCCAGCGGCGTGGGTACGGCAGCCATCCAGCTGGCCAACGCGGCTGAGGCCACCGTGTTTGTCACGGCGGGTAGCGATGAGAAGCTGCTGGCTTGCCGCAAGCTGGGGGCTGAATTGGCCATCAACTACAAACAGGAAGATTTTTTGGAAAAGGTATTGGCCGCCACGCAGAATCAGGGTGTGGATTTGATATTGGACCCGGTGGGGGGTGGGTATCTGGATCGGAACGTGAAGGCGTTGAAGCGATTCGGCCGTTTAGTAAACATTGGCCAGCTGGGTGGTTCTCACGGTGAAATGAACATGGGCCTGGTCTTAGGTAAGCGGTTGCGCATCATGGGTTCCACGCTGCGCTCGCGCCCACCTGCGGAGAAGATCAAAATTACTGAACAGTTCCAGTCAGGTTATTGGCCGCTGCTGCGTTCCGGGGAATTAAAGCCCATCATCGACACCGAGTTTTCCATTGAACAAGCGCAGGAAGCGCACCAATTCGTAGCGCAAAACAAGAACGTCGGCAAGGTGATTCTGACGGTTGTGCCAGAAGCCGCCGGAGAACAGTAAGAAGAAGTTAGGATCAGCCGCAGTTTCTACTTTTAAAGGGTTTTGGCGACAACCATGCTGGCATGGGCATTGGCGTCGTGCTGAAGCGCACCGTCGATGTCGATGATGGTAGTAAAGCCGGATTTAATCCAAAAGCGCAGGGCGGGCCAATTTTTGAGAAATACTTCCAACCAGATGGCGTGATGGCCGACGGCTTTTGCTTTTTGCGCCAGTCCCGCCACCATTTCGGTGCCAAAGCCGCCTTTTTGATAATCGGGGTGCAGGACAAACATGGAGATCAAGAGTGTCTGCGGGTGGGGATGGTGATGGTGGCAGTGAAAGTAGCCAATAAGCTGATTGTTTTGGCGGATGGTTTGAAGCTGGAAACGGCCGTTCCCAACTCCATCAGCCATACTTTTTGTCACCAGCCCGGTAAACTCTTCCTCAGGATAGATCTGAAAGGTTGGGTCCCATTGGCCGATGTGGCTGCACGCATTAAAAATGGTCATGAGCCGGGGCGTATTGTTCAGAACGCCGTCAGCGACATGTAGCCTGTCGGTATGCCAGCTGGCGGGTAAGCGATTCATGCTGTTTCCTCCGGCGGAATGCGCCAGTAGATATTGTTTTCGCGGGCCATCAGCTTGTGGTCGATGAGGTAGCGGCGCAAAGAGGCAAAGTCAGGATTTAGCTGCTTGAGCCGTTCGTTCAGTTCCGCTTCCGGGTAGCGCACATCGTAGTCGAAATGCTCGACAACCCAGTTCATGATGACCAACTGTTTTTTGCGGCGGGCGGGGAGTTGGGTGATACGGCCGTTTTCCACAAACGTGTTTAAAACCTTCTGTTCCCAACGATTTTCGCCACCCGCCGGAGCCAATTCGGCCAGCTGTGCTTGCGACAAAATATCTTTACTCATCGACTCCAAAAACTTCACTTCAAGCCAGTAAATGCGAGTATTGCCTTCGGCCCGTACGTTTACCAGGCCCAGTTCTTTCATTGTGGACAGATGATGAGAGACGGTGGGTTCACGCAGCTCCAGCAGGGCGGCCAACTCACCCACGCTGCGCTCCTGGTTGGCCAGCAGC
>JBNKLQ010000418.1:0-4199 GCA_050292445.1 Promineifilaceae bacterium (SeqCode) | reverse complement strand
GTTTCCTGTCGTGCTTTGGGGTGGTCAATTGCCTGTAAAATGGCGCTAACCAAATCTTCCACATGCACAAAATTGCGCTTAACCGGATGCCCATCGGGGTCTAGCATCAGGGGGATGGCCTGCTTTTTTTCGTATTCTTTTGCTTTTTCTGGCCCCACCAGTTCAAGCCAGCGTGGGCCCCCAAATACATCTTCCCCAAATGAAAGTTGATACTTAAAATCGTCCTTTTCCATAATCCAGGGGGCGCGTAAACAACACCCATTCAAATCATACTGAATATAATATTGTTCCAGCATTACCTCTTCCAACACTTTGGAAAGAGCATAACAGCCGGGGTAAGCGCTATGTTTTTGTGTTTCGGTGACTGGGATGGGATGAGGATAAACAAAATGCCCCAGGCCCGCATCACCACCGATCAAGATAAATTGCTCAAAGCTGGGGCTGATCCGACAGGCTTCCAGGAGCCAAAACATCCCTTTGATGGCCACATCCATAATTGTGTCGGGGGTTTCTTTGCTGGTAGCCAGGTGCAAAACGTGCGTGACGTCTTGCAAAGCTTCTTCAGCTACCACCTGGTGCTCAATTGAGCCTTTAACCACTTCCAACCGAGGGCCAGTCTCTAAAACCCGGTTATGGCACAGTGCCCGAATAATGAAATGGTCGAACTTGCTTTCAGAAAGGAGTTTTTGGATAAAAACCTGACCGACTTTGCCTGTTGCCCCAGTCACTAAAATGCGTTTTGTCTTATTCATAGGAGTCCTCAATAATCGCATGTGGCGTAATTTAAAAGCCCGTTCAGTATAAATGCTTTGTCGTGGGTTTTCAATTCAATTGATTGTGGTTAACGGATACGGCCGTCTCCCACCCCAATTAGCAGCGCAGCATAGAGATTAGAGATTTTGACCTAATATTTATATTTGGCGGGTAAACTGTGGCCTTTGATAACAAATCTGAGGGCAAGCATATGAACATGAATATTATAGAAGTCAATCAGGCCAATTTTCAGGCGGAAGTGATTCAACAGTCGCACCAGCGGCCGGTGATTGTGGATTTTTGGGCACCCTGGTGCGGGCCGTGCCGCATGTTGGGGCCGGTGTTGGAACGATTGGCCAATGAGCACAACGGCCGTTTCCGGCTAGCCAAAATCAACAGTGACCAAAACCAGCCGCTGGCGATGCAGTTTAACGTGCGCGGTATTCCAGCGGTGAAAGCGTTTGTCAACGGCCGTGTCGTCGATGAGTTTGTCGGTGCGCAGCCGGAGCCAAACGTGCGCCAATTTTTGCAGCGGGTGCTGGCCCAAATGCCCAATGCCACGCCTACCCAGCCCAAACCGCAAACGGCCGTTCCCAACACCTCCCAAGCCCGCCTGCAAAAAGCGAAAGCGCTGCTGCGCCAGGGCAACGGTCGCGAGGCGCTGCGCCATCTGCCCACGACAGATAAAGGGGAGGCGGACCAGTTACGGCCGTTGGCCCAATTTTTGGTAGATGTGGGGGACGGCCGTTTAACTGGCACGAACGTGAATATCGCCAACATGATCCAAAAGCGGGAGTATGCCGGGGCGATGTATGGTTTGCTGATGGAGATTAATGGGGGTGGAAACGGCCGTGCTCGCCCGGTGATGACGGGGCTGTTTGCCTTACTGGGTGAACAAGACGCTACGGTAAAGGCTTACAAACAGCAGCTAGCCGTTTTGTAAGGATAAGTACACACGCTGTTTGGCAGAAATTGGTCCTTTAGATAACATGCATTTGCTGAATATTATGAAGGTAGGTTTCTTATGCGCAAATATCTTGCACTCCCAATCAGTGCTGTAGTCTTGATGGCTGTTTTGTGGTTTGGCAGGCAGCCACCATCTGATGATGCCGTCATCGCTATTTACCAGGAACATCAGGAGAGTTTGAATTACCTGGTGCAGCTTTATCAGGCAGATCGGATTGACATGATTGTCCATAAAAATGGCTCGATTTATCCAACTGGGGCTGAGGAACAACTGTCATCTGATCGTTTGGAACTGTATCGCACCCTGGTAAAAGAGAGCGGCGTAACGCGTAGTCTGGGCGGTAATACGGCTGGGCTGGTTACCTTTCAAATTTTCAACTTAATTCCCTTCAGCCCCATGAAAACAATCATTTATAGCCCCACGCCTCCGCCCCTGCTGACGGCTGGGAATACAGATGACTACACTTTTGCTGCCGGTCAATATCAGCGTGTTTGTCGCTCTATTGAAGCTTCGTGGTATCTCTGCCTGGATTATGAAGATTAGGCCTTGTCATCTTCCCAGCACATCCTGAATTGCTTCAATGACCACCTCGGGGTCTTGAAGCTGGGGATAATGCCCACCCTCATAAATTCTGATCTCGCTGTTCTCACTGAGTGAGAGCAACTCCCGCTGCATTTCGAGCCATGCATCATCTAATTTCTGTCCTAGATCGCCCAAGGAAGGTGAAGGTCTTGAAGTAGCAAGCACAATCAATGGCCAGTCGCCTAGATATTCATACTGCCCTGCTTGTGCCAGTGTGTTAGGGCTTTCAACTTTCTCATCAAACCATGTCATACTTGATTCAGGTAAGAATGCCTGTATTGGATCATAGATTTCAGTTGGTAGGTTATATATATTCCCTTTATAGCGGCCTGGCGATCCCAGATGGGACAATAGCAGGATCAAAGGCCTGATATTTTTGTCTGGAATTTCTGGGGCAATGCCATACTCCTCGAATCGTGTGAGCATTTCAGGATGGCTTGATTCAACAAGTACCATGCCGCATACATCATCAGGATATTGCCCTGCAAAAATTCTGATATAGGCACCACCAAATGCATGACCAACCAGGATATACGGGCCTTCCTCCCCTGCCGCATCTAAAACAGCAGAAAGTTCGCGAGCGATTGTTTCTCCATCTCTAGGGCGTGGCCCCGGTTCGCTCCACAAGATTCCAGCTCTATCGTAGCTACAGGCGCGGGTTGATTTCCCGATTCTTTCTTGAACAGGTGCCCAGCTCAATGAGCCATATTGATCAAGGTCAGCTTCAAATACGACTGTTGGGCTGCCGCTCCCCACGCAGTTTAAATGGATGTCATGCGTGCCAATACTCACCATTTTGCCTGGTGGAGGATAATCTGTCCGATACTTGTTTCGAGCGAGAGATTCTCGAACAAGTAAAAAGATAATTAACCCCAAAAGGAGCATCAGACCCACCAAAATTATCCGCTTTATCCAACGGAGTATGGTAATTATTCCCTTTGTCTCTTTCATAAGTTTTCTCTACTAGGGGTTCGCTGTCATCTCAATGCGGCAGGTGACATCTGGCAGCTGCCGCCATTCCTCGGCGAGAATCGCGTAGACAACTTTGTCCCACCAGCTGTCATTGGCCCAATGACTTTGTCGTAGACAACCTTCGTAGCGTAGACCCAATTTAACCATCACCCGGCTAGAGGCGAGATTGTCGGGATGGCACTCGGCATAAATGCGGTTGAGTCCCAAATGGACAAAGCCCAGGTGCAGCAACGCGCGCGTCGCCTCGGTGGAGTAACCATGCCCCCAGTAGTTGGCATCCAGATGATAACCCAGGTGGGCAATACGGGGATCGGTGTTGAGGTAAAGGCCACTTCGGCCCAATATTTGCCCGGTGGCTGGCAAAACTATGGCGAAATTGTAGGCAGTACGGGGCTGTTGGCGCGCACTGGCGCACCAATGTTGCAGGGTGGTTTGGGTTTCTTCTGGCGATTCTGGCTGCCCCGTCATGTAGCGCATGACGCGCGGGTCTGCATGGATATGCTGGACAGCCAAGGCATCCCTTTCATCCCATTCGCGCAGCAGCAATCGTTCCGTGTGAATTAAGATGATCCCACCTCCAGATTGAGGGGCTGTTTATTTGCCCCACCGCAATTGCAAAAGGTAACTTCAATCGTAAAAATAAATTGGTGATGACGGAGATGCAGCCGCGAATGTTGCCTGCAATGAGCTGGTCGAAGCTGGGTTTGATACGCTGCCGTCCGCAATAAATGTCAATACGCGCAATGACCTGGCTGCGCAGTGAGGTAGGGATGTAGGAGGACACGGCTGGTTAATTATTGGGGACAGTTTTTGAACGCAGCCGGATGAGCGTGAGGAATTCGGCCAGTTCAACCAAACCTTCAGCTTCAGCGCGTTCTGCGGAGGATAAGTCAATGCCTTGATCCTGGCGGTCGAGTAGTTCTTG
>JBNKLQ010000417.1:0-4215 GCA_050292445.1 Promineifilaceae bacterium (SeqCode) | reverse complement strand
CAGCTTATGGATGGGCTTCATGAGAGTGTAATCATCAAAGCGGCGGGGGAAGAGATAGAGCATCTCTTCGATGGTGGTGACGCCGAGTCTGGCCAGATGCTCGGCCAGCTTGGGGCCAATGCCGCGTACGGCCGTTACCGATTGCACCAATCCTTCTGGGTCTGGGTCCACCGGTTTGCGGCTGGCGGGACGCCGGTTCCATTTGCTTGCTTTTTTTTCGAGTGGAACCGGTTCGCTCTCGCTGGCCGGGGGTGGGGCTGGCTCTTTTTTAGTCGGGGTGGGAGTGGCTTTTTGTGGTGGCTGTTTGGGTTGGGAAACGGCCGTTGGTTGTTGAGCTTCTGCCGGTTTTGGCTTGGGCGCTGCGGCCGGTTCCTGCGCCTGGCGCTGCTGCACCTTGCTTTGCAGCTGTTCAATCGCCTTGGCGCGGGCTTCGGTGCCGGGAAGACGAGCATAATCTGAAAGCACCTCTGCCACTTGTTCCACAAGCGCCTTATCCATTTCACTTGCGGCTTCGTCCCGTGCCTGGCCCACCCAAAACGTAGCAAACTGACGAATGCCGCCGACGACAGCTTTGTTTTTGTATCCCTGGCTGGCTTCTAAATCCAATACGCGTTGCAATCTTTTTAAAGCTTTTTTCATGTGAGAGAGTTTATCCTAATGGATGATGACTAATCAAATTTGGTGCTTCAGAGATTAGAGACTGGAGATTAGAGATTAAATGAAATCTCCAGTCTCTAATCTCCAATCTCATTTTAGAGTTAATCCAGTGTTTGTGCCGAAACGGCCGCAAACCCCACAGCCCCCACGCCCAAATGCGTGCCAATGGCTGGGGTGACGCCTTGAATCAACGGCGTGGCTTCTGACAGGCTGGCAAATAGATCGCCAGATAGCTGGCGCAGCTCTTCGGCTGCTTCCTGGGCGTTGACGTGAATGATGGCCAATCGCTCGAAGGGAGCCAGCTCCGCGACCATATTAAGCATCTGGCTGAGGGCGCGTTTGCGCGTGCGCACCTTAGCCGCCGCCGAAATCACGCCATCGGTAATCATCATGATGGGCTTGATTTGTAGCAGGGAGCCGATACCAAACTGGGCCCAGCTGACGCGCCCGCTGCGGTGCAGCGATTCTAGCGAGTTGATCATGCCAAAAACGTACGTACGCCGCACCTTTTCATTAAGTATGGTAACGATTTCGGCAATTGTTTGGCCTGCGGCCGCAGCTTCGGCCGCCAATAGTACCAGTAGCCCGGCTCCTAAAGTGATCTGGCGGGTGTCGAACAAGGTGACGGGAGCCGATTTGGCCGCAGCCGCGCCCAAACGGGCGGTATTATAAATGGCGCTCAAATCATGTGCGATGTGCATGGATAATATTTGGGTCGCGCCTGCTGCTGTTAGATCTTCATAGAGCTGGGTAAATGCGCCAATGGCGGGTGCGGCTGTTGTTGGGTATTCAGGAAAGGTAGGCAGTCGGTTATAAAATTGTTCGCGACTGATTTCTACGCCTTCCAGGTAACTATTGGTGCCCACGTTGATGTAGGCGGGCACGACGGTAATATCGAATTGCTGGGCCAGTTCAGGTGGTACATCGCAGGCACTGTCGGTGACAATTTTGATGGTCATGTAGAAGTAGTAAGGTAAATCAAGGTGGGCAGTTCAATCGACCCTTACCGCAGCCCTTTCCCTTCCAGGGAGAGGGCCAGGGTGGGAGTTATTCCGCCCCTAAAATATAAAAGTAGTAAGGTTGGCCACCGGGTAGTAGCTCGATTTCGATATCTTCGTACTGTTCTTCGATTTGGCTGGCAAGCTCACTGGCTTCATCTTCCGCGATGTCCTGGCCATAGTAAAGAGAGAGCAGTTCACGGTCTTCCATTTCCATGGCGTTGAGCACGGCGCTCAAGACGGCCGTTAATTCCGCACCGGAGCTGCATAAACGGCCGTCTACCAGACCAATAAATTCACCCTTATTGACCGCCACGCCATCCAGCGTTACGGAGCGGGTGGCTCGGGTAATCTCCCCGGTAGACACTTCCTTTGCGGCGTCGATCATGGCTTCGGTGGTTTCATCCAAGTCGCCATCCGGGTCAAGAGCCAACAAAGCGCTGAGTCCTTGCGGAGCGGTCCTGGTGGGCACAACGGTCACGTTTTTGGGACTCAGGTCGCGAGCGGCTTCGGCAGCCAAAATAATGTTTTTGTTGTTGGGCAAGATGATGACTTTGTCGGTCGGCACATCCTGAATGGCCTGAAACAGCTCTTCAATGCTGGGGTTATTGGTCTGGCCCCCGCTCACAACAAAGGAAGCATTCATGCTGCGGAAGATTTCAGCCAAGCCTTCCCCGGCGGCGACGGCCACCACGCCGATTTGCCCTGGTTGAACAGTTGGCTTGATGATGGGCGGCGTGTGGGGAACGGCCGTTTGCGCGCCCGGCACATGCACAATTTCTTCCATCTGCATTTGCATGTTTTCCACTACCACATCGGTGATCTTGCCCAGGCTGATGCCGTAAGAGATGGGCACGCCGGGGTCTTTTACATGGATGTGAACCTTGATGGTTGTTTCATCACCAACCACGACGGTTGAGTCGCCCATGGCGTCGATGCGGTCGCGTACCTCGGTCACGTTTAGATCGTCACCCATTAAAATGAACTGCACATCATACGGGTTTTCGATTGCGCCGCCGTCCGGCATGGCCAATTCCTGGGCCGTGATTTGCTGTTGAAAGCCAACGTTATTGCTGCCAGGCATGGCTGAAAGCTTGAGTTCGTTCATCTTACCATGCACATAGCGCAACATCCCTTCAAAAATGTAGACCAGCCCCTGGCCACCTGAATCAACCACCCCGGCTTGCTTAAGGATGGCCAACTGTTCCGGGGTCCGTTCCAGGGCTTGATTGCACCGTTCTAGCACGCGTTCTAGCAAAAAGCGCAGGTCTTGGCTCTTTTTGGCGGCGTCGGCAGCCTCGCTGGCCCCTTCACGAATAATGGTAAGAATGGTGCCTTCGACCGGCTTCATCACGCCGCCGTACGCGGTGTCTGAGGCGACCTGAAACGCTTCGGCCAGGTCGGTGGCGTCAAAGGCTTCTTTGCCTTTGAGTTCTTTGGCCAGCCCGCGCCAAATCTGGCTTAGGATCACACCGGAGTTGCCCCGAGCGCCCATAAGCGCGCCGTGGGCCAACTGCTCGGCAATCTTGCCGACGTGTTCGTCGTCGCTGTTTTGGATACGGCCGTAAGCCGAGCGCATTGTTAGCAGCATGTTGGTGCCCGTATCGCCATCCGGTACGGGGAAAACGTTGAGCGCATTCACGTGTTGGTGGTTGTGGTCCAGCCAGGTGAGGGCAGCATAGGCCAATTTTTTTAGTTGCTGGCCATTGCAATGCAGCCATTTAGGGGGTGGTGGTGCTGTTTGCGTGGCTTCGCTTGTGTGGGTTTGTGTCACGAATTCTTCTCCGAAAATTAGCTGTTCTCTTTCCCCATGCGTAAGCCCTGGACAAAAACGTTTACTTCGCTAACGGTCATACCCAGTGCTTTTTCTACATGAAATTTAACGGTGTGTTGGATGCTTTCGGCCACGGCCCGAATGCGGACGCCGTATTCCACGATGACGTAAACATCGACGCTGATCTCACCATTTTCGATAGTAACATCAATACCGCGCTTGCTGTCGCGGGAGAGTAAGTTGGCAATGCCATTGGCTAAATTTTTATTGGCCATGCCCACCACACCGTAACATTGGTTGACTGCCTGGTTAGCGATGGTAGTAACGGCCGTTGTCGAAATATCTATCACGCCGAGGGTTCCTTCTTGTACATGCGATTGTGCAGACATGGTAACTCCTGAAATGTTTCAGCAGAACTGTTAAGCCGCAATTGTATCATAACCTGTTGGGAAGGCATCTGCGCGCATTTGCGTTCAAGGGCTTTTCAGTGTTTGAAAAAGTGCCCAAAAGCTAACGCTTGAGTTGGCAAGCAATAGACCAGTCAAAAATACGACGCGCCTCGGGTAAATTGGCATAGCCTAATTTTTGCGTCAAACCAATGACAAAATTGTTTATCGTGGCCATCACCGTAGCCATCTTGGGCAACGAAAAACGGGTGGCATCCTCCTGAAGCGTCTTGTCACGACGATAATGCAAGCCATTCTCAATGCCCCAATAGGCGCGTATCCAGTCGAGTAATTGCGCGGCTGAGGCTCTTTGGAGTGTACAACTGGTCAACCCATACAC
>JBNKLQ010000416.1:0-4227 GCA_050292445.1 Promineifilaceae bacterium (SeqCode) | reverse complement strand
ATAACATTGACGATTTTTTTGATGCTTCCTACAGTGCCCTGCTGCTGCGCGACCCAGAATTGATCAGCGAAATTGGCTTAGATGCCGTTTATGGCACTACTAACAATCAACTCACCGACATCTCCGACGCCTACATCCGCGAAACCCAAACCTTGGAGGTGCAAACCCTTGCCCAGCTGCGCCGTTTTGACCGCGCCAGCCTAACGCCAGAACAGCAGCTTTCTTATGATATTTATGAATTTTATCTGGCTGATCGCGTAGCAGGGCATCCATTTATGTACCACAATTACCCGGTTAGCTTCTTTATCACCAGCGTGCCATCCCAGCTTGAGACCTTTATGACCGACCTGCACCCAATTGCCAACGTAGCTGACGCTGAGGGCTACATTTCGCGCCTGTCGCAGGTAGACACCAAGTTTGACCAACTGTTGGAAGGGCTTGTCATTCGAGAAGAGATGAACATTATCCCGCCACGATTTGTGTTTCAGTGGACGCTGCCTGGTTTGCGTCAAATTGCCAACGCGTTGCCCCGAAGCACCACGTTTTACACGAGCTTTGAAGCGCGATTGGACGAGGTGGCCGACATTTCTAATGATGAGAAGGCGCAATTGTTGGAAACGGCCGAAAACGAAATCGAGCAAACCGTTATTCCTGCTTATGCTAAATTGGTTGACTATTTGGTTGAAATAGAAAATAAAGCCACCTCAGATGATGGCGTGTGGAAGCTGCCAGACGGCGACGCATTTTACGCCTATGCGCTGCAACACCATACCACTACCAACATGACGGCAGACGAAATCCATGAACTGGGTTTGCAAGAGTTGGAGCGCATTCAGGCCGAAATGCGGCTTATCTTTGATGAACTGGGCTACCCAAACGATCCACTGCCGCAACTTTTCGATCGTGTGGCGCAAGAGAGCGGCTTTCTCACCGACGACGCCATTTTGGCAGAGTACGAAGACCTCATTACTGAAGCGGAGCAAAATGTGGCGGACGCTTTTGACCTGACACCGCAGGCGGATGTGGTGGTGATTGGCGTGGAGAGTGGTGGCTATTACATACGGCCGTCTGTGGATGGATCGCGGCCAGGTGCGTTTTACGCTTCCGCATTTGGCACCGAGCCTCGTTTTGCCATGCCCACGCTGGCGTACCATGAGGCGATTCCCGGCCACCATTTTCAGCTTGCCATTATGCAAGAATTGCCCAATCTACCCACGTTCCGCAATGGTGCCAGCTTTACGGCTTATGTGGAAGGCTGGGCCCTTTATGCAGAACTTTTGGCGGCTGAATTGGGGTTTTATGAAGATGATCCATATGGCGATTTGGGACGTTTGCAGGGGGAGGCTTTTCGGGCGGCACGATTGGTTGTAGATACCGGAATTCACGCCAAGCAGTGGACCTTTAACGAGGCCGTCACCTTTATGCGTGACAATACCGGTTTGCCCGAACGTATGGTGCAGGGGCAGATTGCTCGCTACATCGTCTGGCCTGGCCAAGCTACGTCATACAAAATTGGGATGCTCAATATCTTGGCCCTTCGACAGCAGGCAATGGATGCGTTGGGCGATGATTTTGACATCAAAGAGTTTCACAATGTGGTGATTGGTCAGGGGAGTATGCCGCTTGGAATTTTGGAAACGGCCGTTCAATCATACATTGCAGGTAAGTAAATCGAGGTGGCGTGGGAACGGCCGTTCCCCCGTGAGCACGATTGACAAACTCGCTCTCTGGATCGGTGTGGCAAGAGGCACAAAAATCATCATGATTTTCCAGCTGCGCCCCGGCAAAGACAACAGAAGGAATCAGCACAATAGCTAGAAAGAAAATAATCTTCAACAACCTAGAAGACTTAAGAAACTGGAGGGGCGCTATTCTTGACATGACCTATACTTCTTGAAATCACTTGCCCAAGATTGTAAGTCTAATCAAGCCTCCTGGAACCGCTTCCTGCCAGATTTAAGGTAAATTTAAGGCTGGTGTCAGCAAGGACTAAGGTTTGGGAAGATTTGGTGCAGCAGATTCTTTCATGGCCATCCTCAATCTTCAGCTTCACCGGCAAAGGCAATCGCTTGTGCTGTGGTTATGGCTTGCCCCTCAGCATATGCGGCCGCATACACCTCCTCACCAATCGTTTCCCGAATAGCAGCCAACGCTCGCTCTAGATCCGTTCGACCAAGGCCAACAGACCTGATCCTCAGCCTGGAATTCCCGCGAAGTGGTGGACGATCTGATGAAACGTCTAGCTACATATCACTTTTGGAATTGGACACTGATGAACACTGGTTTACACAGATAAAAAACAAAAATCAGCGTCTATCTGTGTTAATCTGCGTCCTATTTTTCTTTTCTCACTCAAACTGATATGTGGCTAGATGAAACGTTAAAGATAACGAAGATGCCAAATCTTGGCTTGATGCTCACCTGTGTAAATTTGCATCCCGCGCTTTCACAATGGCCTGGGCACGATCAGCCACTTGCAGCTTGTTGAAGATGTTGGAGATATGGTTGCTCACCGTTTTATTGCTGATGTGCAGCTGGCTGGCAATGTCGTTGTTGCTCAAGCCCTGGGCAATCAGCACCAGCACCTCCCGCTCACGGTCTGTGAGATCAGGGAAGGGGGTGACGGCCGTTTCCCCCATTTGCCCCCCACGTTGAAAAAATGTGGTTAACCGACCAGCAATCTTTGGCCCAAACAACGCCTGTCCTTCGGCAACGACCTGCACCGTTGCCAACACTTCTGCCTTATCTGCCCCTTTCAAAATATAGCCCCGCGCCCCGGCGCACATCGCCGCAAAGAGCGAATCGTCATCTTCCAGCATGGTGAGCATGATGATGCCCACCTCGGGCAAATCGGCCAAAATGCGGCGCGTGGCTTCGATGCCGTTCATGTCCGGCATCTGGATGTCCATGAGGATTACATCGGGCGTTAGTTCCTGGGCTTGCGCGATGGCTTCTTTGCCCGTACCTGCTTCACCGACAACGGCCGTTTCCGCCGCCGAATTTAGCAGCAGTTTAAGCCCTTCACGAAACAAATTGTGATCATCTACCACAAGAATGCGAATGGGATCCATAAGCTTGCTCCAAATTACCGTTTACGAATCGTCCAAAATTTACTTGCTGAGATTGGTCCAATCTCCTTGCAATTTTAAAAAATGATCGGGTAATCTCAATGAAACAGTTTCGGTTGTCATTCCGAGGTCTTCCGAGGAATCTTTCGAGTTGGCCAAACGTGTAAGATTCCTCACTCCGAAGACTCCGTTCGGAATGACAGTTTATTACCTGGTTTAATTCTTAAAACCTAAACCAATCTAAAAAACGGCAAGTTTTTTCTATACGCTTACTTAGCTTTGTGCACCATTTGCTCAACTAGATTGACGGCCGTGCCCAGGCCATCTTCTTGCCGAATGATTTGCCCCAGCTCGGTGGCGCGTTGGCGCATGACTGGGTTAGATACGGCCGTTTCAATCGCATTCGCCAATTTTGCCGCCGTCAGCTTCTTAAAAGGTATCGGCGCAGGACCAATTCCCAAGGCCTCAATGCGTCGTCCCCAATAAAACTGATCAAACAAAAACGGCGTCAAAATGGTGGGGACGCCTGCCCAAAAGCCAAACCCCGTCGTGCCCGAACCACCGTGATGGATCACCGCCGCCATTTGGGGGAAGAGCCAACTGTAAGGCGCGTAATCTAGCAAATAGACGCTGTCCGGCAGTTCGGTCTGGCCAATGCCTGCCCAGCCAGCTTGCAGCACCGCGCGCTGCCCGGTGTGCTGCAACGCTTCCAACACCATCTGCGTTACCTGCTGTGGCTGGCGTACGGGCATACTGCCAAAGCCAACAAAAATGGGCGCTGATCCTGCTGCCAAAAAATCGACCAGCGCTGTGGGCGGGGTCCACTCTGGTTCCTGGGGTCGCCAGTAGCCGGTGTAATGAACGTTTGGACCCCAATCCGGCGGGCGGGGCACAATGGCTTGGCTAAAGCCAAGCAGCGTGGGCATTTGTGCTATGTGATCAAAGTTGCCCAGGAACGGCCGTGTTGCCAACTCCAACACATCCCGCCGCCAACGATTGATTGCCCGGCGAAAGCCAGACCACATAAGTTGCTCGGCCAGGCGGTAAGATAAGGCGTTGTAACCGGGTAAAAATCCTGGGCCTGGTGGGAAAGCCACCATCGGGAAAGCGCTGGTGCGTATCATCGGAATGACCGCCATCGTGATCATGGGGATTTGCA
>JBNKLQ010000415.1:0-4254 GCA_050292445.1 Promineifilaceae bacterium (SeqCode) | reverse complement strand
GAAAGGAACATTACGCTGAAGCGAAAAAATCAGACCTGATCATCACAACCTATGGACTGCTGCAGCGAGATCTCGACTGGTTAAAATCGATAAAGTATCAGACGATTATTTTAGACGAGGCGCAAAATATCAAAAACGCCAACACCAAGCAGGCCCAAACCATCCGCAAGCTCTCGGCCGACTTTCGCCTGGCGCTCACTGGCACCCCGGTGGAAAACCGGCTGGCGGAGCTGTGGTCGATTATGCAGTTCCTGAACCCCGGCTTTTTGGGCGGACAGAAGCAGTTCCGCCAGGAGTTTACGCTGCCGATTGAGAAGTATGGCGATGAAGAGGCCGCCCAGAGATTACGGAAGATGACACGGCCGTTTCTCCTCCGCCGCGTCAAAACCGACCCCACCGTCATCCAGGATTTGCCCGACAAACAGGAGATGAAGGTGTACTGCCACCTCAGCGAAGAGCAAGCGACACTGTATGAAGCGGTAGTGCAGGATGCCCTGGCCGCCATCCAGGAGCAGGAGGATGAGGGTATCGCCCGCAAGGGGTTGGTGCTGAGCATGTTGATGCAGCTCAAGCAGGTGTGCAACCATCCGGCGCAATATTTGCATGAAACGGAAGCTTACCAACCGGGGGAAGATAACGGCCGTTCCGGCAAGCTCCAACGCCTCAACGCCCTGCTGGACGAAATTTTGGCCGAAGGCGACCGGCTGCTCATCTTCAGCCAGTTCACCGAAATGGCCAGTCTGCTGCAAGGCTATATTCAAGAGCGGTTTGGCGTGCCCACGCTGTACTTGCACGGCGGCATTCCGGCTAAAAAGCGGGCCAAGCTGGTGGAACAGTTCCAGCAAGCAGATGGCCCGCCTATCTTTTTGCTCTCACTCAAAGCGGGCGGCACCGGCCTGAACCTGACCCGCGCCAATCATGTCTTCCACTTTGATCGCTGGTGGAATCCGGCCGTGGAAGACCAGGCCACCGACCGCGCCTTCCGCATCGGCCAGACGAAAAATGTGCTGGTGCACAAATTCGTCTGCCTGGGCACACTGGAAGAGCGCATCGACGCCATGATTGAAGAGAAGAAGGCGCTGGCTGAAAGCATCATCGGCAGCGGCGAAAACTGGCTCACGGAGATGAGCACGGCCGATTTGCGGTCCCTGGTGACCTTAAGGAGGGAGTAATATGGGCTGGTACTATGACTATAAACCAACCATTGAAACGGATAAAGGCATCAAGGCCAAGAGCAAGCGGGGTGATTTTGTCAAAAATTGGTGGGCATCACGCTGGATTCAAGCAATGGAGCAGGTGATGGATCGCGGTCGGCTGCAGCGAGGGCGCAGCTATGCGCGCAAGGGTCAGGTGCTATCGCTAGAAGAGGGCAAGGGGCAAGTTAGGGCTAAAGTACAGGGTTCGCGTCGCACGCCTTACCAAGTGACAATTGAACTAGCACCACTTTCTGAAAAGGATTGGGCAAAGGTATTGGCGGCCCTGGCGGAACGGCCGTACTTCGTGGCCCAATTGCTCGCTGGCGAAATGCCGCAGGAAATCGAAGAGGCATTCAAGGCGGCCAAGCTGGATTTGTTCCCCAGCAAGCGGGAACTAAAACAAGACTGCAACTGTCCCGACTGGGCCGATGTATGCAAACATCTGGCGGCGGTGCATTACATTTTGGCCGAACGGTTTGATGAGGACCCGTTTTTGCTGTTCCGGCTGCGGGGCAAAACCCAGGATGCAGTTTTGGCTGCTTTGGGTGGGGGATTGACTGTGGGGGAAGCAACGGCCGTTCCTCCACAATACAGCTACACCCCTCCCTTGTCTGAATCGGTGAACAACTTTTGGCAAACTGGCCCCGAGCTGGCAAATTTTACCGTGCACATTACCCCGCCCGACGAGTCCTACCCCCTGCTAGAGCGGCTGGGCGATCCCGACTTTTTCCCAGACTCCCGCCGCTGGCTGGTGAAGGCGTATGATTTAGTGATGGAAACGGCCGTGCAGATCGCCTTCCAGCCAGAAGAGGCTGCCAGCGAAACTGAATAACCTTTTTAAGCGCTTTGGGGAAACTATATGACCAAAATCTTAACGAACCAGCAGACTCTGAATTGCTTCTGCCTTGAAACTGCTTAAATCCTCTTGATTCATCAAGAACCTTTGCACATCTTCTACAACGCGCTGCCACTCTAACTGAGCCAGGCGCGCCAAAACATGCTCTCGCCAATTTTCGGCCGTCACAGTGCCTTTTCCCCAACCAGTTTGCCCAAGCGCACTGTTCAACATCTCCAAGTTAGGGGCTGGCCACTGTGCCTGGCGCAAGTACCAATAGAGATCATACCAATCCCGTCCTTTCACATACTCTCGCTGCAAAATGGCATGGAGCTTCCCCGCCAAAAGTGATGCCTGGTCGTGATGTTGAAAGTTAACAGCGACGTGATGCTGCACTAATGTTGTATCAAGTCCTGCATGTGCCGGAGGGTTGGTATCGATTTCCAGTTTAACGGCCAAAACTTCCGTTTCGTGTGGTGAAATTCCTAGACGATGAAACAGGCCGCGAAAGCGAATGAAAGCACTATGGACAACATTACGCTCACTGAGTTTTATCTCTATTTCGTACGTTTCGGCCGTCAAGTCACGCTGAATAGTCGTTAAATACTTGCGAAAATCATACTGTTCTACCTGCCGTTCTAAGGCAAAATCGAGATCTTCCGAGTAGCGCGGCATTTGGTAGAGTAATCGTAAGGCTGTCCCACCATGAAAAGCCAGGGGAATCATAGCACCGGCGCTCTGCAAGCTCTGCAAAACCCGCATTTGCAAGTATTCGCGCACCACAGCCCGCTGCGCTTCTGGGGCAAATGTTTCTGCAATTTGCGCTTTCAGGTATGGAATCACAAGGACACGTATTCCGTCAATTCTTCTTCCACTACCTTTAAGATGTGAGACAGGGCTCGTTTGAGCTTGGGCTTTTTGGCACGATTAACGTAGTCTGTTAATCGTTCAATATTTAGTTGGTCGAGGTTTTGCAACCTTAACGCACGAACGTATCCTTCGTTATCCGCGTCTGGGGTCAGGTAAATCAAATCAAGCAGCGCCTTTTCCGGAGTCGCTACATAGGCCGACTGTGTTTGGGTCACCTGACGATACTCAAAGCCAAAAAACAGTGCCGCTTGAATATGCTGAAAAGTGAAACGGCCGTATTCGTTTTGCCAGTTTCCAGGTCGACCAGTCGTCACGCTCGTAACCACAGCCACATGCTCTGGGATGAGATCATAATGGGACAAGGCCGTATGTAGGCTTACGTATGAACCACACACAAGATGATTTGCAATTAGATAACTGTGAGGACGTTCAGATTGGTAAGGCGCAGCCAATGTATACAATCCGCGCTGCAACTGCACCACTTTCCCGGCCCGGACCCAATCTGTCAGTTGCCGCTGCACTTGCTGCGGTGTATCGGATTCTGCGTAGAGATGTCCGCTTTCGAATAAAGGCAAGCTTGCCAATTGAGACGACACTTCTTGAAAATACATAACCGGATTGTAATAAGAAACGTCAATTAATGCAATGAAATAACCTAATCGACTCCTTGCTCAAATAGAGGCAAGCAGCATGCGGATCAGCAAATAGCTCGATTCGCTTTGAGTAACCCATACAAAACATCTGTGCCCAGAGGTGCCTCCAAGCCCGTCGCTCCCGTACTTGTACCAAATAAGGGTCAACTTCATGTGAAGTTGGCTCTTTTGCATTATGGCCAAGTACCAAATGGTAGTTAGATTTTAGCGTAATTGCCACAACGGTTTCATCCTCAACATACACTCTGTCTACAATTAACTTCACCAGTTCGTGTCGTCCTTCCTCATCTCCTTCAAGACGTTCCCAATGCTCGGCAAAGTTTTCCAGGAGGTCGGCTGTTTTCTCCAATTCATCGTCACCTACGGGGGTTAGCTGCTCAAGCTCATGCTGTAGCTCGATGCGCTTTTTCATGTACTCTGTTTCACTGGTGATAAAACCATTGTCCCAACGCATGTCCATGCGCTTTATCTTGGCCTGAATTTCTTTGATACTTTGCGCTAAATGTTTACGATAATCTAAAAGTGCAGAGGTAGTCAGCGAAACGGCCGTCGAAAATGTCAGAACTCAGGCTCCATTATCATGAAGAGCATCATGATAATGGAGGTAAGGAGATGCTGACAGTGAAAGAATGGGAACAAATCAGACGGGCTTTCTACATTGAAGGCAAAAACATCAACGAAATCGCCCGCGAAACCGGCC
>JBNKLQ010000414.1:0-4268 GCA_050292445.1 Promineifilaceae bacterium (SeqCode) | reverse complement strand
AAGACGTAGGCGTTTTCGTGCGGCGCTTCGACGGCGGGTTGCGGGTGTGCCACGCCAATCACGTCGCACAGTTCAGCGAGGAACAGCTGGTAATTCGCCCGCTCCGCCGCCCCGGAGGCTTGCCAGCGGTTGATGAATGTTTGGATGTTCATAAAGACCTGACAGGTTTACTAGCTACCATTTCTTTTAGATCGTTTTGCATGCAAAGCTATTTTACCGTCCAGGTATTTCGAAGACCTGACAGGTTTATTAGATACCTTTTGGATAAGATTGTTTTGCATGCAAAGCTATTTTACCGTCCAGGTGTTTCGTAAACCTGTCAGGTCTACGAGCAACCTCAATCGAAATCCTCACCAAGCCATTTTTCCAAGGCAGCTTCGTCTGGCTCGGTTTGGTGTGCTTCCCGGAATTGTACCTGATTGCCGAAATAATCCAGAACGGCCGTCTTATCCACCCGCGTTGGTTTGTCGTGCAAAATGGCATCGTAGGAACTGTACGGCCAGTCGCGGAAATCATCAACCAGGCCATGCTTTTGCGGGTTGCGGTGGATGTAGGTAATGAGGGTGAGAAAGTAGCTATCGGTGGTAACGGGAATGCGGCGGAACGGCCGTTGAAAGAGGGAACCAGTACGGCCGTAGCGATCATTGATGGTGTGCGCATAGGCGTTAAAAAAGTTGGAGAAATATTGGTGCGGCCGATCATCACGGGCATGTTTCCAATAATCATGCAGGTCAGTACGGTTTAATATTTCATCGGCTTCAAGAAGACGCAGCAAGAAATGGAAGTGGTTGGGTAGCAAACAGTAGGCAAACACCTGCACTACAGGCGCAATATGGTTGGCAAAGAGCCGCAAAAAGAAAAGGTAATTCGCCTTTTCGTAGAACAGATTGCAGCGATTCACGCCTCGGTTGTAAATGTGGTACGTGCCTCCAAACTGGAGCTTTTCCATTGACCCCTCCTAACTTCGTGCAAGACCTAGCCCCGACAGGTTTAGGTACTAAACAAGGCCCATCTTGGCCGAGAAGTGACGCAACACGTCTGGGGCGTCGACGATACGTACACCTTTTATGTTGTCCTTCATGCTATTGACATAAAGCAAGACTTCTGCCAAGTAATCGACATGGCTTTGGGTGTAGACACGACGCGGGAAGGCCAATCGCACCAGCTCCATCGCGGCTGGCTTTTCGCTGCCGTCTGGCTGATGACCAAACATCACCGAGCCAATTTCCACAGAGCGAATGCCGCCTTCTAAATAGAGTGCCAGCGACAACGCCCAGGCGGGATATTCGCTTTGGGGAATGTGGGGCAGCATTGCTTTGGCATCAATGTAGATGGCATGACCGCCTGGAGGCTGCACAATGGGGATGTCGTTGGCTGTGAGAATATCGCCCAGGTAAGCGACGGAGCGGATGCGATACTGTAAATAATCCTCGTGCAGCACCTCTTCCAGCCCCACAGCAATGGCTTCCAGATCATATCCGGCCAGGCCGCCGTAAGTGGGGAAGCCTTCGGTGAGGATGAGCATGTTTTTGCACTTTTGCGCCCAGGCATCGTCATTGAGGGCCAGGAAGCCGCCAATGTTGGCCATGCCGTCTTTTTTGGCGCTCATGGTGCAGCCATCGACGTAGCTAAACATCTCCTGGGCAATTTCCAGCGGTGTTTTGTCAGCATACCCTTCCTCGCGGGTTTTGATAAACCAGGCATTTTCGGCAAAACGGCAGCAGTCAAGGAAGAGCGGCACGTTGTGACGGCGACAGATCTCGCTGGCGGCGCGGATGTTGGCCATGCTCACTGGCTGCCCGCCGCCGGAGTTGTTAGTGACGGTAATCATCGCCAACGGTACCTTGCCTGGATTTTCCAAGATGGTACGTTCTAGCGCGTCCAGATCGATGTTGCCTTTGAAGGGCAAAATGACGGCCGGATCGCGTCCTTCGGGAATGGGAATGTCGAGGGCCGTTGCCCCGCGATACTCGGTGTTGGCCCGGGTAGTGTCGAAATGGGTGTTGTTGGGCACGATGTCGCCTGGCTTGAGGACGGAGCCGAACAAAATGCGCTCAGCGGCACGGCCCTGGTGGGTGGGGATGACGTGTTTGAGGTGGGTGATGGTGCGTACGGCCGTTTCAAATTTATAAAACGACTTGGCCCCCGCGTATGACTCATCCCCCAGCATCATCCCGGCCCATTGACCCGAAGACATCGCCCCGGTGCCGGAGTCGGTGAGCAGATCGATGAGCACATCTTCGGCTTTGAGTAAGAACAGGTTGTAGTGGGCTTCCGCCAGCATCTTTTCCCTCTCCTTGCGTGTCGTCTGGCGAATGGGTTCTACCATTTTGATGCGAAATGGTTCGATTATGGTTTTAAAATGCATGAAGTGCCTCCAAATTTGTGGGTGATGGGAGATTGGTAATTGAGTAATTGGGTAATGTGGAGGTTGGTCGGCTAGCGGCTTTTTATCATAGATAGACCAATTACTCAGTTACCCAATTACTTCTTAAAGTTTGCTACGCGGATACGGCCGTTCCGGCACATCCTCCAAAAGCCCGCCATGACCTAACTCAATGATGTCTGCCTGGGTGAGCCGATCGCCGACGAGCAGGCGGGGCAGCACCTCATCGACGATGTTGCGCTTGGGGCTGCGCACGCAGCCGGGCGCGCCCATGATGGGCAGGTCGTTCAGGTAAGCCAGCATGAGCAAGTTGCCCGGATCAACCGGCGCGCCAAAGCAGGTGAGTTTGCCCCCGGCCCCCTCCACGGCGCGTGGCGCAATGTCGTAGCGGTCCATGATGGCAGTCTCCCCGGCCAGAATAATGAGATCGGCTCCGGCAGCAGCTTGCTGCTGGATGGTGTCAGCCATTTCGGCTTCGTTGTGGGCATCTTCCAGCGGCACAAAAGTGATGCTGTCCAACTCAGAGCCGAGCCTCTCCAGCCGGGTACGCAGCGGTGGGTCATAGCTGCGCTGGATGCGTTCGGCGGCGCTGGGCGACCCGGAGAGGATGACCGCCACGCGGCGGGCGGGCAGCGGATCGAGCCAGAGCAGCGGCTGGTCATTGGCGAGTTGTTCGATGGTGGTGACGGCCGTTTCTGGCACGGCATAGGGAATAATTTTGACGGTTCCCACCATTTTGCCCTCGGGAACGGCCGTGTGGTTAGGCAGCGTGGCCAGGGTGATGCCCAACTGACTGTTGAGCTGGCGCAGCCGGGTGGCATCCACACGCAGCACGCCCAGGGCCTCTGCCTTTAGATTAACGCGACCCGTGGCGGCGCGGCTGGTATATAAATTCGGCCCCATCACTGCCTCAGCAATGCGGCGGGCGGCGCTGTCTTCATCTACGTCATCGGCTTCTAGCTGGGCGACGTAGACCATGGTGCGGCCGGTGCTGTGCAGCACGGCTAGATCGTCCTGGGTGATGGTGTGGCCTTTGCGGAATAGGCGACGGCCGTCTGGCCCGGCGATGTTGTGGCCCAGGATTTTGCCAACGGCCTGGTCAATAGGAATGGGTCCAAATTTCATGTGGGAACCTTTTCGATGCGCAGGTGATTGTCACCTTTGCCCCATTTTAACAGTTTCCTGACCCTAGACGACCCCGACGATATTAAACTAAGGTATAGTTTTCACGCCAGTAAAAATAAGCAGAATGCTTTGTCAGTTTAGCTCATATTTGGATTGTTAGTACCCACTGAGTTGGAGGAAAAGCCATGACGTTTCGTAACGACGAAACGATTCAATGTGTGCGCCGCATCAATTATGAATGGAATATGAGCAGCTGTCCCCCAGCATCGTCAGGAAGTTCGTTACCCGCTATAGTCTTCAGTGGATCAAAATTCAAGATGTAAAAAGTTCTGAACTAAAGTATGTCAAGACGTTGTCTGGACACATAAATCTGGACAGCGTTTTTTGTTGTCTTTCTTGCCTAGGAACCATACGTATTGATATTGAACCACTATATTATTTATGTACCCACACAAGGAGTGTACAACAAATGAGTGACCGTAAAACAGGAACCGTAAAATGGTTTAGTGATCAAAAAGGATTTGGATTTTTGGAACAAGAAGGTGGCCCGGATGTATTTGTCCATCATTCGGCCATTGTGTCCGAAGGCTACCGTTCGCTGAACGAAGGCGACCAGGTTGAATTCACCATCGAACAAGGCCAAAAAGGCCCCGCCGCAGCCGACGTCCGCAAAATCTAAATCATTTTGAAGTTTCTCCTAACCGAGGAACTGGATAAATAAATGAAATAAAAAAGGCTCGCATCACTGCGAGCCTTT
>JBNKLQ010000413.1:0-4285 GCA_050292445.1 Promineifilaceae bacterium (SeqCode) | reverse complement strand
TCTAGCCAACTCGCTTTGGGCAATGTCGAGGGCGTTTTGGTAGGGGGTGGGATCAATCCGGGCGATGACATCTCCGGCAGAAACGGCCGTTCCCGGTCGCACGTTTAGCTCAATGAGACGGCCGTCTAGGTCCAGCCCTAGCATTTGCTGCTGCGTACCCACCAACTGGCCCGGCGCGGTGACTGTCCGCTGTACATCCCCCTGGGTGGCGGCAATGGTAACGGGCGCGGTGGGTGTGGGGGGAACGGCCGTTTGCTGTGACCGGTACCCCCAATACCCCGCGCCGCCAACAACCGTCAGCACTAATACGGTTAGCAATAGTAAAATCCAACGCTTCATTGTCTGACCTCCATAAACATGAGATCAGGATAGGTTGGCTAGATTGTGGTTTGGTTATGGGGAAATTTCAGCCTTGTAATACCAGGTTACAGTTCCGTAACCAGTTCATTTTCACCGAGGAGAAAAGATGCGAGCGGATTTTGCTCTAGCCTTTCACATCTGAGGATACTCACTCCTCATGCTTGTCGTTTAAATTTCTTGATTTTTTCCTTCATCCGAAGAAAATGGTTGGAATTATATATTTCAGGACATTCACGGTAGAGGATTGGCGATCCTGAAAGTAGCTGGAGAAGTGATTTGACAAACTATGATGGTATTTTAATGTCAATTGTTGCCGATAATGTTAAAAAGTTTGCCTCTAGAGCCGTCTACAATCGTGGCGAGCACTACTTCAAAGAAAATCGCGTTGAGTTGATTTCTCAGGACAGGGGCCACCTTCATTTGCATGTGCGTGGTAGTGGCTGGTCCCAATACTGTGTGGATATTTTTGATACAGGTGAAGGCATCGGATATCAATGTAATTGCCCAGCCAATGTGAATTTTGAGATCTGTAAACATATCGTTGCCTCCCTCCTTTTTATCGAAAAGCAGCTCGCGCCGCAGAATCGTCCTAAAAAATGGCAAACGCATTTAGATGATGCGTTACGATTCATAGACTATTACCCAATACAAAATAAAAGACGATCTAAACAAACTTTACTGTTTTTGAGTTTGCACCCAAGTTATTATGGGTATGATTATCAACTGAATGGGTATCGCTTTGATCTAAAGCAGTTTTCTGATGAGCTACTTAATGGAAAGGACGGTGTTGACAACCATGCTTTAGCTGATTACCTATTAAGCCACCCTGAAATTGCCCATGCAAAAAAGGTGGTGGGCAGCACAGCTGCATTAAGTTCCGGCAATGACGTTAATATCTCTCCCCCGCTAAAAGCTGTTCTAGAATTGATCCTGGATGACCATCACTATTATCAGACGACAAGCCTGTCGGCAAAATTAGATGCGCTGCGGCAATTTGAGGTGCCTATATTTTCGGGGAATGACAAACGGCCGTTCATCAATCGCCTCAACATTTCTCCCCACCTGGCGCAAGTTCGCTTTGATCTGGCCGAACAAGACGATCTGCTGACCCTTTCCCTTAAAGCAGATGTCGGTGACCAAACAGTCGATCTTCACCAAAAATCTATCGAAATATTTGGCTCTGGCCCATACTGGTTGAAAACCGATACGCTTTTAGCCAAATGCGATGATCCATACGCGCATCATTTTGTGCAACGGCTCATTAATAAAGGGCAAATATTCATTCCCAAAGCGCAGAAATCATTTTTTGTGAACCACTATTTGGTGCCGTTTCTGGAATTTTTACCGCTGGGGGGAACGGCCGTTGCCCAACAAAAACTCAATACAGACCTTGAAGGCAAACAACTCTTCCTGGAAGAAAAGGAAGGCGAGCTTGTCGCCACGCTTCATTTTAAGTATGGGTACGTGAGCTTACCCCATTCGCCAACTTATCCACACCTTACGACTATCCTTGATGAATCTAGTTCCGATGCCGAGCGGCTTACCTTGATTGACGTGCGTCGCGATGCAGAGCAGGAGGAAGACATTTACCGGGCAACCTCGTCGGCACAGCATGGCCTCAAATATGCACCCAAAATGAGCGACAAAACCTACGTGCTGCGTTCAAGAGTCACACCCATCGACTTTTTGTTAAAAAAATTGCCCGTTTTGGCCGCCAACGGCTATGAGATTTTTGGTGAAGAAGACCTAAAATCAGTGCGGGTCAATCGACACAAGCCGACGATTTCCTTCAATGTCTCTTCTGGCATCGACTGGTTTGATATTCAGACGCTGATTCAGTTTGGTGATGTCCCCATTGACCTCAAAACTGTGCGCCAATCGCTGCGCCGCAAGGAGCGGTTTGTCAAGCTGGCAGACGGCACAATCGGCGAAATTCCAGAGGAGTGGTTGGAAAAATACCGCCATCTGTTTTATCTGGGAGAGCAAAATGAAGACAATATCCGCTTTTCCAATCACCATCTAACGCTGCTGGATCAGCTTTTGGCGCAGGCGGACCAGGCGCAGGTGGATGCGCAGTACCAGGAACGGCTTCAGCAACTGCGTTCATTTGAAGGGATTGCCGAACGGCCGTTACCGGAAGGGTTTGTGGGGGAGTTACGACCGTATCAAAAAGCCGGTCTCAACTGGCTGCACTTTCTAAACGAATTCAGTTTTGGCGGCTGTTTGGCAGATGATATGGGTCTGGGCAAAACGATCCAGGTTCTGGTCCTGCTCCAGGCCCTGCATGAACAGGATAACACCCTGCCGCCCAATCTCATCGTCCTGCCGCGCTCGCTGCTTATCAATTGGGAACGAGAAGCCCAACGCTTTACGCCCAACCTCAAAATATTCACTCACTTCGGCAAAGACCGCCCCCAAAATACCGAACAATTTGCCGAGGCCAATCTGATACTAACAACCTATGGCGTTGTGCGCCGCGATATTAAGATGCTGCGTGAATTCACCTTTCACTACATCATTTTGGATGAATCGCAGGCGATTAAAAATCCTAACACTAAGATTGCCAAAAGCGTGCGCTTGCTCAAAAGCCAGCATCGGCTGGTAATGACCGGAACGCCTGTGGAAAATTCCACCTTTGAGCTGTGGTCACAATTCGCCTTCTTGAATCCCGGCCTGCTGGGCAGCGTGGACTACTTCAGATCTGAATTTAGCAACCCCATCGAGCGCAACAATGACCAAACGGCCGCAGAACTGCTGCGTAAAATGGTGTATCCCTTCATCTTGCGCCGGACCAAAGATCAGGTCGCGCTCGATCTGCCCCCGCGCTCAGACCGGGTGATGTATGTAGAAATGGACAAAGCGCAGCGCAAAGTGTATACAAAAACCCGTGACAATTATCGTGCCCAGCTTTTGGGGTTAATCGAAAGCGAGGGGATGAACAGTGCGCGGTTTAAAGTGCTGGAAGGGCTGCTGCGCCTACGCCAAATTTGCAATCATCCCAAATTAGTCAGGGAGAAATTCAGGGGGGATTCGGCCAAGATGGCGCTGCTGCTAGAAACACTGCAAACATTGCAGCAAGAGGGACACAAGGCGCTCGTTTTCTCCCAGTTTGTCCAAATGCTGCACCTGATTCGGGATGAGATGGATAGGCTGGGGCTGACGTACACTTATTTAGACGGCCGTACCCGCAAACGCCAGGAACGGGTAGATACTTTTCAAAATGACCCTAACCTCTCTTTCTTTTTGATCAGCTTAAAGGCAGGTGGTGTCGGGCTTAATTTAACCGCCGCCGACTATGTGATCCATGTTGACCCCTGGTGGAACCCGGCTGTGGAGATGCAGGCATCGGATCGCTCGCACCGCATCGGGCAAGATAAACCTGTTTTTGTATACAAGCTCATCACCAAAGATTCAGTGGAAGAGAAAATTTTAGAGCTACAGCAGCGCAAGCAAAATCTGGTCGAACAGCTCATCACCGCCGAGGGCAGCTTCCTAAAACAGCTAACGGCCGAAGATGTGCAGGTACTGTTTAGCTAAATGGACCGAACCATCAGTAATTGAGAAAGCATCCTCAGAACCTGTCCTGAGCGAAATCGAAGGATGCGATTCGCTCAATGCACCCGTTCGCATCTGAAGATGCTCACTCCTCATTTTTCAAGCAGCAAGGCGGTAGCCGACGCCAGGGACGGTGAGGATGAGGGTTGGCTGGCTGGGGTTTAGCTCCACTTTTTCGCGCAGGCGGCGGATGTGGACGTTGACGGTGCGCTCATCTTCAACGGCCGTATCATACCCCCACGCCCCTTGCAAAATTTGCGCCCGCGTTAACGCCTGCCCGGCGTGCCGCGCCAGGTAGACAAACAGGCGAAACTCCGTCGGTGTTAGCTCCAGCGGCGTTTCCCCCCGCTGCACCAGGCTGCGATCCAGG
>JBNKLQ010000412.1:0-4295 GCA_050292445.1 Promineifilaceae bacterium (SeqCode) | reverse complement strand
AGGAGAGAATTATGCAGAAAAGTTTATTTGATGATTCCGGTGAACAATACAATTCTTTAGATGAACTCATCGACGCCATGATGAAAATGGATGATGATCCACTGGCTGATGCCGGGACAAACGTGGTTATTTGTCGAGGCAACCCGCAGGCAAAATTGATGCTGGTCGGGGAAGCCCCAGGGCCACAAGAAAATATTCAAGGCAAACCGTTTGTGGGCCGGTCTGGGCAGCTGCTGGACCAAATTTTGCAGTCAGTTGATTTTGACACGGAGCAAGATGTGTTTATCAGCAACTCTGTGTTCCGTATGCCGCCAGGGCAAGGCGGCAAAAACTTCCGCAAACCCACTACGGATGAGATTGAATATTACAAACCGTACTTGTTTGAGATTATCCGCCTGATTGACCCTGCCATTATGCTGCTCACGGGCAACGTTGCTACACAATCTTTACTGGGATTAACCGGCATTACCAAGCTACGAGGACAATGGCATGATTGGAACGGCCGTCGCGTCATGCCTATCTTCCACCCAGCTTACCTATTGCGTAACCCCAGCCGCAAGCCTGGCAGCCCCAAATCCCTTATGTGGCAAGACATTCAGGAAGTTCGTCGCGTGTATGATTCGCTTATCTCCTAGATATTCCAACATTCCATGACACATTCAGACAAAGCCGCTTTGCGCGGCGAACCAGGCTATGTGTGGCGTTCTGGCCAGGAGCGCCGCTTGCATATGATTCAGGAATGGATTGATCTGGCCAATGCGGTGATTTTGGATAATGGCTGCGGTCTAGGCACCTATCTGGACGCCTTTGCTCCGTTTACGCCACACCGTTTTGGCCTGGAGCTAGAGCTGGATCGGGCGCAAAAGGCGCTGGTCGTTGCCCCTGGTATTGTGCAGGCAATGGGTGAAACGCTGCCATTTGCCAGCAACAGCTTTGATTTTGTCTTTAGCAATGAAGTGATCGAACATGTAGAGGACGACCGGCTGGCGCTGGCAGAAATGGTGCGGGTGACAAAGCCAAACGGCCGTATCCTCATTTTTTGCCCCAACCGCTGGTACCCGGTGGAACAGCATGGCATTTATTGGCGGGGCCGCTACAAATTTGGCAATATCCCCCTGGTAAATTATTTGCCAAACGGACTGCGCAACAGACTGGCCCCCCATGTGCGCACCTACACCAAGCATAACTTGCTCGCTTTGCTGCTCGGCCTGCCAGTGCGGGTGGTGCATCACGGCCGTATTTTTGGTGGTTACGACAATATCGAACGACGCTGGCCGCGATTCGGCCGTTTTATCAAGAATAGCCTATACGCTGCCGAGAAAACACCGCTGGCGGTGTTGGGTATCTCCCATTTGCTTGTTCTGGAAAAACAATGTTGAATTAGACAAAGAATGGGGGGCCGGTGATGAGGTAGCGGTCAAAGTTGCCAAACGGCCGATCGCTCATAAACATAGCCATGAAAGCGTCAATTTTATAGTTGCGGGAGAGCAGGTAAGTAACGGCCGTTTCATTCACCATCGGTACTTCCAGGCCAAACTGATTCAATCCCTCCAGGCAAGCGGTGCTTTCGGCATGGGCCAGCACGGTCGGGAAGTCAGCAGCATCGAGCAAAGCAAAAGGACCACTGGTTTCACCGACGTAGCCATAACCTACGGGACGGCCGTTGCGCACATACAAATAGCCGCGCCGGTTTGCTAAAAACCATTGTTGGTCAACATCCCGCTGGAAGCCAATCACTCTCGTATCAATCGTGCCCAAAGTTGATACCGTTTCTTCATTGTTTACCAACGGCACAAACTGCAAGTCAGTCTCAAACGGAACCTGTTCAGGCTGACGCCCAAAGTAGTAAATGGGAAAACGGGGAAAGACGCCAGACTTCAGGTAAAGTGCCTGGGCACGAAAATCGGGAGTGGCAATAATAATCCGTCGTTTTGCCGATGTTGCCGGGAAAGCGCGGGCAATTAGCTCACGCCCCACGCCACCGGATTGAAAACCTGGTTTGACAAAAAGTTCGGTTAGTTCCTGCCCACCATCTCGCTTAATTGCTCGTGAAAACCCTACAACCTCGCTATTTTGTTTGGCCAGCCAGAACTGGTCGCTGGTCTGGGAAATATGCTCGTAAAGCGGCCGTCGCCGTTGCCACATCCTGGCTAACTTGTCTGGGTCATCCCAGCTGGTGGTACCCGCAAAGCCAAACCGCGACACTAAATCGGCCAGAGCCTCTTCAAAAAGTAAAAAAGCGGCATAATTGTCATCAATACTTCCCTGTTCATAGGTAATCGTGCTCATTATTATTTCTCCAGGATGGGTTTGCCTGAACTTCGGCGTTGCCAATGATGTGAAAATTGTAACGGCCGTATCGCTTCTGATCTAGCAGCAAAAGTTAGCGCTTTGCATATCAAAAGATAGCATTGACCTCTTTGCTTAACATAAATAAAAACCATCGTATTTCACTTTTAAACATATTCATAATACCAATTTCCTTGTATTGCGCGATCATGCTGATTAAAATCTTAAATAGGTAAATATGCAAAAGTTGCTTTTGTTATGAACCGTAAACTTGCAAACAGCGAATCAATCAAGCGGAGGTTAAAATGGGCGAGAATGGAAATATCAAGCAGAATGGGCAGAGCGAAGTAGGCAGCTTTAAAGTAAAAGCTGGCCTGGCCCAAATGTTAAAAGGTGGCGTGATCATGGACGTGGTGACGCCGGAACAAGCGGTGATTGCCGAAGAGGCCGGTGCCTGCGCCGTGATGGCGCTGGAGCGCGTGCCAGCCGACATTCGCCAGGATGGCGGCGTAGCCCGCATGTCTGATCCCGGCATGATCAAAGAGATTATCGCTGCCGTGAGCATTCCGGTCATGGCAAAAGCCCGCATTGGCCACTTTGTCGAGGCACAAATTTTGGAAGCAATTGGCGTTGATTACGTCGATGAAAGTGAAGTGCTGACCCCGGCCGACGAGACACATCATATCAACAAGCACAACTTCAAGATTCCCTTTGTATGTGGCTGTCGTAATCTAGGTGAAGCGCTGCGGCGTATTGGCGAAGGCGCAGCCATGATCCGCACCAAGGGCGAAGCGGGTACCGGTGACGTGGTAGAAGCCGTCCGCCACGCCCGCACCGTGCTGGGCGAGATTCGTCGTTTGCAGTTGATGCCCGATGAAGAGCTGATGACCTATGCCAAAAACATCGGCGCACCGTACGCGCTGGTGAAGCAAACAAAAGAGCTGGGCCGTCTGCCTGTGGTCAACTTTGCTGCCGGTGGCATCGCCACGCCCGCCGATGCCGCGCTGATGATGCAGATTGGCGTGGATGGCGTCTTTGTGGGTTCCGGCATTTTCAAGAGTGGCAATCCGGCCGAACGAGGCAAGGCGATTGTGGAAGCAACGACCCACTTTAACAATCCCGAAGTTTTGGCCAAAGTCAGCGAGAATTTGGGTGAGCCGATGGTGGGCATCAACGTGAGCAGCCTGCCGGAGAGCGAACACCTGGCCACACGTGGCTGGTAGGTCTTAAAAGTGTAGCCGCAGTTTCTTACTGCGCCGCAAATTCGCGGAAGGAATCCGCGGCTACAAGAAGATCTTAATGAAGATTCGTGAATTAGACCCGGCGCGGGACATGGTGGAATGGCTGCGGCTGCGGCAGGGATTGTTTGACGACAGCACGAACGCAGAGCATCGGCAGGAGATGGCTGAGATTTTAGCTGAGGCAGTGGGCTGTGTGTTCGTGGCGGAACGGCCGTCTAGCCATCTCTCTGGTTACGTACACGTAGGCAGTCGCAAATATGCTGAAGGCCGTACCACGTCACCCGTAGCCTACCTGGAAGAATGGTTTGTCGATACTGATGTACGCCGCCAGGGTGTGGGCAAAGCCTTAATTGCCGCCGCCGAAGCGTGGGCGCAGCAAAATGGCTTCCACGAACTCGCTTCTGACACGACCATCGACAACGACATTAGCCTGGCCAGCCACCTGGCTCTTGGCTTCACTGAAGTCGAACGACAGATCAACTTTATCAAGAAACTGGATTAGTTGGCCACAGAGGGCACAGAGGGATAAGAGATTTCCTCTTTATTCTCTGTGCCCTCTGTGGCGAAAATGAAAACTATGAAAATTGGGGTTTTGGCGCTGCAAGGTGCCTTCATTGAACATATCAACATGCTAAAGTCTTTGGGCGTAGAGGCCGTGGAAGTCCGCCTGCCGGAGCAGCTGGCTGATTTAGACGGCTTGATCATTCCTGGTGGGGAAAGCACAACCATTGGCAAGCTGGCTCGCCGCTTTGGCCTGATGGAGCC
>JBNKLQ010000411.1:0-4328 GCA_050292445.1 Promineifilaceae bacterium (SeqCode) | reverse complement strand
TACCCCATCAAAAGGCCAAGTAATGCGAAAACGATAGAGAGTACAAAAGCAATTCCCAGCACCCAGTTCAGCCATTTCTTCTCCGGGTGGTTGACCCAATAATAGACACCCACGGCTAAAAACAGCGCCTGCGGCACAATTTCCAGATAACCGCCGATTTGGGATGAGATGGGAATGACGGTATAGACAAAACCTTCGATGGATCCTGGGGGCGGCCCAAAAGGAGCCAGAATGCCAATTGCAACCAGAAGCCACCATAAGATTAACCAGCCGTTCTTCTTTCCAAACAGAACTTCACGCAGTGGGTAGAAGGCAAGCGCGAAGACGATTCCCCGAATCGGTTGGAATAATCCCCCTCCCATCAACAATGGATCACCGAACTGACGCATCCAACAGGCCATATAGGGCAGCGCGTATCTTTGTTCGTAATCCAAATACGTAGAGGCGATTAGCCCCATGACAAAGTAAGTAACGGTATGGACAACGATGGTCTTTACACTTAATCCAAACAAACTTGGTTGATTGTCGTTCATCATCATGCTTCCTTAGTTTGTCCCTGTAACGCAGCCAGCGCCAGGGCAAACAATCCAATACTCAACATCGTGATGCTGGTCTCCATGGTAGTGGCTTGCATGATGCTGAGTACGAGAACGGCCGTTGCCATGCCCAACGCCACAACCTTCAAAATACGAGAAACAAGAACCTGGTTTTGTGTCATTTTTTCCACTCCTTTTTGTGAGGACACATCGTCAAAAATCTTCGCGGAAGTTGTTCATGATGAACTTGAATCGCCAGATAACTTCCGGGAAGATGGTTTTGGCTCAAGTTGGGTGACTGAAATCAAGGTCAGGTTCAAGTCCCGAATGCGATCCAGGAGACCGTGCAGCGCCGGTTGGTCAGCGATGGTTCCGGTAAGCACGGTGTTGTCCTGCTCATCGTAGCTCACAGCTATCTCGCCAAACCAGCTTGCCCACTCCGGGACAAGATGCCCTTTAATCACAATTTGAACCCTGCTTGACATCAACACTCCAAATTTAAGCTTTCACCAAAACTATCCCCAGTGTAATGACAGTGGGGATAGTTTTGATGTCCCGAACGGGCTATTCGAGGGCTATTCGCAAATAGAAATCATTGGATGTTGGGGGGGGACGGTGCGGATAGGAGGTGGGCAAAACAAACGGCCGTGTCTCCGCACCGTCTCGCCCGGCGGCGGTTTATACGGGAGATCAGTCGAGCAAACCCAGGTCCCTGGCACGGGCAGCCGCCTGAGTGCGGCTGTGGACGTTCAACTTATCGTAGATATTCTTGAGATGATTTTTCACCGTTCCCGGCGCGATATGCAGCGCCAGAGCAGTTTCTTGATTGGTCGCTCCCCGGGCAATCAGTTGCAGCACATCTTGCTCACGAGGGCTGAGTGGTTCGATCAGATCGGCTTGTGACTTGGGGTCAGAAGGTTGCTCCCCAGTTGCCGGAAAAGCAGCTAACAAGCGGCCGCAATAAACTGGTGCAATATTTGCTTCAACAGCTTTGTACAGCAAGCAAGCCATCGCCGGACCTTCCTGGATGAAACGCTGCATGTATCCTTCCGGTTCGGCTAAAGTCAATGTAGCGGCCAGCCGTTCCAGGGCCATATCCTCTTTGCCCTGTGCTCGATAGATGAGTGCCTGCAAGATTAGCACCTCAATCAGCTTGTCTACCCAGCCTTTTGTGTTTAGATAAGCGTGCAATCGTGTAAGTAGACTTTCCGCTGCCGTGAAATCGTCCTGGGCAATCAACAACCGGGCCAATGCCAAATATTCGACTTCATTTGGATAAGCGAATTCCCCATCGAGGCTGATACCGCGCCCTTGAAGCACGCGTCCGGCCTTATCGAAATTGCCGCGCATTAGCAGTAAACGGACTTGCCAGGCCGTGAACCAATTCATCGTCCAGCCCGGCAGCGTGTTTTTTTGGATGCGCGTCTCCAGGTGGCGCAGCGCTGCTTCCGCCTTGACTAAATCGCCCTGGGAAAAATGAGCTTGGATGGTAGAGATACAGCTCCACGCTACCCCAGCCGCATAATTCTGCCGCTCACTGAGGTTCAGCCCGCGCCGGATGTGCTCAACGGCTTCTTCTACCCGGTTCCATTCGAGCAGGATGTCACCGAAAACTGCATACAAGGCTCCGGCAACCGACATCTGTGTGTAACCCCCGTCAAAGGCGCGCCGGGTTTGCTCCTCAAAAGTTCTCGCTGCCTGCCGTAACCTGCCCAGGCGTTTTTGGGCGACAATCACCTTGGCACTGCCCATTAATGCAAAGAATATGTTCCCGGTCTTTTCAGCTTCACAGAGGGCACTGCCCCATATCTCCTCACAGGTGGGAACGTGGCCGTAAAAGGCGTTTACGTCACCATGGATTGACAGCGCCAGAGAACGCCACATATGCTGATCAGGCACAAGATGATCGAGCGCCAGTTTTGCGTAATCGGCCGCGGCTTCGATTTCGTTGCCGTAGAGACTTGCGTAGGCCCGCACCGTGGCTGACGTCCCTGCAAAGAGTTTTTGATTGGTATTGGTACTCCTGCCGGCCAACTCTAATTGCGCTTCGGCAGCGTCAAATTGCCCGGAAAAACAGAGGGCAAAGGCGTGATGGGTCAGGATGAGTGGATGTTGGCTGATTTCATCTTCGGGCAGTGAGGTCAGCCATCTGGTCAACCGGGTTTGGTCGCCATGTTCCCAAATCGACTCGATATATTTGCCGATCAGCTGGATCGCCTTTTGGTTGTCATTTGCGGCCAGGGCATGTTCAATCGCTTGCGTCAGGAAATAGTTTTGCTCATACCACAGGCTTGCCTGGCAATGTAATGCTGGGACTGAGTCTGGTGCAACCAGTGAAAGACGTTGGCGCAGCAAGTCGGCAAACAGGTGATGGTAGCGGAACCAGCCCCGTTGGTCGTCCAGAGGGATCACAAACAAATTGGTGCGCTCCATCTTTTCCAGCATTTGCTGGCTGGCACTGTCACCCGTCACGGCCCGGCAAAGCTCCCCACAAAGCCTGTCCAGGAGCGATGTTTTCAACAGGAAGTCACGCATCTCTGCGGGCTGCTGCTCCAATACTTCTTCAAGCAGGTAATCGAGAATGTAGCGATTGCTGCCGGTGAAGGATTGGATGAACCGGCTTTTGTCCTCGCGCCCCTGCATCGATAAGAGCGCCATTTGCAAACCGGTGATCCAGCCTTCGGTACGGCCGTTTAAAGCCATCACATCCTCGCTGGAAAGCTGCAACGCCTTCACCTGGTTAAAAAACGCCTCGGCTGCCGCGTGCGAAAACCGCAAATCCGCCGTGCGTAATTCGGTAAGCTGGCGGCGGCCGCGCAAACGCGGCAGCGGCAGCGGCGGATCCGTGCGGGTGGCAATGATCAGGTGCAAATTGCGCGGCATATGTTGCAGCAGATAATCCACAAGATCGTGAACGGCCTGCGTTTTAATAACGTGATAATCATCCAGCACCAGCGTTATGTCGGCATAGGATGCGATGTCGCTGATCAGGTACGGCAGAACAGACAGCGGGGGCGGCGGCTGCGGCGATTGCAGCCCGGCCAGCACCGATGCGCCAATCTCGGCATCAATCGTTTGCAGGGCGGCAATGACATACACCAAAAACCGGGCGGCGTCGTTGTCGTCTTCATCGAGCGAAACCCAGGCCACCGGTCGCTTCGTTTGTTCGATCCAGGCGCTCAACAATGAAGTTTTGCCAAACCCCGCTGGGGCCGAAACCAGCGTCAATTTGCCCCGCAAACCCGCGTTTAACCGGTCAATCAAACAGGGCCGCGCAACCAGATCCGGCCGGGTAGACGGAATGTAAAGCTTGGTGACGAGTATAGGCACAGACATGGATGGATTATACCGAAAAAAAGACGGCCGTTCAGGGGAAACGGCCGTTTCCCCCCTTCATCAATCCTTTACAAATGGCTGCCCCAGCGCCTCCGGTTTTGCCGCCCCCCACTTTGCTCTAAACCACTTCGTGGACATCAACACCAAAACAGCCAACGTAATAGCAAAAGGAACCATCCGCCAAATATATCGGGACATAAGACTCGGCAGCACCAACTGTGGATTCAGCGAAAGCTGCCACAAGGTGCCAAAAAGCAGCGCACCGCCCAACAAAATCACCGGATTCCACATCGAGAAAAAGACAAGCGCCAGCGCAATAAATCCCCAGCCGAGTAAAAAATTATAATTCCACACGGGATTATAATTCAACGAATAAATCGCCCCGCTAAGCCCCATCAGCATCCCCGCCAGCACCACACACACATACCGCGTCCGGGTCACGTTAATCCCGGAAAC
>JBNKLQ010000410.1:0-4340 GCA_050292445.1 Promineifilaceae bacterium (SeqCode) | reverse complement strand
CAGTTCCAGGCGGGCCAACCATCAGCACACCTTTGGGAATGCGCGCCCCAACCTGAACAAATTTCTCCGGTTCGCGCAGGAACTGGACCACTTCAGCCAGTTCCATTTTTGCCTCATCAACACCGGCAACATCATCAAAGGTCACGGTCGGGCGATCGGCATCACTCAGGTTTTTGGCACGGCTACGGCCGAATCCAAAAATACTGTTGCCACCACCACCTTGCATCTGGCGGAAGCCCCGGCTAAAGATCCAAATCAGCAGCAAAACGGGGCCAATGGTTATGATGATGCTAAACAGATTGTTGCGCAGCGAATTGTTGCGCACCTGCACTTCCACACCGAATTCAGCTAAGGCTTCATTGTCTAAACCATTGTAGGTCAGCACGTCTTCCAAGGAGCTTTGAGCATCTTTGGTTGTCACACCAACTGAGACGGCCTCACCTGCGGCATCCACGCGGTAGGCTTCCAGCGTATCGCCGCTTAGCTCAACAACATCCACTTCACCATTTTGCACGAGGGAAAAGAATTGCTGTTGGCTAATTTCTTCTGGGCCACTTAAACGGCCGCTAAACAGCAGCTGCAAGCCCACAATGACGGCAAATATTGTAATAATCCACACCCAGGTTGGCACCGATGGGCGATTGTCGTTTGGTTGCTCTTCCATAATTTTTACTCTCTAGCTTTTTTAGAAAATTAACGTGTAAATTTTGATCCATTGTACGCTTAAACCAGAGAGGATTCAAGCATACAGCATATGTTTTGAACTAGCTTTTTACCATTCTGGCAGATCAGACGGTGGATAAACTGGTTGGGAGCGCACCGGGATAGGCACGGGAGCTGGTGCCGGTTCCAGCACAAAAGCATCCATCATGCCTACCAAAATGCCACGCAAGTTTTGGCGTGCATATTGCAGCCGCTTCTTCACGGTGGTCAATGGCAGCTCCAGCAGGCGGGCAATCTCTTTTTGGGAGTAGCCGTTGAGATAAAACAACTTCGTCACTTCCTGCTCTTTTTCTGGCAACGCTTGTACGGCCGTCATCACCCGTTCTTTCAACTCATCATTTTCTACCAAGGCCACCGGACCCGGTTCTGCAGCCATAATCTCCTGGCTCAGATTAACAGCCTGGGATAATGGACGCGTGTCACGCAACAGCCGGTAAGTCTGGCTAAGCACAATTTGCTTGAACCAACCCGCAAACGCCTTGGGTTCCTGGAGCTGATGCAGCCTCTGGTAAGCGATCACAAACGCCTCTTGCACAGCATCCTGAGCCGAATCGGCATCATTCAACCGGCTAAACGCCCAGCGAAAGGCAGTTTCGTAAAATTTGCTTACAAGCTCGGCAAACGCTTGGTGCCGAGCTTCCTTTGACTGTCTGCCATTTCTGGCATTGTTGACTAACTGTTCTAATTCATGCATGATGCACTCCAACGGCCGTTTCAGACACAACTCTCCAGACAATTTATTTGTTAGATCTGGCCAAACATCTAAACCTTACCCTTCTGAGCTGGGTCTGATACTTATTAGAGCCATATTGTAACAAAAAGGTGACAAATTCATCTTATTTTTAGCAATACAGTCAAAAAATCGCGACCTTCTCTCATCCCTGACTTACCAAGCTACCTCTAGAATTCCACTTTAATTCTCTCATTTTCCTCCTTGACAGTTTCGTGTAAAATATAGACATAAGATCGTGAAAAGGTTCAACGGGCTGGCAAAAACCATATGCAATCAGATTTTCGGGACAATGGTTGGGAAAATGAATCGTTTGATTGGTTGCGTCTGCTAGGGCGCAATTTGCCCATTGTGATTTTTTTACTGCTGGCAATTGTGGGTATGGGTCTCACTTACTGGTTTTTTAGCCCGCCCGAAGCCACAGCCGAAATGATTGCCAACAGCAGCAGCAGTTCTCTCTCAGCCCCTTTTTACAAACCTGTTCCGGCTAAACCGGTGCTGCAACGGCTGGCGCAAAGCCCCGGCCCCATTCGTATCGGCCTCATCGCCGGACACAAGGGCAGCGATAGTGGCTCCGTTTGTAATGACGGTCTCACCGAAGCGGAAGTGAATTTGAACATTACAGAAAAAGTGGCGGGAGCACTGCTGGCTCAGGGCATCCATGCTGATATTTTGGATGAGTTTGATCCACGTCTGAGCAATTATGGAGGAACGGCCGTTATCTCCATTCACGCCGACTCCTGCACCTACGTTAACGAACTGGCTACCGGTTACAAAGTGGCACCCTCCAGCCGAACCGAATCGACCCAACTGCAAAGCTGCATGGAATCTGCTTATGCCCAAGCAACCCAGCTACCTTACCACGCCAACACCATTACCCCCCACATGACTGATTATCATGCCTTCCGCAGCCTGCCAGAAGGTGTGCCCGCCATCATTATTGAAACTGGTTTTATGAACCTGGATCGTGCTCTGCTCACCAACAATGCAGATACGCCGGCCGCTGGTATTTTGAGCGGCATTGATTGTTTTCTGGACAGCACCCAATGAGCAGCATGACGGCCTCTTCCTATTCCACCTCAATTGATCTATTGCTGCGACAAGCCAAAACGGCCGTTCAACAAAACAACAAGCACCAGGCACGGCAGTTACTCCAACAGGCGGTGCAGCAAGACCCAAACGATTATCGGGGTTGGCTCTGGTTGGCAACCGTGGCCCCATCCCCCCAGGCCAGTCTGGAATACGTTAATCGGGCAGAAATGTTAGCCCCCGATAACAACACCGTGCAAAAAGCACGCCGCTGGGCCGAAAAACGACTGCAAAGTACCCAATCCGCTGAGCCTGAGCCAATTCAATCAGCGCCAACCAACCGCTGGACCCAGTCTACAACCCTGCGCTGGGCGGCAGCTGGTGCTGTTTTGCTGCTTTTTGTAATCGTTGGTGTTGTGTACGCCTGGCAACATTTTCAACCCAAGAGCAATGCAGCAGAAACGGCCGTTCTCAACAACAACCTCATTGCCAATGCCCCAAACGATGAGAATGTCCCTGCCGTGACAACGGCCGTTCATCCCAAACCAACCGTTACGCAAACGCCTCAGCCACACATCCCGGCCAAACAAATTGCCAACACGGGCAGCGATCAACCGCGCCCCACCTGGACCATCACACCAACGCCCTCCCCGACGCCTACGCCAACTCCCACCGTCATCCCCACCTTTGTCAATCCCAACTACCAGGATGCGGTACGGCCGTTTGGCGTTGGATCCAATGAGCGCTGGGTCGATGTCAACCTGAGCACCCAAACCATGCGCGCCTACGAAGGCGACACCGTTGTGTATACCACCCTTATCTCCAGCGGCACCTGGGATCATCCCACCGTGACAGGTCAGTTCCGTGTCTGGCTCACCTATGAGAGCCAAACGATGGACGGCCGTCTCCTGGGCTACGATTATTATCTGGAAGACGTGCCGTACGTCATGTACTTTTATCAAGATTACGCCCTACACGGCACCTTTTGGCACAGCAACTTTGGCTCCCCCATGAGTCACGGCTGCGTTAACCTGGCCACCAGCGACGCCGCCTGGTTGTATAATTTCGTCTCTATCGGCACGCTGGTCAACGTGCATTACTAAAAAAACAGCGGTCGGTAACCAGTTTTTGGTAGAAAACGCGAAAATTATTGGGCAAACTTTCCAAACACATCCCCAAATTTTTCTGTTATAATTTATTCGCAATAGGGCCAATGCCTACGACAGCAGGCCGCAGCCTATTGCCAGAATTAGCAAAGCCGCACACAGGGAAGATGCGGGAAATTCATGGCCATAAAAAAGAACAAACACAATTTATAAGCCCGACTGCAGGGAAAACAAGCTCCCAGCAGGTCGGGCTTATCCATTTTTGGCGTTCTTCAGGAGGAAACAATGCCACTTGACATGATCATTGGTGCCCAATGGGGTGATGAAGGCAAAGGGCGGGTCACGGACCTGCTGGCTGCCCAAACCGACATTGTGGCCCGCTACAGCGGCGGCGACAACGCCGGGCACACCGTTACCGTACAAGGTGATATTTTCAAGTTACACCTGATCCCCTCAGGCATCATACATTCCAGCGTCACCTGCATTATTGGTAATGGCGTGGTGCTCAATCCAGCCGTGCTGCTGCGTGAAATGGCGGCTCTGGCTGAGCGGGGCATCGATGTTGGCCCTAACCGACTAAAAATCAGCCGCAACACCCATCTCATTACGCCAGCCCACATTGCATTGGACAAGGCCAAAGAGGCCCGTCGTGGCAATGAAGCCATCGGCACAACGCTGCGGGGCATTGGCCCAGCCTACACGGACAAAACCAGCCGCGTGGGTCTGCGTGCCGAGTTATTTGCCAACCCAGA
>JBNKLQ010000409.1:0-4351 GCA_050292445.1 Promineifilaceae bacterium (SeqCode) | reverse complement strand
TGACAGGGCTGGATGAACCCACTAAAACTGTCCTAAGTGATGCCAACTCGCGGCACTTAGCAGGCCAAATCGCCGCCATTCGTGCCTATGTTGCCGCACTCAAAGAAGATACTTCCTACGCCGCCAAACTGGCTCGTCAAGCGCTTGCCCTCTTGCCTGAAACTGAAGTGGAGGTGCGCAGCTGGACGGCGTTGCTCCTGGGCTGCCTACTGCGATCTCAAGGCGATCTGGCAGCTTCAGCCCAGGCTTTTACCAAGGCGTTTGCTACTAGCCGGACCACAGAGAATATCTATCTCACCATTGATGTGCTTTGGGAGCAAGCTGTGCTTCACTTATGGCAAGGGCGGTTGCACAAAGTGATGGGTATCTGCGAGGAAGCGCTGCAGATTGCTAACCAGTACACGAAACGGGGTGGCCGACAGTTACCAGTCACAGGATACACCTATACGCTAATGAGTAATGTTTTCTGTGAATGGAATGACCTGGAGACGGCCGTACGCTATGCTAGAAAAGGATTGAACCTGTGTCGGCGGTGGGGTCAGGCGGATGCCTTGATTCATGGCTATTTCCAGCTGGCAGGTGTACTCCACGCCATTGGGGAGATAGATGATGCCCTGAGCGTGATCAAGGAAGCCAGGCAGGTGGCTGGAGGGTTCGGTCATTGGTATGTTGTCACTGTCGATGCCTATGAAGCACGGTTGCGCCTGGCTCAGGGAGACGTGGCGGCGGCGATCCGGTGGCTGGAAGAAAGTGGCTCAAGCGTTAACGATAAACTGAGCCTGGAATTCCACGGTATCACGCTCATCCTGGCCAAAATCCTCATGGTTCAAGGTCGGCTGGATGAGAGTTTGGCTTTGTTAGGGCAGCTATTACAGATTGCAAAGGCAGCGGGCGCAATGGATGTGACTATCAATAGCCTCGTCCTTCAGGCGCTGGTTCTGCAGACGCAAAATAAGGACAAGCAGGCGCTTGCCGCTCTGGAACGTGCCCTTTCCCTGGCGGAACCGGAAGGCTATGTGCGTGTCTTTATTGGTGAGGGTGTGCCGATGGGCAAACTGCTGCGGCAGGCTGACGCACACGGCGTCGTGGGTGATTACGCAGCGAAACTCCTGGCCGCGCTTGAAAGTGAGGGGCAAAGGAGAAAAGGAGTGGGGGAACAAGAACAATTTCTTCCGCCCAGTCCATCGGCCACCATACTTGTGGAGCCACTGAGCCAACGGGAGTTGGAAGTAATGCAGATTTTGGCTGTTGGGCTGTCCAACAAAAACATTGCCCAAAGGTTGATAATCGCCGAAAGCACCGTCAAAAAACACCTAAAAAACATCTACCAAAAACTCAACGCCCACAGTCGCACCGAAGCCGTCGCTCGCGCCCGCGAGTTGGGCCTCATTAAGCGTGGCCATTAGCCCTGAATTCTTTCTCTATCTTTGTTCATTTCAAGGTATCGTTCCACCCATTCTTCTGTGAGCGTATCGGCCTGTTTCTGCAAACGCCGTTTGCCAAACACAATCTTTTCGCGGCGATCTATTCCCAGATACGCTACTATCTCTTCGGCCGTTTTTTCGTATGCGGTCACAAAATCTTCATAGACAACGATGTAAGGTTGAATCGCGTTCTTTCTAAAATAGGCTTGCCATGCAGTTTCGTGAGTCGCTGTTTGGATAATGAATTCTCGGATTACATCTGGCTTGAACGCCCAATTCTCAATCTGTTGCGGTTTTTCGTCTTCCCAATACCAGGCAGCGCCCTGAAGGAATTTCATCCATGATATGGCCTGCCGCACTTTGTCACGGCGAGTTATCCAAACGTATCGCAAATTGGGGAAACAGTGGTTTAACAGTTCGTTTTCCTGGGATGTTGGTAGCTTTGTGGCATCTTGAAGAAATTCGATGATATTTTGCCAATAAACGCGCATGACTTTGCAACCGAAAACCCCATTCTCTCCCTTACCTTGCTCGATTACTCTTGCCAGATACGCGCTTTTAGATTCCGTTCTCCATTTTTCATTCCACCGTTTAACGTGCATGGGGCCAAAATATTCGTCTGGGTTTCCTGCTAGACCACTGTTTCGCAACGCTTCGCAGAGTAACGTGCTGCCTGACCGGGGTGTAGCGCATATCATGTATGAAATGGTCGCTGATTCCATCTTGATTCCCTTTTGAACAGCAAAGATAGTTTTGGTTTTTAGCACGGGCGTTTCGTTAACGCAAGCATTGTGAATTGAGGTGGGGAAACGGCCGTTTTCCCCACCTCAATACTCCCTTTGGGGACTGACACCGCCCCCGACAACTGGCACACTATAGAAAAATTGTGGAGCAGAAAATGCCAACCAGAACCGCAAGCAGCTATAACCTCAATCTAACCGGTCCGGCCCGTTATGAAATTAGAGTGAAGGGGGAAATGGATGCGCGCTGGGCGGCATGGTTTGAGGGGTTGAGGGTAACGGCCGTATCCAACGAAACCATCATCTCCGGCATGGTCGCCGACCAAGCCGCCCTCCACACCCTGCTAACCAAAATACGTGATCTCGGACTGCCCTTGATCTCGGTTAACCTGGTAAGCTCAAACGTTGAGCTTCTGGAGTAAACGACGATGCGCAAGCAAAAGAAAATGATGTGGGCCGCGCTCATCCCCTTGATTCTGCTGGCCAGCGGCGCGTTGTGGCGCTGGCAAACGGCCCCGCCCCGCAAACCCGACCCGATTCCGCTGGGTGATTACAGCTACACGGTGGATTATGCCGAACACAGAATCGAACGGTTGATGAAGCAGCACCATTTGCCCAGTACGGCCGTTGCCCTCATAGACGATCAAAATATCATCTGGCAAGAAGCATTCGGGTTGGCAAACATCGAAGAAGAGATACCCGCCACGCCCGACACTGTCTACAAAATGTACTCGATTGCCAAAGCATTCACCGCCATCGAAACCATGCGGCTGGTCGAGGACGGTCGGCTGGATCTGGACGCCCATTACCGACTACTTGCCCGAATTTTCCATCAAAAGCCGCTTCCCAGATAGCGACCCCATAACCATTCGCAGCCTTTTGGCGCACCACTCCGGCCTGCCGCGCAATGAATGTTATGCCATCACGTCCCAGCCGGGGGAAGCTCCCGCTCTAGGCGAATTAGTAGCGTCGCTGCCAGACTGTTATGCTGTTGCGCCCGTCGGCTATCGCTACAAATACTCGAATATCGGGGCAGACACATTAGGCACCATCATTCAAGAAGTAAGAGGTCAATCCTTTGCCCGCGCTATGCAAGAGAATCTATTGGCACCCATCGGAATGAACAACAGCGCGTTCCTGACAGCCAACATCCCCGCGCAAAATGAGCTTGCTCTGGGCTATGAATATTACAAAGGGGAGTATTATCCCTACCAGCAAGGCGATATCGCCGAACTGCCATCGGGAAATCTGTACGCTACGCTGGCAGATATGAGCGCATTTGCCAGGTTTGTGTTTCGAGAAGGGGAAGTCAATGGCGAACAACTCATCCAGCCAGAAACGCTGCGGCAGATGTTTGCAGACCAGTATCCCAACCAACAGTATCCCCAACCAATGGGGCTTGGTTGGAAAACCGCCCACATTTTAGGGGATGAGCTCTTGGTCTACCACGATGGTGGCCCCTCAGAAGGCATCGGTTCGCTCGTTGCCTTGCTCCCGGAGCGGAAATTGGGCGTTGTGATTTTTGCCAACGAGATTAGTTTTGAGGGCAATGTCTCCGTGATGCTGGCCAGAGACATATTGGCATTAATGCTGGAAACCAAATACGGTGTCATCCCCCAAAAAAACGACATGCCAGCGCAGGTGGCGGTTGACCCATCTTTGCTGAGCGATTATGCGGGCAGATATATTGTGTTTGGCGAAGTGATGGATGTTGCCGTGAGCGGCGATCATCTCACAGGCAGTGTGCAGGGGATAAAATTTGGTCTGATTCCGGTTGGAGAAACAACATTCAGGGTAGATCATTGGTTGTTGCGGCTGGGATTGGCCGACTTGCTCCCGCTGCCGATGGATTTGCGGGAATTGGAGATTGAATTTCTGGTCGGGGATGATTCGGATACGGCCGTAATCATCCTCAATATCGCCGATATTTCTTACGAGGTCTGTCCCCGTTACCCTGAAATAACCACTGTCCCTGCTTTATGGGCTGAACTCGCGGGCACATACGATTTGGTATACCGGCTGCCAGCGGGTCGCATTGGCCGTGAGGTTGTGGGGCAAAGTGAGATACTGATCGAAGATGGTGTTCTTAAAATGGCAGGCTATGTTGGTCCCATCCTGCCCATCAGCAACACTGAAATGATTATTCTGAGCGGACCATTTGTTGGCGAAACGATGATTTATGAGCCA
>JBNKLQ010000408.1:0-4372 GCA_050292445.1 Promineifilaceae bacterium (SeqCode) | reverse complement strand
CCAGATGTTTGTTGGGCAAACCGACCTCATCTTGCTCACCATCGATCCGGCCAAACTTACCGCCAAGCTGGTCTACGAAGATTGTTACGAAAGTGGACACCAATTCCCCCATATTTATGGCCCGCTCAATCTGGACGCCGTCACCGGCTTTGTTAACTTCCCCCCCAACCCAGACGGCACCTTTTCCCTGCCAAACGAACTAAAGTAGCCGCGGTTTCTTACCGCGCCAAAATTTCGCGGAAAGAATCCGCGCCTACGCGAGGAGATCTTTTTTTCTTATGGCCTTAAACACACCCAAAAACGTGCGCAACCTGGTTTTGTATGAAATTTATGTGCGCAATCATGGGCCAAACGGCACCTTTGCCGACGTGACGAAAGATTTGCCTCGCATTCGGGCCATGGGCGTGGATGTCATCTGGTTTATGCCCATCCATCCCATTGGCCAACTGAACAAAAAAGGGGAATTGGGCTGCCCATACTCCATTCAGGATTACTTTGCGGTAAATCCTGAATACGGCACCAAGCGGGAGTTTGAGCTGCTGGTGCAGTATGCCCAGGCGCTGGGACTGAAGGTGATGATCGATGTGGTGTATAACCACACCGCCCACGATGCTGTGACGGTGCAAACCCACCCTGAATGGTACCATCGCGATGCAAACGGCCGTCCTACCACCACGGTGCCTGAATGGAGCGACATCATCGACCTGGTGTACGACGACCCGGCACTGTGGGATTACTTGATCGACGCCCTGAAAATGTGGGTGGCGTTGGGTGTGGATGGCTTTCGCTGCGATGTGGCTTCCGTGGTGCCGCTGGCCTTTTGGCAGCGCGCCCGGCGCGAAGTGGCGACCATCAAACCAGACGTGCTGTGGCTGGCGGAGAGCGTGAATACTGGTTTTGTCATCGACCGGCGGGCGCGGGGGCTGGTAGCCCACTCCGATGGCGAACTCCATGAAGCGTTTGATTTATCTTACGATTACGATATTTGGCCTTTATGGGAGCGGGCGGTTGAAGAGGCAACGGCCGTTCCTGACTATCTCACCGCCCTTTGGTATCAAAAAGGGATTTATCCGGCCCACACGATCAAAATGCGCTGCGTGGAGAACCATGATCAGCGGCGCATCATGCAGCGCGCCCCCAGCCGGGCACAGGCATTGGCCTGGACGGCCTTTCAGGCATTCAACGAAGGAGCGTTTCTCATTTATGCCGGGCAGGAATCTGAAGAGACGCGCACGCCTGACTTGTTTGACATCGACAAAATTCGCTGGGGCGGCTATGAATTGCAATCTTACCTGACCAGGTTGTGCCATTTGAAGAAGGAGCCGGTGTTGCTAGACGGCCGTTTCACTCTGCTCACTCCTCAACCGGCCATCACCGCCCTGTGGCAGGCAGACAATGAAGGATTGTACGGCGTCTTCAACGTCTCTGGTGTGGTAGAGGTACAGCCGACGCCGCTGCCGGATGGGGAGTACGTAGATATTTTGAGCGAAACGGCCGTTACCGTGCGTGATGGTGAGATGGCAGTGCCAGATACGGCCGTTATCCTGCGCTTCCCCGGCGTGCTGGAAGATGTTGGCCCTAAAATCTGGCTGTGAACAAAACGGGTGTTCGCTTAGGAATTAATACGAAGGAACAAAGGAACTGAGGAACGAAGAATGCTTTTTCTTTGTTCCTTCCATTCTTTGTTTCTTTGTATAAAAATATCGAGACTGCACGACTTCCCACGTTTTCCAGATTATGTTAAAATGATTGCCAACGTTATGTATATTTGCTGCAGGAACGAAGTATGACCACAAAGGCTGAGTTTTTACAAGAGCATCCTCTTTTTAAAGAGCTGGACGATGAGTATATTGACGCCCTGGTAAAAATCACGGATGAAATTCAGTATGAAAACGGGGCGATGGTGGCCTTTCAGGGGGATGTGGCGGATAGTTTGTACATTGTGAAAAGCGGCCGTTTGTACGCCGAAACCCGCCAGGATGACATCGAAAATAACTCCTACGTTGTTGATACCCAAAACTATCTGGTCGGTGATTGTTTTAGTGATGAGTGGCTCTTTGAACCAAACGTTCATCCCGCAAATATAAAAGCAAAATCGTATCAGGATACACCAGCTGTCGTGCTCATCATCAATGGCAGTAACTTTGTTCGCTTCCTTATCCAATATCCAGAAGCCCTGCCTATGTTGGCCCCTGAGGAAGAGGAAGTAGATGGAGAAATGGTTGTGGTTAGCGGCTTGTCACCTGTAGCCTTTGCTGCGGCCCAAAAACTGTTTGCCAAAGCCAAGCGCAGACATACGGTTATCAGTATTTTGCCTGATGAACTGGTGGAATATAGTGCCCGACGCAGCCGATTTTATCTTTTGGTCCAAATCTTTTTCCCTGTTCTGGCATTACTTATCATTCCCACTTTGTTCTTCATGTTTTTTGGTTCACAGCCTGCGGACAGTTTCATTTACCGCTTTCGCTTTAGTGTGCCAATCGGTGTCACCATTGTTTTGCTGATTATCGTTCTTTTCCAGGCGCTGGATTGGTCTAACGATTATTTTGTCATTACTAATAAACGGGTGGTACACCGCGAGTTTGATTTGCGCACATTTCGAGTTGACATAAAAACGGCTCGTATTGATCAGGTGCAAAGTGTGGAGATTGCCAAGCCAACGTTTATCTCGAATTTGCTTAATTTTGGCACGGCGCGTATTACCACTGCTTCGGCTTTTGGCACGATCTTTTTTGACAATATTGACAAGCCTATTGAGGTAAAAGAGACGCTGGACCGGCAGAGTAAGCTGGTGAAGACGCTAGATGCTAGCAAAGAGCAGTCTATGCTGCGCGAAACGTTTAGCAACCATTTTGCGGTAGAACAACAATATGAGGCGATTGGTGAGCGGGCCACGGAGCTGCCACCCGTGAAACCCGTGCAGCGAGATGGTTTGCGGCGGCGCTTACAGCGGCGCTATTTTTGGCGAGTGGAAGAGGAAAACGCCATTATTTACCGCAAACACGTTATTGTGCTGATTATTGAATCGATTATTCCGTTGGGATTAGCTCTATTGGGTGTGTTGGTTGCGTTCATCCTTGTTCGTTTTTTTGAGTTCACGCCACGCCAACTGCTGCCCGCGCTCATTTTTGTTTATTCGATTGACATTTTGTGGCTGATCTGGCGGGTGGAGGATTGGCGCAACGATATGTTCCAGCTTACCGACCGGCTGATTGTAGATATTGATAGACGGCCGTTTGGCTTTGGTGAAAGTCGGAAGCAGGCGCTGCTCAGCAATATTCAAAACGTCAATGCCTACACGCCTGGCCTGATACACACCATCTTCAACTATGGTAACGTGGAAATTGAAACCGCCGGTGCCGAAAGCAATCTCGTTTTTGAGGATATTCCTTACCCCAGTGTGATTCAAAGTGACATTTTTGCCCAGCTAGAAAACATGCTTGATGAGCAGCGCCGCCGCCAACGCGGCTCGCGCCATAAAGAATATGCTCTGCTGCTAGACGTATACAAGCAAACTGTGGAGCAAGACCGCATCCCCGACCGCACGCCGGGCGAAGTGCCACCGCTTTAACTGTTCTGGTTTGTCGGTTGCTAGTGCGCCAGTCAAAATCGGCAACCTGCAACTTTTCACTTTTTACTTAGTAAGCGGCCAACTATAATTCCCTTTTTGTAAGGCCGCTTACTCCAAGCCGTCCGCACAATTCCGCTAACTTATTTGCGGACGGCCACTTATCACTTTTCCCCCGCCCACTTGCCTACTTGTCACCCGCCATAAAATCGGGTTGAACCTTTTCCCCATTCCGCAGATAATAAAGCATCATGACCGAATTACAGATTGTTACCCTACCTGATGATGTGTTGCGCAAAAAGGCGCGGCCAGTGACCAAGTTCGACGCCGACCTGCAAACGCTCATCGACGATATGATTGAAACGATGCGTGTGGCCAACGGTGTTGGCCTGGCCGCACCCCAAATTGGTCAGTCGTTGCAGCTGGCTGTTATCGAAACGCTGCCCGAAGAAGATGAAAATGGCGAAACCATCCCAGATTCTCGCGAATTGTTCGTTATCGTGAATCCTCGGATTGTGTGGGAATCACGTGAGGTGATTGATGGCATTGAAGGCTGTCTGTCGATTCCAGGGTATGTGGGCGAGGTGGAACGGGCCTATGCTGTGCGCGTTCGCGCCCAAGATCGCCGGGGCAAGCCGCTCAAGTTGCGCCTGAAAGGATGGACCGCCCGCATCTTCCAGCATGAGATTGATCATCTGAATGGCGTTCTCTACATTGATAAGCTCACCGACCGCGAAAATTTCTGGAGTGATGAGGACTATTACAACATGCGGCAGGCTGAATTGGAAGAAGAGGCTGAAGACG
>JBNKLQ010000407.1:0-4379 GCA_050292445.1 Promineifilaceae bacterium (SeqCode) | reverse complement strand
AAGATGGACAACGGCCGTCCCCGCGATGACATCAGCGTGCTGGTCGTTTCCGTACAGCCCGGCAAACAAAAAGATGATGTACGCCGTATGGATGTATCGCTGCCAATTTAGGCAAGATTAGAAGCTCTTCAATCTTTATAAATCGATAATGGAAGATTTCGACGCAAAGAACGCAAAGAATCAGAAGATGCAAAGGGAAATCATTTACTTTCTTGATCAATCCTTTGCATCTTTGCCCCTTTGCGTCAAGGTATTTTATGCCTGATCCTGACCCTGTTAACAGTAAGACATTGCGTATTGCCGTGGTTGGCCCTTGTTCCTGCGGCAAAAGCACCCTCACCGCAACACTGAAGGCTGCGGGTTTTGAAGCACGCCATCCCGCCCAAGAACATTCCTACGTCCCCAACATGTGGCAACGCCTCACCCAGCCCGATGTATTGATTTATCTGGATGTCGATTACCCCAACGCTCGCCTGCGCCGCCCCCACATCGACGGTGGCCCGCAGCGGCTGGCGGAGCAGCATCACAAGCTGCGCCACGCCCGCCAGGAATGTGATTTTTATTTGGATACCAGTGAATTAAGTGTGGCTGAGGTGGAAACGGCCGTTTTCAATTTCCTGAATTCTCTTCAGTAACAACAAGCTCCATGTATGTCCCGTAGACAAATCGTTTAGACACCGCTACACCCCCCTGCTACAATCCCGCCCATGATATATGTGGATATTTCGGCGGCCGTTCATGCCCGGGCTGGCCTGGGACGCTACAGCGAAAACCTGGCCCAGGCACTCATCGAGGCCCAGCCAGAGCGCTTTGCTTTGTTTTATAACCGGGGGAAGGACGGCCGTTTCCCCCCATCACTCCCCAGCAACATCCCGCAAAAATCGGTGCAGTGGGGCTACAAGCCGTGGCGCATGGCCGTGCTGCTGGGACAGTTAGGGCATATTGGTTTCAACCGGCTGGTGCCCGATGCCGAGCTTTTTCATAGCACCGAGCATCTGCTGCTGCCCCTGCACAGTGTGCCCACGGTTCTCACCATCCACGATCTGATTCCCCAGCTTTTTCCCGCCTACCACAAAAAGCTCAACTACTGGTATCTGAACCTGGCTATGCCGCTTTACTGCCGCCGCGCCGACGCCATCGTGGCTGTTTCGCAGGCAACCCGGCAAGACATCGTCACGCAGTTCGGCATCGATCCGGCTAAGATTCATGTTGTGCACGAGGCACCGGCTTCCCATTTTCGACCTGTGTCCCCGGCCAGGGTAACCCAAGTGAAACAGACATACAGTTTGCCCGACCGGTACCTTGTTCACCTCAGCACCATCGAGCCACGCAAGAACCTGAATCGCCTGCTCGATGTCCTCAAAGCACTCCGCTCTTTCTTCCCAAACCTCTCCCTCGTCCTGGCTGGGGGCAAGGGTTGGCTCTACGACGATTTTTTCGCCAAAATTGAGGCCGACGGGCTGCAAGATGCGGTCAAGGTACTGGGCTGGGTGCCGGATGAGGATCTGCCTGCCGTGCTGGCCGGAGCTGCCTTGGGTGTACAGCCCAGTTTGTACGAAGGCTTTGGCCTGCCCATTTTGGAGCAGATGGCCTCCGGGCAGGTCATCGCGGCCAGCAACACCGGCCCCCATCCAGAAATTGGTGGAGACGCGGCGGCATATTTTGACCCAACGAATGTGGAAGAGATGACGGCCGTAATCCACCGCCTGCTCACCGACAAAGAAGAATACACCCACCGCCAGCAGCTTGGCCTGGAACAAGTGAAAAAGTTCAGTTGGGCACGCGCAGCGCGGAAAACCATTGCGATTTATGACCAATTACTCAAGACATAGGAGATTGGAGACTGGGGATTGGAGATTGCGTCCTAATCTCCAATCTCTAATCTCCAATCTCTCTCTTCTCCTCATACCCATTCTCTACATCCTCACCCTGGCGCAGTCACCAGTGCTGGGCGACCCTAGCGAGTACACGTTTGTGGCCAACATGCTCGGAATTGCCCATCCGCCTGGCTACGCTTTTATCACCCTGCTGGGCAAGCTGTTCCAAACGATTGTGCCCATTGGCACCATTGCCTGGCGCATGCATTTGCTTGCGGCCGTTTCTGCTTCGATTGGGGCGTGGTTTGTTTTTGGCATCATTCGTACGTTGGCCAAAGATTTGCCGGGTTTGGGGACGATGGCTGCTTTGTTTGGCGCGTTTGTGGTGGGAACGGCCGTAAACCATTGGCAGCACGCCATCCACGCCAACCCCCACATCCTCACCGCCACGTTCTTTGCTGCGAACTTGTACTTTTTGACCCGCTGGTGGGCCGAAAATGAAGGGGGACAGAGGGGGAGGGGGACAGGGGTAAAAAAGCCCCTTCGCTCCCCTGCTCCCCCGCTCCCCCGCTCAAACAAATGGCTCTACGCCTTTTGCCTCTCCGCTGGCCTAGGCATCACACACCATCCGCTTACCGTTTTTGGCTTTCCGGCGTATGCAATTTTTATTGTGTGGATACGGCCGTCTCTCCTCAAAGAATGGCGTACCCTGCTCAAAATGGTTGGCTTTGCCCTGCTGGGGTTGTCCGTCTGGCTCTACTTCCCCATTCGCAGCCCAATGGATCCCGGCTTTGGCCCCACCACCATGAATACGCTCAATGGCTTTCTGGATCACGTCCTGGCGCGCGGCCTTAGCGACAGCCTGCCTTACGTCAGTATGGCTGACCAGCCTAACCGCGCCGTTGTCTTTTGGAGCCTGCTGCGCTTGCAGTTTACCTGGCCGGTTCTTTTGCTGGCGATTTTTGGTTTACTCTGGCCTTTTGTGGACAAGGTGATAAGGAGACAAGGTGACAAGGTGACATCCCCTCACCCGATCACCCCTTCACCCCCTCACCCCTTCACCCCGTCTCCCCTGCCCCCCATCATCTTGTACATCCTCACTTTCCTCGGTACCTACGCCTTTGTTATCAGCCTGCGGGCGCAAGACAGCATGGCCTACTTGATTGGGCCGTTTTTGATTGTGGGGTTATTTGCTGGGCTGGGCCTGCTCTGGATCATGAAAATTGGGACGCAGATGAACGCAGATGAACGCAGATTTTTTTCTCCGCGTCTCCGCGCCTATGCGTTAAATTCTGTCTTAGCGCTGGCCTTCATTGTCGGGCCAATTTGGCAGGTTTGGCAAAATGGGGCACGCGTTTCCTTGCGCGATTACAATGAAGGGCAGGCAGTGATCGAGGCAGTGGAACATTGGGCCGACGGGCAAGAACCGGGTGCGGTGCTGTTGAGTGATTGGGAACACATGACGCCACTGTGGTACGAGCGTTATATCAACGGGAACTGGCCGGAGCCAGACGTTGTTTCGCCTGAACTGGTGGCTGCGGGAACAGATAATCCGTGGTTAACGGCCGTCATCGAAAACCTCGCTGCAGGTAGCTCTGTCTACCTTAGCAACTATCGCCCTGGGCCACTGGCGGGAACTGAATTTCGGTTACGGCCGTCTGGCATTTTCTATCAAGTTGTGGAGCCGGGTGATACCAGTGTGCCAGATGAGATGACGGAAGTAACGGCCGTTGCCGACACCATCGAGATTGTCGCCTATGACCTGCCCCAACACCACGTCACGGCTGGCGAGTTTGTGCCGCTCAGCCTGGCCATGCGCGCCCCCGCCATCACCGAAGATTATTACGTCCCCGTGCTGTACGTTGGCGATCTGCGCTACGAATTCACTACCGACAGCCACCTCATCACCCCGCGCTGGTGGGCAGGCGAGGTGATCATTGAGCGGTTTGACTTTGCCCTGCCGCACGATTTGGCCAGCGGCGTTTACCCATTGCAACTTAACATAAAAAACCTGAGCCAAAACGAGGAAATCCCACTCGATTTGTCGCTGGGATCGTTAAGTATAACGGCACAGGCAAATCCACCCGCCACCGATCATCTGCTGGCCAACTTCCGGCAGCGGGTGGGGCTGGTGAGCGCCAAAGTTAGGGCAAACGGCCGTCGCGCCACTGCCCCTTGGGAAGCAGAAGAAATACTCACCGCCCAACCTGGTGACATTCTCAACGTAACGCTGGAATGGGAAGCATTGGCCAAAACCGAAGAAAGCTACACCGTTTTTGTCCATCTCATTGACGGCAACAACGTGCCCTATGTTTTTCTGGATTACACGCCGCTGGGAGGCTCGGCTCCCACCCACCTGTGGATTCCCAAATGGCTCCCCGGCCAACGCTACATCGATCCCTACCGCCTGCCCATCCCGGAAGACCTGGCCCCCGGCACCTACTACATCGAAGTGGGCCTGTACGAAATGGTGAGCAGCCGTCGCCTGCACATTTCTGACAGCGAAGGTAATCTCAACGGCGACCGCTACATTTTGGGGTCGATCATCGTCCAGTAGCCGCG
>JBNKLQ010000406.1:0-4395 GCA_050292445.1 Promineifilaceae bacterium (SeqCode) | reverse complement strand
ACGGCCAAGTACTTATCGGCAACCAGGCCGACGGGCGGAAAATTCGGACAGATCATTTGGGCTTGTGTAATTGCCTGCCCTCTCCCTACCTGCAGGAACCGGAATTATTGGAACCCGATCCGGCCACACAGCACCAATCCTGCGCCGATATGGCACTGGCGGAAACACAGAGCCTGATGGTTAACCGCCTGGCAGCCACGATTGCCGCGCAGTATACGGCCGTTTTTGTCCTGCAGCGGCAAATTTCGCAGATGGGCACAGTCTTCACCCTTGATCCGCCGACGGCCAAGAGTCGGTTGATCACCCGAACAAATCTTCAAGCTTATGTAACCAACGCTTAAGAAGGAAGCCTATACCAACAACTACGCCGGTCCCAGGACTGGCGTAGTTATTTTCAGTCGCTGCTGTCCGGCATTTCACTACACCGGGCCTTAACAGGCCATATGGAGTGAATTCTGCACACATGTTCTAACTGGAGGTATAATTTGATGACTCGGACACTCATACGACATTGGCGGCTATGGATGCTGCTGGGCTTGCTGCTCATCACCTTGTGGCTGCTGTTTGCCAAACAAGCAACCCAGCTTGCACTGCCCGGCCTGGGCGTCAGCCCCAAAACGGTTGTTTTAGACCCTAAGTGCCCCACACCACAGCAAAAGGAGGTCATTGAGCGAAACATGAATTTATACGGCGCGGGTTTTTCCCAAGGGTACGACAATACGCTTTATGCCAGGAATCTACTGGCCATGGCACGCACCCTCGGCTATCCAGATCCGACTTTGGACGACATCAACGACGTCCTCAAATTCTTGCGCAGAGCGCTGAAGATAAACTGTTGAGGTGACCTATGCGCGAACAGATTCAGAAATGGTACGACTGGCTGAAACAGGCCACAGCCTCCGACAAACAGGAGCTGACCCACGTCTATAGCGACGGCCGTCAGCTGTGGGCAACGGATGGCCACAGCCTCCATGCGCGGCACGTAGAGACCGGCAAAAAAGGTCATGTCACTTTAGATGAAGATGGGCTGTTTCAAGTAAACGCGAACGGCCGTTTGCCGGATTTTGCAGCCAGCCTGCCACAATCTCAACAGATCGCCTCTATTGTAGTGGAACGGGACAGGCTGCTGCAAGCATTGGCCGGACAGGATCAGCATGTGCGTCTGACCTTTTTTGCCCCAGGCCAGGCAGTGGAATTGTCTAGTGCTGGCGCTTACGCGCTCGTCATGCCTTTAGAGGGTCTGGAAGAAGCGGATTTCTGGCAGCCGGAAAGTACGGCCAGGTGAAAGAATTAAACAAAGCGTTTTTTATGCTTTAGTGGGCATACAATTTTGAGCATGCTCATGTGATCAAAGCGAGGAGGAAGCAATGAGTAAAGAGTCTGGCGATGAACTGATCTCCATCGGTGAAGTGACCATTCCATTTTACGAAGATAATCTGATCATCCAGCTTGGTGAAGATGGCGAGATATATGTGGCGCTGCGCCCAATTGTGGAGGCCTTGGATCTTTCCTGGGGATCTCAATTGAATCGTATCAAGCGAGATGCCGTTTTGCGCAAGAAAATGCGGATACTCTCCGTATTCGTAACGAATACGCAGGGTACCAATGAGGGTCAATACCGAGAAGTCGTTTGCTTGCCTAAGCAGTATGTCAGTGGCTTTTTATTCGGCATAAGCGCCGGACGCATTAAGGATCCGAGGATACAAGCAAAGGTCATCCAGTTCCAAGAAGAAGCCCACCTGATTCTTGATGCTGCCTTCACCGGCGACGCTGAATCGGCCATGGCAGCCGTGCGACAAAGATATTTGCGTCAGGGTTACGATGAAGCGTGGATCAAGCAGCGGCAGATAACCATTGCAACCCGCAACCAGCTGACGGATGAGTGGAAAAGTCGTGGTGTACAGGGCGGACAGTACGGCATTTTAACGGCCGTCATTCATCAAGGTGCGTTTGGACTGAATCCTTCAAACCACAGAAAATTGAAAGGGGTTGAGAAAGGGGAGGTTAGGGATCACATGACTGGGCTGGAGTTGGCTTTTGTAAATGTTGCCGAACAGGCAACCATCGCCAATATTCATAATGACGATGCCCAAGGGTATGATAAAAACTTGGATGCGGCCGAAAAGGGTGGTAGTGCGGCCGGCGTTGCCCGGCGCGCTTTTGAAGAGGAGCATGGTCGCCAGGTAATAAGTGATCAATCTTATATCGAACAGCGGAAGAAGCTGCAAGCGGGTGGAAAGGAAGCCGGCGAAGCGTAACGCCGTTTTTTTGTGAATGAACCTTCACAAACCCATAAAAGAAAAATTGTGTTTAAACACATGTTTGTCTATAATAAATTCATGACGGATTTCCTTCCTACCCACCCAGCAACAGCGTGGGCACAAGATGCTCAGCAACCGATTCTGGCGTCTGAATGGTCCTTGCGGCTTGCCGCGATGGCCGGGCATATGCAAATTGATAAAATCGCGGCACGCCGGGCTGCCCTTATCGATCTCCTCTCAGACGGCCGTCCCCACCCACGTGAAGAAATCTGGGAAACCATTGCCGCCCAGCTTGAAGAAGATTGTTGGGGCAAGGTGCCACAGGAAGCATTAGCCCGCGATCTGGCGGCTTTGCGCAAGGGCGGCATTCGCATTGCCTACTCCCGTCGGCCAGAAATCGCTGGATACTATCTGCAACATCCCCAGTTGGAACGGCCGTCTTCACCCAGGTACGAAACAACCAGCTGGATACTTATCGAGGCCATCAGTGAGCTGTCTGTCGCCAAGAAAAACGAACGCACCTTTGCCGCCGCCGATTTTGCCTTGCGCCAGAAGAAGCTCATTTTGGCTGAAGAATATCCAGACTGGTCCGACACAAAAGTCGAAGTAGAGGCGCGTCGCCTCGTATTTGGCGAAGCTGAGATGGCCAATGATAGCAGAATATGAACAAGGTCAAGCCTTTGGCGGCGTCATTGACGTCCTGGAGGCGGTCGGGGCAACCTATGCTATTTGGGGCGGCATTGCCGTCGTGGCTTACGGGGAACCTAGATTCACACAGGATATGGACATTCTGCTGAGCCCTCGGCAGTTTCCTGTTTCCCTATTCGTACGGCGTTTGCAAGAAACCCATTACCATGTCGATGAAATATCGGTCAATCGGGCGCTCAGTGGTGGCTTTTTCAACGTTATCCATCTGGGTTATCACATCAAAACAGATTTCTATGTTCCGGTGGAGCCAGAGCTGCTGGCTATGGTCGCTGACCGCGTCTACCTTCCCTTTGACGAGATGCGTCGCGCTGCCTACATTACCCCCACTTCTATTATTGTGGCCAAGCTGCGTGCCTACGAAAACAGCGAATCGACCCGTCATCTGGATGACATAGCTTCGATTGTGCGCCTCCAGGGCAAGAAGCTGGATCAGGCGAGGATCGATATTGCAGCAGCCCAATTGGGCCTGATAGGCGTCTGGCGCTCGCTTTGGGACGGGAATCAACGGGCGTCTTAATTGGTACTGTTTTTTGCTTTTGCAGTTATTATTGAGGAATGAACACTGAGGCAGTAAAAGATAAATTCAAACGAATGAGAGCTGCTTACCAACATCTCTTCTTGGGTTCCACGGAACTTCTTGAACTGGACACTCTATTTTGGACTGAAAAACTTCTGTTGAAGCTGGTCTATCTGCTGTCGCAAAAAAGGATTCGGGGCCTCAATGCACTTTTGTCACATGAGCTGACGGAAGACGAGAACATTAATCTCCGAGCCAACATGCTTGAAGCGCAGGCGTCAGCCGCTTTAGGGGGACACCAGCTAGGGGAATGGGAGGAGTTGGAAGACAAAAAGGGCTTTCAAGCCAACTGTTCTGCCTGTGGTGGCTCCGTATTTGTTAGCGATTCGACACTTTACAGCATCTTAGCCGATACCTGCCCGGCACAAACCCGAGACTCACTTGATAACGAGTGGTAAGTAAACCGAATCTGGATTACAGATGTTGGCTAGGTCAATGGAGGCCCACAGCCGCTGCCACTCGGCGTAATACGCCTGCGCCAGGGCTGCATCGTGGATAATCAGGGTGTTTTCATCATTGGCATATGCACCTGATGCCGTCCAATTATATGACCCTAAAATGACCGTTGGGTCGGGGCCGTTTACATCTATAACGGCAAACTTATCGTGCAGTTTGCCGGTAAAATCCTCAATCCCAATCTGCGCTCCGGCGGCACACATGGCCTCATCCCCCGAGCTGCCATTGGCCTCACCCAGCTGGTCAAACATGCCGTAAACGTCAACGCCATCACCCAGCTTTTCGATCACCCGGTCCGTCAACAAGGGATCGGTCCAGAAAAACATGGCAAAATGGATGGTTTCATCGGCCTGGGCCAGCTCATCCCAGACCTCAAAGGCGACCACATCGGTT
>JBNKLQ010000405.1:0-4404 GCA_050292445.1 Promineifilaceae bacterium (SeqCode) | reverse complement strand
ACGCCGTCGGCCTTTACCTGGGCAATCCCAACGTACACAACCTGGGCAGCATTCTGGTTGGTTCCACCTTTTACCGGGCGCTGCGCAGCCAAAATCTGTTCACGGCCACCTCGGTGGACCAACTGCCGCACCATTTTGCCGCCTACTTCATGTTTGGCCACCAGCTCCTTTTACCCATCCCCGACGTGGATCGTACTGATTTTATGCTGATGCTGGGGGCCAATCCGCTGGCCTCCAACGGCAGCCTCATGACCGCGCCGGACATTGCCAACCGGTTGAAGGCGCTGCAAAAACGGGGCGGTAAGCTGGTGGTGATTGATCCCCGCCGCACGGAAACGGCCGTACTGGCCGACACCCACCACTTCATCAAACCTGGCAGCGACGTGCTGCTTTTGCTGGCCTTGCTGCATACTATTTTTGCCGAAGGACTGGCCAATCCCGGCGCGCTCGCCGCCCACGCCGACGGCCTGGACATTGTGCAGCAAGCCATAGCCGATTTCTCGCCTGAATTGGCGGCTGGCCCGACCGGTATTCCAGCTGAGGCGATTCGTCAGTTGGCGCGCGATTTTGCCAGGGCGGAAACGGCCGTTTGTTACGGCCGTATCGGGGTTTCTACGCAGCAGTTTGGCGGACTGTGCCACTGGCTCATCAACCTGCTCAACTTTGTTACGGGCAACCTGGACAGCCCTGGTGGGGCGATGTTTACCTTGCCCGCCGTCGATATTGTGGGCATCACGACAATGACAGGGCAAATAGGACACTACGGCCGTTGGCATAGCCGGGTGCGCAATTTGCCTGAGTTCGGTGGTGAGCTGCCCGTTTCTGCCCTGGCTGAAGAAATGCTCACGCCAGGCGAGGGGCAGATCAAAGGCATGATTACCGTTGCCGGGAACCCGGTGCTTTCTACGCCAAACGGCCGTCAGCTAGATGAAGCGTTTGCCGGATTGGAATTCATGGTGGCCATCGACATTTACATCAACGAGACCACGCGCCACGCCAACATTATTTTGCCGCCTACCACTGGTCTGGAAACCGAGCATTACGATCTCATTTTCCATGCTCTGGCCGTGCGCAACACCGCCAAATACTCCCCACCACTCCTGGCTCCAGCCCAAAATGCTCGGCATGATTGGCAAATCTTTCAGGAGCTGCGCCGCCGCATGACGGGCCAACCGCTGCCCACGCGCCATTCGCCGCAGGGCAAGCTGGACTTTTTTGCCCGAATGCGGCCGTCGCAAATTATCGATCTGGCGCTGCGCTATGGACCATACGGTGCGCATGGCTTCAACCAGAAGGAATTGCGGCAACAAGGTAATCAGGGCCTCAAGCTGCCTAGCCTCAAGCGTCAGATACATGGTGTCGATTTGGGGCCGCTCCAGCCAATTCTGATGCAACGGCTTTGTACGCCCAACCGACGCATTCAGCTGGCCCCTGAATTGTTTTTGGCCGATTTGGATCGCGTGCGGCAAACGTGGCGCAACGGCTCTGCCAATGGCCAGACGTTGATGCTCATTGGGCGGCGGCAGTTGCGCAGTAACAATTCTTGGATGCACAACAGCCCGCGCCTGGTGCGTGGTAAGGATCGCTGCACGTTGTTGATGCACCCAGACGATGCCCAGGCTCATAATTTGCTAGATGGGGCACTGGTGAAAGTTTGTTCACGCACGGGGGAAATCCAACTGCCGCTGGCCATTACCGAGACGGTGATGCCGGGCGTAGTGAGCATTCCGCATGGGTGGGGGCATGATCGGGCTGGGGTGTTGTTGGAAACGGCCGTAAAACACCCAGGTGCCTCCATCAATGATCTCACAGATGATCAGCAAATTGATCAGCTAACGGGTAATGCCGCTTTTTGTGGTGTTCCTGTCCGGGTTGAGCCTGCGGTGTAAGGACATTTACACTGATACCACATCTCGATAGACAGCCTCGCAGTAAGGTTTCTGGTTTACTGTGTACCCTGGAAGAAGCACGTGTGGGGTACACAATAGACAACATTTAAGCGCCCACAAATTCAGCTTTAGTTAACATAATTCAGCCATATTTTTGTGAGCAGGACGTGTGGATAATTTTTCCACGTCCCGAATATTCACGCCTTTTGCACAACACCTTGGTGGAGCTTCACCCCAAAATTCGTTTATCATTGCAAAAGAGACGGACTAAAATCCTGTATTAATGAGTAAGCTATTGAAAGACGACCACGAGCCAGTTAATGAAGTTGTTGTGAATGAGAATGGGCTAACCACAGCTGAAATGGCCCAATTGCAGCGCTTCTTACCAGCTAATCTCATGCAATCCCTAACCGAAGTAGGACCGGAACTGCCACGCGCGGTCCTCTCCCCTTGCGTAAAGCATCTAGCCAGCTTATTAGAAGCAACAACAACCCATTTGCCCGCTTCTTTGGTGCGGCAAGTGCGCCGTCAACCGCATCCAGGGCAGGCAGATGGCGAATTTGTTGAAGGCACACTGCTCTTTGCTGACATCAGTGGTTTTACGGCCATGTCGGAAAGGTTAAGCCGGATTGGTCGCGAAGGGGCCGAAGAAGTCACCGATGTGGTCAATCGCTATTTTGATGCCATGCTGGACATTTTGCGTGCCTATGATGGCCAACTAATTCGTTTTGGGGGGGACGCGCTGCTAGGTTTATTTACCGAGAATGGTTCAGCGGCTGACCTGGACGATATGTTCCCAGAATTAAGCGCTGGCAATGGTCCTAACAGCGCAACGCTGGCTATCCAGGCTGCCGTGAAAATGCAGGCGGCGATGTCCGACTTTGCCGAGACCAAAACCTCTCAGGGCACGTTTCCGCTGCGGATGAGTGTAGGCATCAAGCACGGCCGTTTTTTTGCAGCCCAACTTGGTTCCATCGAGAATATGGAGTATGCGCTCTTTGGCCCGGACGTCAACGCCACAGCTGCTGTCGAATCGGCCGCGTCTGCCGGGCAGGTGCTTATTGACCAGGAAACGTATGATGCCGTGAGCGCTGATGTGGTGTTAACGGCCGTTCCCCTTTCCGATGATCCCCGCTTTTTTCTGGTGGAATATATCGACCAACCACCCAATCGCACTTACACTGATCCCCAGGAAACGCTTTACCCGTTGGCTCCAGATTTGGCCTCGCTGCGACGTCACATTACCTGGCTGGCAACCTTCACCCCGTATTTGCCCACTGGTTTGCTGCCGCGTTTGGCCAGCGATCCCCGTGCCCCCAGCCTGAAGGGGGAGCACCGTTTGGTAGCGACACTGTTTGCCAATGTGGATGGTCTGGGCGACGTTGTAGCGCAGTTGGGCAGCGGGCAGGAAGCGCTGATTGTCCATGCCTTGAACCAATATTATGTGCGCATGAGCGAGGCGATACGGCCGTTTGGCGGCGTCATGAACAAGGTTGATTTATACGACCACGGTGACAAAGTGTTGGTGACGTTTGGCGCACCCATTGCCCATGAAGATGATGCCGAACGCGCCGTGCGCGCGGCACTGGCCATGCAAGAAGCGCTGGCCGAACTCAACAAAACGCTGCCCGGTGAGCTAGGACTCCCCAAGTGGGAACTGAGACAGCGGATTGGTATTAGCTACAGCTATGTGTTTGCTGGCTACGTCGGAGCCAGCTGGCGGCATGAATACACCGTCATGGGGGATGAGGTCAATCTGGCTGCGCGGCTCATGTCGGCTGCCAAAGAGGGCTATGTGCTGGTGAATGAAAACGTGCGCCGCCAGACGGAAGCGGTGGCAGAGCTTCGGCCAGAAGGCGAGGTACGGCTCAAAGGCAAGAGCCAACCGGTCCCCATTTTTGCCGTGGCCGGGCTGCGCACTGTGGTTGAACAGACGCAAGGTTTGCCCAGTTCACACGGCTTGCAAGCGCCGCTGGTGGGTCGCGGTGCGGAACAGTTGGCCTTGCAAGAGGCGATTGATCAGCTTTCATTTGGATTTGGCCGGATTGTGTCGGTGATTGGCGAAGCAGGGCAGGGCAAATCTCGCCTGGCTTACGAGGCACGCCAGGAAGAGATGGGTTGGCTGCACGTGCGCTGCCTTTCTTTTACGGAAACGGTAACGTATCGGCCGTTTCGTGAATTGGTGCGGCAGCTGGTGGGTATTCAACCAGAAGTCGATGAAGCGTTGGCGTTCCAGACGCTGCATCAAACCCTGTATCAAAATTTGCCCGCTGAAGAAGCAGCCGACAGCCTGCCATACATTGCTAATTTTCTCAAACTGCCTTTGGACGAAACGCTGGCCCAGAAAATCCGCTATTTGGATGGCGACGCGTTGCAACAGCATACGTTTATTGCCATTCGTTCGTTCATTATGGCTCAGGTGCGGATACGGCCGTTGATCATCTGGTTCGACAATATCCACTGGATGGATAACGCTTCGCTTGACCTGCTCACCTTTTTGCTGCCGTTGGTAGAG
>JBNKLQ010000404.1:0-4415 GCA_050292445.1 Promineifilaceae bacterium (SeqCode) | reverse complement strand
GCTATCATGAGGGCCCCTTTTTAGACAGTGGCGACCAAACTGTATTGCAGGAGGGCATGGTTTTCACCGTGGAGCCAGGCTTGTATGTACCCGAGCTGGGCGGCTTTCGTCACTCCGATACGGCCGTCATTACCAACGATGGCCTTGAGATGCTGACCTACTATCCGCGCGATTGGCAGAGTTTGGTTATCCCGGTTTAATGTTTTGCCAAACAAATCTTGGCTGATAGGGGCTTGTCAGCCAAAATAATTATGTTAAGATGTGAATCATATGTATAAAGATTTATGGCGGCAACGGCCGTTGCTTACCCTCCCTCAAATCATCATCCTGCTGCTCGTTGGCGCGGCCCTCTTTGTCGCTGTCGATCTCAATCGGCGCGCTCAGGCAGGGCAACTGGTTGGCGTGGGTGAAGGCGATCTGCAAATGGAAGTGGATGCCGAATCCACCCACCAAGTGGAACTCCAGGTGACATTGGAGTATGTACAAAGTGATGATTACGTAGCCGCCTACGCTCGGGATGAAGGGGGCTATTTATTACCGGGTGAAAAGCGAGTTGTACCACTCGTGATTGAAGCAACGCCGCAGCCAACGGCCGTACCAACAGCCACCCCCGATCCCATCCAAAATGCGCGCCCCTGGCAAGCGTGGTGGCACTTACTCACAGATGCCCCCCAACCCACACACTAATCATATTTGGGCTTCACAATACGTACTTTTGGCGCTGTATCCCCCAAAAGCACCGGATTTCTTGCCAAAACTCCCCCATTTGTACTATAAAAAGGCCCTTCTCCAGTTGGTATCACTTGCTATTCAACTTTACATATGATAACATACGCCTCGTTGAGAGGTTTACATATTGTTATTATTGTATTGGTATTTATCGGCAAAAACTCTATGCTACGGCGGCGTTCTCCATCACCAAAACGGCTTCGTATTCACTGACCTAATAAAAAGATACAGATGCGACGTAGCAAATGATTTGAGTCAGCAATTTACTCCAGTGATGACACGCGACCCAGAAAACCCACTAGCCCCTAACTACACGATTAAAGAAGGGACGATCTTATGAGCCGTCGAACTATCTTGATTCTCGTTTTCGTATTCGGCATCGTAATGCTGTCAATTGTCGGTGTTGTTTTTATATTGCAACAAAACCAGCCAGTTGAAACAGTAACCGATGGCGAAGATGGTGCGCCAGCGCCAGATGGTGTGGACGTTGACGGCACGGAACCTGAGGAAACAGCTTCGCCACGTGTTGAAGTTGTGGTCTCCTTACAAACAGTTCCCCGTGGTCACCAAATGACAGCCGATATTCTAGCTTTAGATATGCGACCGGCTGAAAGTGTTGGCAGCAATGTGATTACCAACATTGATGATGCGCTTAATCTCTATGCGCGAACCGACATTTATCAAGGCGAAACATTAACTTATGACACTCTGGTAGATGATATTACCAAAGTAGGTTTGGAATCCTACGGACCCAGTTCGTTAATCCCGCCAGGGTATGTAGCCCAATCTGTGCCCATGAATCGGTTAACAGGCGTAGGGTATGGTGTCAGTGAAGGGGATTACGTAGACATCATGGTCACGTTCTTCTTCCGCCAAATTGACGAAGAGTTCCAAACTTATCTCCCCAATGACGCCGCTTTTTATCTGGAAGAACAAATCCAAGCTGTAGAAGACTCTGGCTCCGGGGACCCACTGCAAATTATTACTGAACCTGTTATTTTCTTCGTTTCACCAATCGGCCGTTTTGAAGAACTCCCAACAGGCGATTTAGCCCATATCAGTCCAAACCAAGAAGATCTGGCTCCACGCCCTGTACCGGTCACCATGATCATTCAAAATGCACGCGTTGTCCAAGTTGGACAATATCGGTTGCCACCGGACCCGGCTGACTTGATTCCTACGCCAACACCAGAGGCTGTAGAGGAAGGAGAACCAACACCAACCCCGCCGCCTGTGGCAAATCCTACAGCCACGCCGTCTCCGGCTGACGTTGTAGTGGTTGCTTTACAGCCCCAACAGCAGCTTCTACTACGTTATGCGGTAGATGTAAACGCGCAAGTCTTCTTTGCCTTGCGCGGTGTAAATGACGGCCAACTGTACAGCGTCGAGAACATGACGCTAGACTATTTGCTTGAGCGATTTAATGTTGAAGTTCCGCCAAACTTGGGCTATTCAGTCGAAGCAACGATCAAGCAGGTAACTCCAACACCGCCGCCTGAAGAAGGATCTGCGCCTGAATAAGGCAGATGGTCTGTCAATTGGCTAAACAAATAAGGACCTTGCTATGCGTCTTAGAACGTTCATTCTCCTGATTTTGGTATTAATACTGGTAGGTGCCTTAGCACTTGTTTTGCTAGGCAACAGTGGCACTGGCCCCCTTGCCGGCTTTTTTAATCGTGGCGGTGACGGGGACAATGGTGCTGTCGTTGAAGAAACGGATGGAGAAGACACAGACGAACCGTTGCAACCACCTCCGACCGCAACACCTGGTCTGGAAGACGTCGTGGTGGCTAAAGTAAATATTCCCGTTGGCACCATGCTGACTGATGATCTACTTGAGGTACAACGGTGGCCCCGCACCAACATTGCCTTACAAGGTGGTTACACATTTACAGACACAACTCGCCTGATTGGCCGGATTGCCAAGGTTAATGTATCCAAAGGGCAGTCTGTCTTAAGCCCCATGTTGGCCCTTAATCCAACTGATATTGCTTCTTTTGGTTCAGATTTGGCCCTGTATGTTCCATTTGGTCAGGTTGCGGTAGCCTTTCCGGTCGATCGGTTTAATGGAGCAGCTTTGGCCATGCGTCCAGGTGATGCAGTTGATGTCATGATGACGTTGCGCATTGTGGATATAGACCCCCAATTTGGCACAGTTTTGCCTAATCAGATCGAGCGCGTCATTCAATCAGCGTTGCTAAACGGTGAGCCGTTCTTATTCCCTGCGGTTTCAAACGGCCGTCTCGAATTCGTTCCCGAAATTAACCAGGTTGCCGCTATTGTCCCCAGCACCCTTGCCCTTGATGGTCAAGACTTTACAGAAGGGCTGCCTATCCCCAAACGCGTCACGCAGCTAACCATCCAACAAGCCAGGGTGCTTTATGTTGGTACCTGGGTAGATCCAAAAGAATTGGAGCAGCAGCAGCTTGCGGCTCAGGCAGCAGCACAGGCAGGGGAAGATGGTGCGGCCGGACCGACACCAACCCCTATTCCCTCCCGATTAGAAACCACACCAGATGTTGTCATCCTTAGTATGTCATCACAGGATGCGCTGGCCTTAAATTGGGCCATGATTCGCGGCGTAGATATTAATCTGACGCTGCGTTCACCAGGTGACCAAACGGTATTTGTCACAACAAGCGTTAGCTTACCGCAAATCATTGACCAGGGCGGTCTGGCTATTCCAGAACAATCTAATTTTGACCTGCATCCTTCTATGGAAGATGTAACGCTGCCAGTGTTGTCACCAACAAATCCTAATGAGAACCCATAGTTAATGAGTTGATTATCGAAATCTAAGTCTCTAGCTTTTGGCTGGAGACTTTTTATTTACACAGATGCGCATCAACACACAAAGTTTGGAGGCTAACTTGTCCGCAGATTTACCAGCCAATTACGATCCAAATGAATTTGATCGGCCATCGGTTACTGTTGATGTCGTTATCTTTTCTTTGGTTCATGATAAATTGCAAGTTTTGCTCATCAAACGTCAGGCAGCGCCGTATGCCGATATGTGGGCCATCCCTGGATCGTTTGTGAAGATGGATGAGTCTTTAGAGGAAGCGGCCGTTCGCGCACTGGCAGATGAAACAGGGGTGGAAGATGTGTATACAGAGCAACTTTACACCTTTGGCACTCCCAACCGCGATCCACGCACACGCGTCATCACCATCGCCTATTTTGCCCTGGTGCCTCATGATGCCATCCATCCCCGAGCGGGTAAAGATGCCCATGAAACTGGCTGGTTCTCTATTTTACAGCTTCCCCAATTGGCCTTCGACCACGCCGAAATTGTTGATTATGCTTATACGCGCCTGCGCTACAAGCTAGAGTACACTTCTGTTGGGTTTCAATTGCTGCCCGATGTTTTTACCCTCAGCGAGCTACAAAAGGCGTACGAAATCATTTTGGGAGAACAGCTCGATAAGCGGAACTTTCGCCGCAAAATATTGTCGGCTGAAATTTTGGAAGAAACTGGAGAAAAGCAGAAAGAAGGGGAAGGCCGTCCGGCCATGCTGTATCGCTATCGGGAAGATGCCGTGGCAGAAGTCAAAACACGCCGATTATTCCCATAACAAATTTATTCTACCCAGAGTGACTTTGTAAGCTCCACCCCAAGCACAACATCGTCCCGCCCTACACGCAGTCGCATTGGCCCATTAAACGGGGCGCGCCCCATAATCTCA
>JBNKLQ010000403.1:0-4417 GCA_050292445.1 Promineifilaceae bacterium (SeqCode) | reverse complement strand
GGGAGCTGCTGGGCGAGCGGCTGACCCGCAAGATGGTGTGGGCCAGCATGAAAGCCGTTTATTCGGGCCTCATTGCCGAAAACAGCGATTGGGAGCTGGCCGAAACGTTTTTTAACTCCATCACCCGGCGCATCTTTACCACCGTGGGCGTTGATCCGCGCATTGAGTTTGTCGATCCCGATTTTGACCTGCCACCGCTCACCGATCCGCAATTACTGTACACATCTTACTATCCCACAAATTTAGAAGAAACGGTGCAGCAGATTTTGCTGGGCTGTGGCTTAAAGGTGCCTTTTGCCAATTTTGCGGAAGATTGTCGCCAGATTGCTGATCGACTGACCTGTTTTTTAGACAGAACCCAAACGACACTCTCCCGGATTGACGTGGTTAATTCCCTGTTTTTCCGGGGCAAAGGGGCATATCTGATCGGCCGTATCTTTACACCGCGAGGGTTGGTGCCGCTGGCGCTGGTGCTGCTGCAAGGCGAGGTTGGCGTGTTTGTTGATGCCGTGTTGCTGGACGAAAGCAGCGTGAGCATTTTATTTAGCTTTGCCCGATCTTATTTTCATGTGATGGTGGAACGGCCGTCTGACCTTGTGCAATTCATCCATTCCATCATCCCCCGCAAACGCATCGCCGAAATTTACATTTCGCTGGGCTACAACAAACACGGCAAAACCGAGCTCTATCGCAATTTGCTCAACCACCTCAAGGAGTCCGAGGCTCAATTTACGATTGCCCCTGGCCAGCGCGGCATGGTGATGATCGTTTTTAGCTTGCCCGATTATGGTATGGTGTTTAAGCTGATTAAAGACCGCTTTGCCTATCCCAAAAAGACCACGCGCCAGGACGTCATTAGCAATTACGAGATGGTGTTCCGCCACGACCGCGCGGGACGGCTAATCGATGCCCAATCGTTTGAGTTTTTGCAGTTTAAGCGCGGGCGCTTTACCGACGAACTGCTGCAAGAACTACTGGAGGTGGCAGCCAACACGGTGAGTCTGGAAGGTGAGACGGTCGTGGTAAGCCACGCCTACGTCGAGCGGCAGGTGATACCCCTGGACATTTTCCTGCAAGAAGCAGATGAAGATGCCGCCAACCGGGTCATTATTGATTATGGTCAGGTGATTAAGGATTTGGCGGTGACCAACATTTTTGCTGGGGATATGCTGCTGAAAAATTTTGGCGTGACGCGGCACGAGCGGGTGGTTTTTTACGATTATGATGAATTACGGCCGTTAACCGACTGCAACTTCCGCAAATTCCCCCAGGCTCAAACCTACGAGGACGAGTTGGCCGCCGAACCATGGTTCCACATCGGGGAAAAAGATGTCTTTCCTGAAGAGTTTTTGCGCTTTATGGGGCTGCCCAACAGTGTGAAAGATACCTTTCTCCAATATCACGGCGATTTGCTGGATGTGGCTTTTTGGCAGGAAACCCAACAGCGCCTTGAGGCAGGGGAGATTATTACGATACGGCCGTATCGCGATACCTACCGTCTGCCCCAACCATCCGACATTCTTGACAGCTAATCCCCACACCGTAAAATTAGCCACAGAGAACACAGAGAATTTTGAGATTTAGGCCCAAGCGGTTTGGGGTTTAAGCAGCGGGTCTATTCTCTTTTCCCTCTGTGACCTCTGTGGCAAAAAAATATCTCGCAGCGATGATCGCCTTTGGCAAGCGGGAGCTGCACCTCCAAGAAAGATGCCGCTGGATAAATTAAAACCAGCGGAAGCAGGGTGGAACCGCGACTTGAAAAAGCCGTCCCTGCAGCACAGGAATTGTGTTGCAGGGACTTTTTGTTTTATTTATGAATGGGACACTGATAAACACAGATAAACACTGGTTTTTTATCTGTGTAAATCAGTGTGAATCAGTGTCCCTTTAAAAAAAGGATTTATGGCGCGCAAAGAATGCGCGGCTACAGAAATGAGGACTACTATGAACGAACAACTAACCCTGGAAACGATCACCGCGCTGGCCAAGCGGCGCGGCTTTGTCTACCAAACGTCCGAAATTTACGGCGGGCTGGCCAGCTCCTACGACTACGGTCCGCTGGGCACCGAACTGCTACGCAACATCAAAAATAAATGGTGGCAGGAAATGATCCGCAAAAAAGCAGACATGATTGGCCTGGACAGCCAAATCCTGCTGCATCCGCAAACCTGGGTGGCCTCCGGACACGTCGCTTCCTTCACCGATCCGCTGGTGGAGGACAAGGTGACGCACAAGCGGTACCGTGCCGACCACCTGATTGAGAATTGGATGGCCCAGCAGCCCAATCCGCCCGAACTCATTGTGGAAGAGATGGATGTAGCTGAAATGGGCGCGTTCCTTGCCGAAAACAAGGTTCTTAGCCCGGATGGCAATCCGGTGACCGAGCCGAAAGCGTTTAATATTTTGTTTGAAACGGCCGTTGGGGCCATCGAAGGTGAAAAGTCCAAAGTGTACCTACGGGGGGAGACCGCCCAGGGCATCTTTACCAACTTCCGCCAGGTGCTCGATTCCTCCCGCGTCAAGCTGCCTTTTGGCATTGGCCAGATTGGCAAAAGCTTCCGCAACGAAATCACAACTGGCCAGTTTGTCTTCCGCACGCTGGAGTTTGAGCAGGCGGAAATTGAATATTTCTTCGACCCGGAGCAGACTGATTGGCAAACGCTGTTCGAGGAATGGCAGCAACGAATGTGGCATTTTGTAGTGAACACCCTGGGCATTCGCGAGGAAAATCTGCGCTGGCGGCGGCATTCCGACAAGGAGCGCAGCCATTACAGCCGCGAAACGTTCGACCTCGATTACCGCTTCCCCTTCGGCTTCAAGGAACTGTGGGGCGTGGCTTACCGCACCGATTACGATTTGCAGCAGCACATCGAACATTCCGGGGCCAAGCTCAGCTACAAAGATCCGTTCAGCGGCAAGCAATTTGTGCCGCACGTCATCGAGCCAGCCGTGGGTATCAACCGCCTCTTTTTGATGCTGCTCTGTGACGCCTACTGGCACGATGTGGAAAACAAGCGTACCGTGTTGCGCTTTAAACCGGATTTAGCACCGTATAAAACGGCCGTTTTCCCCCTCCTGCGCAACAAACCAGAACTCGTGCAAAAAGCCCAGCAAATCTACGAAGGAATCGCGCCCCATCTGACAACCACCTGGGATGACCGGGGCAACATCGGCAAGCGGTATTATTACCAGGATGAGATCGGCACGCCGTTTTGCGTCACAATTGATTTTGAGACCTTAGAAAATAACAGCGTCACCGTGCGCCATCGAGACACCACGGAGCAGATACGGGTGGAAACAGGGCAGCTTTTAGCCTATCTACAAACCGCTCTAACTAATTGAGAAACGGCCGTTTCTCAATTAGCTCTAGATAAATCTTTTTTCACCGGCCAAAATGGGAAAGCTGAGTGAATTTTCCACAGGGGCCAGGGGGCAAACCCACTGGTCATTGTAAGCACAGGATGGATTATAGGCGAAGTTGAAGTCCAGTATGATCTGGGCTTCGTCTGCGCCCAAATCGGCTCCCTTGATGGTGTCATACAAATAACGCCCGGCTCCAAATGTTTCCGTCTTACTCGTTAAATCCTTAAACGGTAAAAACAAGCCGCCACCATACCCCTCAACCCAAAAAAGACTCAACTGAGCCGTCTGCCCTTTAATTGCAAACAGGATTTTTGCTACGCGCCGATAGCAGAATTTGCCATCGGCGGCAAGCTCTACACAGAATTGTTCTTGAGGGACATTGCGGTCCAGCTGCCCCACGACCCGATAATCAGGATCGTAGGCAAAAAAAGGCAGTTCGCTAAATGCCGCCCGCTGCTCATCGTTCAATGGAGATTGAGAATGCGTCTTAAAGAGCGCATTGCGTGCCGCCAAAAACTGCTGCCATGCTGTTTCCGGCACGCCAGCGCGGCGCACATCGGCATAAATCTGGGCCACAGTACGTCGCCACTGGGCCAAAGCAAGGAGATCACCTGATGCACCCATTATTAAAACCCGGATTCCTTAAATTCCTGCACTTTGTTGAGGCCGGTTTGTGTGCCATCCAAATGCCAAAGCGGAAAGTCAGGCGCAGTTTCGCCCAGCGGCGGACTGTTTTCAAAATTGAGCCAGGGCATCACCTTTTCTGCGGTAAATTCATCGTAATTGTAAGCAGCGGTTAAATCAGGGACCGACATAGTTTCTCCTTGTTGTTGGCTAGGCGTCCATTGTTGATTGTAGCAACTTCTACTGAGTTTACTTGCCTGGCATCGTCATTACTGTAGGGAATCTCACTGGGAAACGGCCGTTCGTGAGCCAGATCACATAAAAATCGGGGAAATCAATCATAATCAAATACAAAGGGTTCGTTCACAAATAACTTTAGATAAGGAAACGAACCCCAAGGCTTGACCGTTTACCGAGACTCAAAAGTTAA
>JBNKLQ010000402.1:0-4547 GCA_050292445.1 Promineifilaceae bacterium (SeqCode) | reverse complement strand
CACAGCCACAATCTTTTCCCGCAGCAGCGCCCCGCCCAGCCCTTTGATCACATCCAGGTTGGGATCGGCTTCATCGGCCCCATCTATCGTTATGTCAATTATTGGGTGCGTATCAAAGGTCACCAGGGGAATCTGCAATGATTCGGCTTCACGGGCTGTTTTGTCAGAAGTAGGAATGGCCACGATGTTTTGCAGTTTACCTTCCTGTAATAATCTGCCAACGGCTCGTGTGGCGTGAACGGCCGTACTGCCCGTGCCCAGTCCCACCACCATGCCAGGTTCAATGAACTCAACCGCTTTTTCAGCCGCCTGCCGCTTTAGCTCTGCAATGTCAACCATTTGATTTTCCATATCTGTTTTAAACATTTATCATTGCGGCTAGAGCCTGCCGGATCTGTTCCCCAAGCGCGTTCATCGTCGCTTCATCGACACGCTCATCTTCGGCAACTTTAAGATATTCCATGACTTTAGGACCACGCCGCGTGTCTGGCTGATCTTGCATGCGGGGCACAATATGAAAATGCACATGAGGGTGTTGGGGATGTTCGGCAAATTGCATCACATATGTTTTTAGGCAGCCAGTGACCTGCTTTAAGCTCATAGAAACGCAGCGCAACAGATTGCCAAGTTCGGCAGCTTCCGCCTCGCTCATTTCATCAACAGCGGCGATGTGTCGCCGGGCAACCAACACCAGCCAGCCGGGTAAACCCGTGTTGTAGCTGTGAACCACATCCCAATATGGCGTTCTGAAAATGCTGTCCCACAAAGGGGCTTGCCCTTTGTCTCGCTGAGCCGTCAACTCACAGGTAAAACAATCGTTCATTTCATCCACGCACCCTCTCCTGCAAAGCCCATTGAATACTCATTACTGAACACTAGTAACTGACGCCCGGCTACTCATCTTCCGGCAAGGACAACATGCCTGTGTCACGACGACGCTTTGCGGCCGTTTCTGCAATGTCGTCCTGGCTGCTGGGGGAATGGAGCATCCAGCGGCGGAAGGTGCTGCGATCAAACGAGACAACTTTGACGTGCGTAACGGCCGTTACCGTCGCAATGCGCTCGCCCCCTTCCAACAAGCCAACCTCGCCAAAGTAATCGCCAGCAGTCAGATGCCCCACCACATGTTCCTTACCGCTCGCGTCGATGTGGGTCACGGTGACAAACCCTTCAAGAATAATGTAAAACCGCTCTGGCTGCCCACCTTGCTGTATGATTTTGTCGCCTGCTTCATACTTTTCGGCAGATTCAACGGCCGTAGCCATCAGATTTTTCGGCAGATTTTCCAGATCAAGGAGAGGTGCCGGTTCCAGGGGGCCAGTATCGCGCGTGCGTCGGGCGGCCAACGCCTCAATTTCCTGGGCCACCAGCGGCGACCCTTCAATCCAGGTACGAAATGTTTGGTAATCCATAGCCATGACGTCAACGGCCGTTTCGGCCCGCACGGTCGCCATTCGCCGACTTTGGTGAAGCAACCCCACCTCACCAAAAAAGTCGCCCGGCCCCAGATGGTCAATAACCACATCCAGGCCATCTGGCGGTTGCAGCAAAACGGCCACCCTACCCCGAGTGATAATGTAGAACTTATCAGGAATATCTCCCTGCTGCACAATATCCACCCCGGCGGGAAACTGCTCTGGACCAAATTTAGGCTTGTTTTCAAACATGGGTAGAAAAATCAATCCTCTGCATGAACTACTGCATGTCCACCAAACTGGTTACGCATCGCTGCCAACAGCTTGGCAGAAAAACTATCGTCCTGGCGGCTGACAAAACGAGCAAATAGTGAATGGGTGATAACCGGCGCGGGGACGTCCAGGTCAATAGCCTCGGCTACGGTCCAGCGCCCTTCACCGCTATCCGGCACAAACCCTTTAATTTCGCTCAGTTCTGCATCTCCAGCCAAGGCGTTGGCGGTTAAATCGAGTAGCCAGGAGCGCACCACGCTGCCAAAACGCCAAATTTCAGACACCTGGTGTAAATCAAGGCCAAATTCCTCTTTGGCCTTCATAATTTCAAATCCTTCGGCGTAAGCTTGCATCAAACCGTATTCAATGCCGTTGTGTACCATCTTCACAAAATGGCCTGCGCCGCTGGGGCCAACGTGTCCCCACCCTTTATCCGCACCGGGCGCTAATGTTTTGAGTGCAGGGGTGAGGGTGGCTACGGCCGTTTCCGAGCCGCCAACCATCATGCTGTACCCTTCCTTCAGGCCCCAAATGCCGCCGCTGGTGCCCACATCAACAAAATCGATTCCTTTTTCGGCCAATGTGTTGCCCCGGCGCATCGTTTCTTTGTAGTTGCTGTTGCCGCCATCCACCACCAGATCGCCCTCACTGAGCAAATCGCCCAGTTCAGACACCACGCTTTCCGTAGGCTTACCGGAAGGTACCATTACCCAAACCACACGGGGTGGTGTTAGTTTTTCTACAGCTTCGGCCAGGGAGTACGCGGGAATGAGGTCTACTTCTGCGGCAAGCTTGTCGGTAACGGCCGTTTCCAAATTATAGCCCACTACTTCATGGCCATCTTGAATTAACCGCCGCGCCATATTTGCGCCCATCTTGCCCAAACCAATCATTGCTAATTTCATAATTATGTTACCTCCACCCGTTCGATGCAATCGGGAGGTGCAATATTACCCATCCATTATTTTAGACTGGCTTTCAATCTCCAATCTCCGCTTCTTGCGTTTCCTGCCAGGCTCGCAGCAGTTCGGCCACACTCCACGCCTGGGCCGTGCAGCCGCGTGGCGCATAAGGCGCATTGCCATCAAAAATCTCGCTCACGCTTCCAACCGCATGGGTCTGAATATTGTGCCGCAGCAGCGAAGTTAAATAGGATCGCGCGTCAGCTTTGTCACCATACACACGCAAGTGGGCGCTTACAAACGGACCAATCAGCCACCCCCATACCGTGCCCTGGTGATACGCACCATCTCGTTTTTGCCGGTCGCCACCGTAATGGCCAACATACGCCTTGTCATCAGACGAGAGGCTGCGCAAGCCGTGCGCCGTTACCAAATGACGTCCACAAGCATCCACGGTGGAGCGCTGCTGTTCTGGCGTGAGGGGACTGTGCGGCAGCGAAATGGCAAGGAGCTGGTTGGGCCGCAGGCTGCCGTCTAATCCATCGGCATTAGGGCCATCGATCACGTCGTAGCAGTACCCCATCGGCTTGTTCCAGAAGCGGGCAAACCCTGTCTTGACTTGCTTGATCATCGTGTCGTATTCAGATGAATCTTCACCTAGCAATTGAGCAAAATCGGACATGATGCACAGCGCGTTGTACCACAGAGCATTGATTTCCACTGGCTTGCCAATGCGCGAAGTGACGACCCAGTTATCTACCTTGGCATCCATCCAGGTGAGTTGAACCCCTTCTTCACCGGCAAACAACAGGCCGTCTTTTTTATCCATCTGGATGTTGTACCGGGTGCCGCGCTTATGCCACATGATAATCTCTTGCAGCACGGGAAACAGCTCGCGCACCAGGTCATCATCACCGGTAGCTGCGTGGGTGGCACGTAAGGCTTCAAAATACCACAGTGTGGCATCGACGGTGTTGTACTCGGGGCGTTCGCCCGCATCGGGGAAGCGGTTGGGCAGCATGCCCTGGTCTACAAATTGAGCGTAGGTACGCAAAATGGAGGCCGCAACTTCTGGCCGCCCCGTTGTCAGCGTCAGGCCAGGCAAAGCAATCATGGTGTCGCGGCCCCAGTCGCTAAACCAGGGATACCCGGCAATGACGGAACGGCCGTTTACATCCCGCGCCGTGGGTCTTTTTACTACAAACTGGTCAGCCGCCAGCACAAGCTGGGCTACCTCTTCGGGCAGCTTTACCGCGTGAACTTGGCTCGCCCGCTCAAGCAGCGACGCCTCATACGCTTGCCGCTCCGCATACGCCTTATCGCCATCCAGATTGGCATCTGGCTGCGTGCTGGCCACCAGCGTCAACGATTCGCCAGGGCGCAGCACCGTGCGCAGCAGCGCCGCGTAAATATGGTCTTCCTGCACATCATTTTGGCCACGATACTCCTCAACGCTCAAGTAGAAATCTTCATACCAATCAAACTGAGGTGTCATACGCACTTTATCACTGAGCAGATAAAACGGGGTGGCGGTATCATGTACCTGAAGGCGAAGCCCCTTATCTACTTCCTCAATTTCCGGCTCCCAATCATTGACAATGGTGGTGTCGTGGTAATCACGGTAATTGATAAACGCTTTGGCTTCCATCGTTAGCGGCCCGGTTGCCCGGATTAACTTGTATTGAATATAGGTGGTGTTGGCCCCTGGCTGCATCCAGATGCGCTTTTCCAACAGGGCATTGCCAAAAGCAAAGGTCCAAACAGGCGTCGTCCCCTCTAGATGAAACCGGTTAATGGTATGATGCCCATTCCCTTCAACAACCCCATTGGCCCAACGGTTAACATAAAGTGGATAAAAACGGCCGCTTCGTGGGTAAATCCCCTCGTATTCCACCGTCTCATCCACCTTGGCCAGCAGCAATGTTCGGCCCAATGGTGGCTCCAACGCCGCCATGAG
>JBNKLQ010000401.1:0-4603 GCA_050292445.1 Promineifilaceae bacterium (SeqCode) | reverse complement strand
CAATCACCCATACATTCTCTTTGTGAATGTTGATCATTTCCTGCACATACTGGTCAGCTTCCTCCAGCGTCCCGGCGGTTTGTGCGTTTTGCCAGGCGGCCCACACGTCACGGATGGGATGGTCGGCGGGTGGTTCAACGCCTTGTTCCCCACCGGTATCAAACCATTTGCCGTACAGTGGCGCCCAGGGGCCATCGTCCAACGAGCCAATGAAGCGGCGTGGGTCGGCGGCAACAATGGAACTGCGGTCAAAACCCCAAACGCCAATTTCAATTTCACCGGTAGCAACCAGTTCCTCGTAGAATGAGCGTTCAACCTTATTGACGACAGTTTTTATACCCACTTCTTCCCAATAGGCTTTTACCAGTTCCAGGTCAGAAATGTCATCATGGTCGGTGGTGATGATGACCTGCAAGGTCTCGCCGTCGGGGCGAAGGCGGAAGCCGTCGGCGTCGCGCTCGGTCAGACCCATTTCATCCAGCAGGGCGTTGGCCGTATCGGGGTTGTATTCCGTCCATTTGGTTTCAAATTCGGCGTCGAAGTTGGGCGAACCGGAAACAGGGCTGGCCTGGCGCGGCTCTGACAGGCCGTTGGTGATGATGTCAACAATTTCTTCACGGTTAATGGCTACGGAGAGGGCCTGGCGGAAGTCGGCATCGTTAAAAAGTTCGGCCAGCACCGGATCGGGCGTGTTGAGGTTGGGGAACAGGGACATGGTAGAGGCATTAAGCCATGTCACCATGTGGTAGTTGCCATTGGCTTCATTTTCTTTCAAGAGGGTGTAGTTGCCCAGGGCATCAATGTGTCGCGCCTGCATATCAATCTGTCCCTGCACCACCCACAGGTTCAGGGTCTCGGGATCTTCAAAGAGGTCATGGGTGATGTTATCAATATAGGGCAACTGGTTACCTTCGGCATCTACCTGATGGTAGTATGGGTTACGAACCATCACGGTGCGTTCGCCGGGGGCGGGCTGTTCGATCATCCAGGCGGAAATCACAGGCAGATCGGGGTTTAGCCACCACGATTGAATGGGGCCTTTAGAGTCCCATAGGTCCAGCCAAGTGTCCACGCCATATTCGGCAGCAATGTCGGCCAGTTCTTCTTCAGAAACATAGTTGGGATGATAATTTTTCAGGTAGTGGGCCGGCAGCAAAAAGTTTTCGCGGGTCAAACCGGGGGAACCGGCACCTTCTTTGGCCATGATAAACGGAAAGAGCGGATAGGGATCCTGGAATTTTACGACAAAGCTCAAGTCGTCAACAATTTCAACTTCCAACGGCACGCCTTTGGTGGTCAGGAATTGGTGTGGCTCTTCCCTGAAGATGGTGTTGTTAAAAACATCATCGTACCAGAATCTGACATCTTCTGTTGTAACAAGCTCGCCGTCTGACCATCGCAGCCCTTCGCGGATGTGGAAGCTAAACTCGCGTGCATCGGGGCTCATGACGTATTCATCGACCCAGTTGGGGACGATGACAATGTTGCCGTCTTCGGTGGGCATATATTCGACAATGCGTTCTTCCATCAGCTTGGTTGAACCCCAACGATCGCTAATGCCATTGTAGGCCCGCCGCCAGGTGCCGCCGTACTGTCCAATTTCTTCAAATACAGGCAATACGCGCGGGTTGGATGGGATGCGCTCTTCAACGGGGGGAAGTTCACCGACAGCAACCATTTCAGCCAGCATGGGGGCTTCTTGATATGTCATCATTTCTTCTTCCGCAGCTGGTTCTTCGGCCATTTCTTCAGTGGCTTCTTCTGCTGCTGCGGCTTCTTCTTCAACAGCTTCTTCTTCAGTATCAGTCGTTTCAATGCTGACTTCGACAGCTTCCTCTTCGGCTGGTTCTTCAGCGACTTCTTCTTCAGTCGCTTCTTCAACCTCAGCGGCTGGTTCTTCAACTTCTGGAGCTGGTTCTGGTTCGTCGCTGCTACAGGCGACGAAAAACAGCCCTAGTATCAGCAAAAACAGAATGGATAAGTATGATTTTTTGTTCATTTTCTTCCCTTTACACTCCTTATTTAGAGATTGGTGTAAACTAGGTGGCAGTGCTTTTAACAGCACTTCAATGGGCATCTCGTTAAAATAATGTGTCTGGAAACTGTTTTTTTAGCGGGATGCCTGCCTTCAACAACAATTCATTTGCAATATATTGGGTTAATTTAGACCATTTTCCTCCTTGTAAAAACGTGTCAGCATGTCAGCTTTTGAGCCGAAATGGCTGCTGTTATGCTGAATTTGTTGATTTTTATTATGTACTGATTGCTAATTTTTCAAGCAGTGGTATCAGTGCTAACGGCTCTTTGATGGTATATTGAGGAATCTCAGATGGATTCCGAGGGATTTTGTGGCGGCGTGGTGCCCAATCTAGCCAGACACTGATCATGCCAAGATCGTTAGCTCCTTTGATGTCTCGACCGAGGTGGTTGCCGAGCATGACGACACGGCCGTATTCCTCTTCCTCAATCCCCAATTGCCGCATAGCATGGTGGAAGATGTCAGGATGCGGCTTGGCAACGCCCACAGCACCCGAAATAGAAACAGCATCAAATAAATCGTACAAGCCATAAGGACTTAAATTGTTTTCAAAGGTTGCCGTCGGCCCGTCGGCAATCAAGGCCAGGGGGTAGCCGGACCGCTTCAGCGCATGCATTAATTTCGCCGCGCCGGGAATCAACTCGGCCCGTAGAGAAATATCCCCGACCGGTTTGACTTCCGTGCTTTCGTCAATGAGCGTATCGCCACAATCCAGGCCGATGGCCAGGATGTTTTTTGCAGTCATATCACGCCTACTTTCGCGGTACAGTGCAAGATTCTCGTTCAATGAGACAACTTCTGATAAATATTTTGCTGTATAAAACGGTGTCATCTTCCAATTCACGCAGCAGCAATTCGGCCGCTAGTTGGGCTGCTTTGCGATGGGGAAAGGTCACGGTGGTGATGCCCAATTCTTCTTGTGGCAGTTGAGCCGAATCGTCGAGGCCAATCACGGAGACATCGTGCGGCACCTGATAACCGGCGGCTTGCAGCCCTTGAATGGCCGAAACCGCATTTTCGTCGTGGATGGCAAAGATGGCCGTGACGTCCGGGCGTCGCTCCATGAGTGCCGTGGCAGCCTGAGCGCCTGTTTTGTCTACAGCGATAAGGGTGTCGTCAACGGCCGTTCCCAACTTGCTCATTGTCTCCTGATAACAGCGCAACCGCGCCTCAAACCAATCAAAGCCCCGATCAATGTCTCGGGCCAGAAAAGCAATGCGACGATGGCCTAACTGCACCAGATGATCGAGCGCAATCCGGGCCTGCTGTTTGTGATCCTGGCCAACTGTCGTGACCGGCAGATCCGGCCAGTAACGGCTGAGGATGACCACCGGTTTGTTACCGTGAATCAACGCCTGTAAGAAAGGAGAGTTGGGTGAGGGAATGCCCATCAAGATAAAGCCGTCATCAGAAGCATTGCCATTTAGCAGTTGGAAACCCAGATTGGCCGGATCGCCTTCCCGAAAATCGGAGATCAGGGTCCAGTTAACGTTTTGGTTTTGAAAATATTCTTGCAGCGCACCGACATAATCGATAAACAGTTGAGAACGCTCAAAAAGATAGCTGGTATCTGGATTGGCATAATGGATGACGGCAATGTTTTTGGGGAGGGTGGAATCTTGTTCGGTGCGGCGGCTGCGGCCTTTGTATCCCAGTTCTTCCACCGCTTGGCGTACGGCCGCTCGAACTTCGGAGGAGATGCCCGGTTTTTCATTGAGTACCAAAGAAACGGTACTGATTGAAACGCCAGCCAAATCGGCGACATCAGCCATTGTTGGACGCACAGATTTTTCCTCCTTGAAATTTTACTAAAATTTAATTAAAATTTTAACTTCAACTTTAGAAAGTTTAGGCACCTTTAAGGAGTTTGTCAAGGGGTATTTGGCTAAAAATGCCAATTTTGCAGGTTATTTTTTGTAAGAAATGGATAATTTGACGGAGGGTTTGTTAAAGATGTTAAAAGTAGGTGTTATTGGTGCAGGTGGCATGGGAAGTCGCCATGTCCGTAATTTACATGTTTGGACGCCAGCGGAAGTGGTTGCGGTTATGGACATTGACCGCGAACGGGCGCAAGCTGCAGCAGAGATTGTTGGTGGATGCATGGTTTACAAGGATGCCCATGCGCTCATTAATGATCCTGAGGTGGAGGCGATTGTCATTGCTTCCCCCGATCCGTTTCACGTCGAGGCGGCGTTGGGTTGTATTGCTGCTGGCAAACCAACCTTATGTGAGAAGCCGTTGGCTATGAACCTGAAAGAAGCAAAAAAGGTCCTCGATGCGGAAGTGACCAGCGGGAAACGACTGATGCAGTTGGCGTTCATGCGCGAATATGATCCACAGCACCGGGCTGTAAAGGAGGTGGTGGAACGGGGCGGATTAGGCGACATCGTCTTGTTTCGTGGCGTTCATACCGGGTACGCCTTACCGGAGGCACGGACAACGGAGGATGTGATTATCAACTCCTCTGTGCATGATATTCATTCCGCCCGCTGGCTGCTACAAGAGGAAGTAGAACAGGTTTATGTGCAGCGTGTCGTGTCTGACCCGGCGCGACCGGAGACCTGC
>JBNKLQ010000400.1:0-4647 GCA_050292445.1 Promineifilaceae bacterium (SeqCode) | reverse complement strand
CGCGTCGCTTAGTGTGTCGGCATTAAAAATGATGGCGCAGGGATTCCCGGCTAACGGCCGTTCCGTAAAGGCATCCACTTGCATAAAAGGGTAGGTGGGCATGGTGTGCTCCTGTGATGCGAAGACCCTAAGGGTTTGCCTCAAGTCAGCCAGGAAATGAAGCTACCAAACCTTTAGGGTCTCCCGTTAATCCGTTTCTGCCGGAGCAAAAAAGACCAGGATTTTCAGATCTTCTGTGATGTCATGAAATTTGTGGGGCACGTGAGCCGCCACAAACACAATGCTGCCCGGCTGTACCGGCTCGCTTTCTTCGCCCACCGTAATTTGCCCCTGGCCGCTGATGATGTAATACACCTCATCCTCGTCATGCGGCTGCTGCGGATCGACGCCACCGGCTGGCAGCGCGTACAGACCCAGGCTCATTGACTCGTGGCGCAGAAATTCTAAGTACGGCCGTTCCCCTGCCGCCTGTTCTGTAATGAGTTTTTGAATTGTAAATGCTTCCATTGGTCACTCCAAGAGTGGTAATTGGGTAATTCAGTAATTGCTCCAATTACTCAGTTACTCAATTACCTTCTTCATACCCGTACCAGCTTCACCACATCCCCCACACGAATCATGCCGGGGCGTTCGGTACTGCCATAGACGCCCGCGCAGTTTTGCCGCGTTTGGGCCACGGTCTTGAGCACGGCCGGCTCTTTTTCCGACGTTTCGGGATCGATATTGATCATCACACAGCGCTGGATGCGCCGGTTGAGCCGCAGGCGCAGCCCGTCAGGCATGTTGCCAAACACCAGGCTGCTGTCTAGCCAGCGCTCTTCCACAAATGGCTGGTCGTCAAATGGTTCGATGATGATGTTTTGCCGAAAACGTAGGGAAGTTACGGCCGTACCAATCGTCTCACTCAAATCTGCCACTGTTGCTGTACTCATCACTGAAATGGTCTGGCTGTCAAACGCACCCCGTCCAATTTTAATGAGATTGACCGGCTTGCCGTATGCTTCTGCCAGTTCCTGGTTGAGTTCGGGGGCGTGGATGGAGAGGGAACGGCCGTCTGGACAGTTCACTTCCACCGGTGAATCAACCACATCGTCCGGCCTGGTATAGCGCGGCGTGTATTGTAAAAGCTGTGGCAGCTCCCGCCCCGTTAGCCAGGGAAACCCAGAGCGATTATCCGAGCGGACAAAGGCATAGCGCCGGTCGCCATCCAGCCCATGCCAATCGCCATACGCTTCTGGCAAAGATTCTCCCCGCATCGACTTCACTGGAAAGCGATAAAGTTCTTTAACAACACCAACTTCAACAAATTCTTCAATCATATTCACCTCAAAAAGTATGCAAGTTTGCGAGTTTGCGAGTATGCAAGTGCAATTTACCATTTACTCGCCACTCGCCACTCGCCACTCGCCACTCGCCACTCGCCACTCGCCACTCGCCACTCGCCACTCGCCACTCGCTCACCCAAGCACCCACAACAACGCCATCCCCACCGCCAGCGTCCACAAAATATTTTTTGTGCGCCAGGCGACCAAAATGGCCGCCAGACCCGCCAGCAGACGGGCGTTGCCCAGCGAAAGGTCAAACGTGCCGCCGGGCATCATTAATTCGGGCAGGATGATAGCGGAAAGTACAGCCGCAGGCACAAAGCGCAGCGCCTGCCGCCAGCCAACGCTAATCGTAGCGCGCTCCAGCAGCCAAATCGGCACCAGACGAATGGCGTAGGTGATGACACCCATCCCAATGATTGCCAGCCAAAGATTCATATTGATTTCCTTTAGAAATTAACTGTGCAGGTGTCGTACCCGCGAAAGCGGGTATCCATTTTCGCTGACTGTTTGGATTCCCGCCTGCGCGGGAATGACAATACAAAAGAAAAAATCTGCGCCAATGGTACGACTTCGCTCACCACAAGCCTGCGAAATCTGCGGATATTTACTTTTTTCGATTCTCCAGCCAGACGCCGAAGCCAATGCCAGTGAGTGTGGCGGCCATGAGGCCGAGCTTGTACGGCCAGCTAAACGTGAGCACCGCGACCAGTCCAGCGGTGATCGCTGCCATCATGTTGGGCCGATCTTTTAACGTAGGCACGACAATGCCGATGAATGTTAGCGCCAGGGTAAAATCGAGACCCCATTCTGGCGGCACCTGTGTACCCAGCAAAATACCCACGGCCGTACTCAGCTGCCACGTTCCCCACAAAGTAAAGCCAGCGCCCAGCCAGAAATAATGTTTATGCTTGAGGGGAATTTGCTTGTCGCCGTAATGAACGGCCGTTGCCGCATACGCTTCATCGGTGAGTAAGTAAGCCAGCAGCCAGCGCCATTTGCGCGACAAATGCTGCACGTCTGGTCCCAAGGAGGTGCTGTACAGCACATGGCGCAAATTCACAATAAACGTCGTCAGCCACAAAATGGGAATGGGTGTGCCCACGCTGATGAGCTGCGCCCCTAAAAATTGGGCCGACCCGGCAAACACAATCGAAGACATCGCTTGGGCTTGCAGCGGTGTCAGCCCGGCCGACAGTCCCAACACGCCATAAATCATGCCGAAGGGAATGACGCCTAACGTGATGGGCAGCTCCGCTTTGATGCCTTGCCACAGGGCTGTTTTGCTGGGGGACCGGCCGTTTTCTAATCGCATTTCAGTTAACATAACTCACCAGCTCCCGCAGCGCCGCCCAACAAATCTCCAAATCACGCAGCTCCGTTTGCCAGTTAGAAAAGGCGGCGCGGATGGCAGGTTGGCCCTGGTATACGGTTTGCGTCAGGTAGATACGGCCGTCATCCCGCACCTTGGCTAAAAATTCCTGAATCTGGGGCAGGCTGGGGTTGCTTGCCGGGGTGAAGCAAACGCAGTTGAGCCGCACCGGAGCCAGCAGGCGGAACTGCTCGGAGTGCTCAATTTGCTCACCCAGCCAGCGTGCCTGGGTGCAGTTGCGTTCCACGATGTCGCGGTAGCCGGAACGGCCGTACGCCAGCAAAGTCATCCAGGCAGGCAAAGCCCGAAAGCGGCGCGAATTTTGCGGCGTCCAGTGCACCAAACTGGGATTCTCGGTGGCATCACCCAAATAGACGGCCGAATTTTGGAACGCCGCCAGTTGCAATTCGGGATGACGGGTGAAGGTCATGGCCGAGTCGTATGGTACGTTGAGCCATTTGTGCGCGTCTATGGTAATCGAATCGGCCGCTTCCTGCCCGGTGAGCAGATGGGCAAACTGGGGCGAGCAAGCGGCAAAGCCGCCAAACGCCGCATCCAGATGCAGCCAGAAGTTGTATTTTTGCTTTAGTTCGGCCAGCGCTGCCAGGTCATCAAAATCGACGGTGTTGACAGTGCCACCGCTGGCAATGACCACGGCGGGCTGATCCAGCGTGGCCAGGATTTCAGCCAGCGCAGCTACATCCATCGCTTCCCGGTTGGGCAGGGTGGGCACGGGCGTGACTGCCTGCCGGCCCAGCCCCAGCATGGCCAACGCTTTTTTGGCGCTGGAATGGGGTGTGGCGGCCAGGATGGGAAACGGCCGTATCCCCCACAACCCATCTTCGGCCACGTTCACTCCCTGCTGCTGGCCAATCCACTGCCGCGCCTGAGCCAATCCTACAAAGTTGCTCACCGTCGCCCCGCTGACAAACGTGCCCACAAACTCATCGGGCAAGTCAAACAATTGCCGCAGCCAGTGCAGCGCTTCTTGCTCCACCTGCGGCGCGTTGGAATCTTCATCGGCGGCCGGATTTTGGTCGTAGGCTGAGGCCAGCCAGTCGCCGACCAGCGAGGCGGGCGTGCTGCCGCCAGTGACAAAGCCAAAATAGCGCGGCCCGGCACTGCCAGCCAGCCCGGCCTCGTATCGGGTGCGGAACTGGGCTAAGGCAGCCTTGGCTCCCAGACCAATCTCTGGTAAGTCGGTGGCTTGATACAGTCCAGCAGGAAAAACGGCCGCTTTCCGGCTGTCTAAACTGTCTAAAAATTCATTGGCGGTCTGAACGGCCGTAGCCAAAATCTGCCCTTGATTTGTTTTATCATGCTTGAGTTGTTGATTCATCAAATTACCTTCGCATCAAGTGCAAGGCACGGGCCAAACGACCTTCCTCATTTTTGACCTATATGGCCCGTGCCTTGCACTACACTACCGCTTGTACGGTTCACCCCCACGGGTGTGGGGAATACGCCCGCGTTAGGGGAATACGCGTTCGCCTTAAGCTATATTTCACGCCACGCTTCAAAAAGTTGTTTTCGTCTGAACACTCAAGGATTGCATAAAGAGCGTGGGTGTAACCATAGGTTATCTGGAAGCACAGCGCACAATTCTTGGGGCAAAACAGTTAAGGGATTTTCCTCCAGGTAGAGCGAAGATAGATTGGTCAGATTACCAATCTCTTGTGGCAGACTGCTCAGGTTATTATTCTCTAAATAGAGCTGGTCCAGATTTGTTAGATTACCGATTTCTGGGGGCAAGCTGCTTAGTTGATTGTTGCTCAAATCCAGATACGTCAGGGAAATCAGATTCCATATCTCTGGTGGTAGGCTGGTCAGATTGTTATACGATAGCGAAAGCGTGTCCAGGCTGGTAAGGTTGCCAATTGCTGGCGAAATAAAACTCAAGTTATTTCTTGCCAAGTGCAGTTCCGTCAGGTGGGATAAGCCCCAAAGCTC
>JBNKLQ010000399.1:0-4657 GCA_050292445.1 Promineifilaceae bacterium (SeqCode) | reverse complement strand
ACTGTACCATTGAAAACAACGTGGTGGTACAGCAGCAGACATTTGGCACGGCGGGCATTGCGGTACGGCCGTTGGCCGCCGTAGAAGATACCCCCAGCAGCAATGTCACCGTTCGCAACAACAGCATTGCCACCACAACGGGAATCGGGATCGAGGTCAATGAGGGCAGCGGGCACACAATTGTGAGCAACGCCATTCAGATGACCGGCAGCGACGTGAATTGGAACTGTTTCGATATGTCGCTGCCAGCCAGCAGCTACGACGCCATCGATTACAATATTTGTGGTTTTGGTACGGGCTCATGGGCCACCAGCGCCGCAAATTTGGCAGGCTGGCAGGCGCTGGGGTGGGGGGCAAACTCCATTGTGGCCGCCCCTGGGTTTGTGAGTGGGACTGATTTACGGGCGAATTCAGAAACGGCCGTACTTGTCAACGCCGGTTCGCCTACTTTAAGCAGCACAATGGATTTTAATGGTGATGTGCGTGATGCGCTGCCAGACGCCGGTGCCTACGAATGGCATCCACTGACTGAAAAACTCTTTTTGCCACTGGTGGTGAAGTAATGGCGAGCTCCGGCAAGGCGTGAACGCCCTGCCAACGAGATGGCAGGCCCTGCGGGCCTCATCCCCAGCCCTGAAAGGGCTTTTATCTTGTAGCCAGGGGATTTATTCCCTGGCGGTGCTGATGGAAACGGCCGTAATTCACAGCCGGATGTGGGGCTTACGAATGGTTGACCTTAATATCTGTTATGTGGCTGCCTGTCATCATCAGACAATGATCGCAGCGACAGCCAGCCTGCCTAACGCCTGGCTTTGCGGCGTGCCGGAGCACAGCGCAGGCACGTCCGACAACAGCCACTTGTTAGGCGAAATTGGATAGCCACTGCACACCCATAATTTCATCTGTTTCACCTTCTAAACGTAACTTACTCAATTTCTTTAGCGCCACTTCTACAGATGGCATACTCGATTCATCTTGATACCATAATGCTATCTTAGGCTCTCCAGACTCCTTAAACCATATGGAAGACATGTCCATAAATTTTTTGTGCGTTCCACTATAGACAAACGAAACTAAGCTTTCTGCAGAATCCCAAACCGATCGAGTTATGAAAAGAACGTCATTGTCATAAACTTGTTCACCACAAATAAAGCCTGGTGCTTCCTTCACCTTCTTGTTTATCAGTTTCGCGCCCGCAGAAAACTTCAAGAACCGTGGATCAGTAGTTGGATACAAAATCTCTGAAACATTTACCTGCGCCAAATACATGTGCTTCGCCTAACAATTATTAACCTGACTCGTTGTGTAACGAATCCGTATAAATTATCTATTCCAAATGGGCGAAAAAGAACAATCTGGTTGTTGCCGCCTTGATGCCAAAATGGCGATAGAGTGCCTCTGTTCACCGAGAGTATACAAATGATTAAAGTCGCGTCAACAAAGTTTAGATTTTCACCTTGATGGTTGTTATTTTGTCGTAAGTTACGGATTTCCCCAATAGATTTCGGCCCAGTGAACAGCATGGTCCGTCGCCGATTCGGGGACAAGCACGTAGACCGGATTGCGCACCCCTAACGTCGGTGAGAGAAAAATATGGTCTATGCGATTCTCGCCGGACATGTCGACGCCCTCATCGCTGATCTTGGAAGGATAGATGCTAGTCCAGACGTTGGTATAAACAGAGTCAATCAATTGGTAAGCTTCTTCATAGTCCCGCAGATTGTAATCGCCCAGCGCGATCACGTAAGGCTTATCTTTTGAGCGTTCCAGTAGCACCCTGGCGAAGACCAGCATGGCCGTATCCGAGCCATCGGGATGGACATCATAAATAGTAAAACGGCGGCCATTGACTTCGATTTCCGCTTCGGCGATACCGATTTCATCCTTATCGCTGTAAGTAAAGACCGTGCGCGTGTTTAGCAGTGGATATTTGGACAGGACGGCCGTTCCATAGGTGCCTGTGACCGTGGTTGGCCCATAATAAGAATAGTAGCCCAGCTTTTCCGCATAGTAACGAACGTAATCATTGTTGTTGAGGGAAATGCGGGTTGAATCGCTCTCTTGTAGGGAAAGGATATCGGGTGAGGCGTGGCGGATGAGCGCAAGCTGTTGGTCATAAGACCGCTCTCCAAAATCGTCATTCGATTGTTGGGTGTTGAAGGTCATGGCCACGAGCGACGACCGATTCACCGCGTCAGCCTGGATGCGACTCGTCGGCAAGGCGCGGATGAGTGTGCCCAGGAAAACGGCCGTCAACAAAACAGCCCAGCCCCAATGAAATGTGCCCCTGATAGCGGCATCCGATTCAGCCTTTTTGGCCCGCCAAACTAACAAGGTAATCAAGCCTGATAATAAAAGATAGGGCAGCCAGAACATATTCCTAAAAGGCAGGCTGACCGGTTTTACGTAGCCCCACACGTTCGTGAAGATGTGGGCAAAAACAAGCAGGATCAATACGAAATTACCCAGCAGGATTCCGGGAACCAGGTTGCGCGGCGTTGGCGCTGCCTGCTTAATCTGATTGAGAAACAGGCGCATATCGAGAAAGATGACCGGAAACAGCAGCAGCATCAGCGCCAGCGGAATTTGTGCGGGCCAGCTGGGACTGGTCACCACGACGGGGGCAGAGTCAGGTGTTGGTGGGAAGGAAACGCGATGCACCAGAATAGTCGCCGTCAGGCTAAACGTAAATAGCAAATTCCAGAGCAGGAGACCGCTCCGACTGATCCGTTCCAGCCATTGCGGACGGCTGAGTGATAACAAAACCCAACCAAGGGCCAACAGGCTGATGGCGATCACGATCAAGGTGTAGTTTCCTTCTGTCCAGCGGGCGATCACCGCCGGAGCGGAAAAGGCAAACCAAACCAATGATAGGACGAGGAAAAGACCCAATATGGCAGGCGTGACACGGCCGTTTCCCTTTTCTTCTGCCGGAACCATTTCGCTTCCAAAATCCAACTGCAGCAACAGCCACCCCAGGCACACACCCAATCCCCAGCCGACCCAGGTGCCAGCGGGGGTCAAAGAATACTCGATGCCATAGCCCACCGTTCGTAACAGCACAGACAGGCCCACGGCCAGCGCCAGCCCGGCGGACCCCCACCGGCCAATTTGCGAGCGCGTTTCTCCTTTGGGCTTAGCCCACAGCAGGAGAAAGAACAAGCTTAATACCGCGAATGTACCGACTCCGGCAGCGAGTACCTGATTTGCCGTTTTCAGGGTGGGGAGCACGCCACGGGCCAGGAGCAGCAGAACGAAGGTAATCCAGGTCAATCTTTGCGGCATTTTTTTGTACAGAGGGATTAACAGGACGGGCGTAAAGAAGAACAGGACACCCAGCACCTTTTCATCCAGGCTCGAATTCATTAAGTCCAGAATGTAAATGGACTCGACCAATGTGCCAGCCAATTGGACAAAAAACAAGAAAACGATTCCGAATGTGAGGACAATTGAGCCGTTCTTTTTCATTGGGCAAAACTCCTAAAATGTGCAGATCAATGCCACAAACAGACACCGTCACTCTTGCCTAAATCGTGTGGCTCTTCTACGTGATGGTGTGCATATCGTATCGGGGCTGTTTTGTATTGTCCAATTGGAAATTGTAATCAAACGATGGTCATTGCCTGGGTTTGTGAGTAGCAATGATTTGCGGGTAGGGGGGAAATGGCCGTACTCGTCAATGCCGGTCATCCTACTTTAGAGCAGTGGGGTGGATTTTGAGGGGGAAACGGCCGTTTCCCCCAAAAATACAGGTGCTTTTCCACAGTTGTTTTTGATTGAAGTTTTGTTACTATTGTGCTAGGACAATTAGTACAATGAGTCAACCTTCTACCCATCTTTACGAACAAATTGCCGAATCCATTCGGGTGCGTATTGCCCTGGGCGAACTTGCCCCAGGCGAACAGCTGCCAACCGTGCGCGCCCTGGCCCAGCAGTGGGGCTGCACCACCAGCACCGTCAGCCGGGCCTATGCCATGCTGGCTGAGGAAGGATTGACAACCGGGCAGCCGGGCAGCGGCACCCATGTGGCGGAGAGTCCTTTGCACAAGACACAACCCACGCTGCATTGGGCCAGGCTGCTCAACCAGGCGGAGCGATTTATTCTGGATGCAGTGACACAAGGGCACGACCCGGCGCAAATACAAACGGCCGTTTCCCTTGCCCTGGCCCGCTGGCAAACCCTACAACAATCTGCCCTCCCTGAGCCACATCAACCAAAAGCACCTGAGCAACTCCGTTTTGTGGGCAGCCATGACCTGACGATGGACCTGCTGGCCCAACAGCTGCGGGAGCAAGAAGCGGCGCTGCCCCTGGACCTCAAATTTCAGGGCAGTCTTGGTGGTTTAATGGCCCTGGCACGCGGCACGGCCGATTTTGCGGGCATCCACCTCTACGACCAAACCACAAACAGCTATAACCGCCCCTTTGTCGAACGTATTTTGCCGGGGCAGCGGGTGGCGCTCGTGACCCTTGCCTATCGTGATTTGGGACTCATTGTGCCTCCTGGGAACCCGCAGCAACTGTTAACCATCAAGGATTTAGCCAGGCCAGAGGTTGTTTGGGTGAACCGGCAAGCTGGCAGCGGCACCCGTGTCTGGCTGGATGTGCAGCTGCGTAAACATGGAATCTCTGCTGGCCGCATCAAGGGGTACGCGGA
>JBNKLQ010000398.1:0-4658 GCA_050292445.1 Promineifilaceae bacterium (SeqCode) | reverse complement strand
TGGCGTGGCGCTGGCGCGCAGCCTCACCAAACCGCTTCAAGAGATTACAAAAGCAACCCAGGCTGTCGCTCAGGGCGACCTGGCGCAGCAAGTACCGGTTCGCACGGACGATGAACTGGGCAAGCTGGCAACTTCCTTCAACCAGATGAGCGCCGATCTGGCCAAATCCCGCGACCTGCGACGGCAAATGACCGCCGACATTGCCCATGATTTGCGCACGCCGCTTAGCCTTATTCTAGGCCACGCCGAGGCGCTTAGCGATGGCGTGCTGCCGCCCACCCCTGAAACGTTTGACGTGATTCATGACGAAGCCCGCCGCCTGAATAGGTTGGTGGAAGATTTGCGCCTGCTCTCGCTGGCCGAAGCGGGCGAACTGACTTTGGCGACACGATCCGTGCAGCCACAAAGTTTACTGGAGCGTGCGGTGGTAGCGCATTCACCCGCTGCTCAGCAAAAACAAGTTGAATTGGTCCTGGGCGATGCGCCTGATGATTTGCCTGACGTCGTGGCTGATCCAGATCGTATGGCGCAGGTGCTGGACAATCTGGTAGCAAATGCGCTGCGCTATACGCCGGAAAACGGCCGTATCCAGCTCAGCGCCCAGCAAAACCACACGGTGATCCAGCTCAAAGTGCAAGACAGCGGTCCTGGCATGGATGGCACAGAATTGGCCCACGTTTTCGACCGCTTTTATCGGGGGGACAAGTCACGCCAGCGTCATGCTGGCGGTTCCGGGTTGGGTTTAGCCATTGCCAAGTCGATTGTGGTGGCCCATAATGGCCGTATCTGGGCCGAAAGCGCGCCGGGGCAGGGGGCCACCTTTATCATCGAGCTGTCATTAGTAGCCAGCTAACCACGTTTATTTCCTCTCTGTGAAACTCTGTATTTCTGTTTTTCCTTGCCAAAATGCAGCAAGTCAACATAATATAAAGGGGATGTGATTTACACGCCCCTTTGCTAAACATGAAGCTCAGGTGTTCGTGTAAAGCGAATACCCGAAGGTGTGGTTGTAATAACCATTCCTTCAAAAGCAAACCGCTTTAGTTAACATAATGATGTATGCAAAATACATATAGAACCAGAAAACTCCGAGCCTCGAAGACGGGGTAGTTAAATTGTCTGCGACTTTCACACAAATTGTGGCAATGTGAAGTTGCGTGAAATTTTTGGGATGCCATTTTGGCACTCCCCTTCCGAAGATGACAACGAGGATAAATTATGACCGAAGAGAAACGCCTGACTGTTGTCGAGCAAAAACAGGTAGAATTTTACCAGGATGAGATTCTTGCGGTGCGTACTGAGGATGGTTCTGTTTTTATACCTGTACGTCCACTTTGTGAACGATTAGGTGTAGATTGGTCTGCTCAGCGTCAGCGTCTTACACGTGATATTGTATTGTCGGAAGTTTTACAAGGTGTGGTTATAACAACCACACCTTCAGATGAAGGTAGGGGTGGGGGTCCGCAAGAAATGTTATGTTTGCCGTTAGAGTTTATAAATGGTTGGCTTTTTGGCATTAATGCCAGCCGCGTTAATCCTGAAGTTCGGGAACGGTTGCTTACCTATCAGCGTCAATGCTACAAGGTGCTGGCAGATGCTTTTCAGGGAACGGCCGTTGCTACTTCGGCTTCTCCAGTTTTATTGCAGGTACGTGAAATGGGACGAGCCATTATGCAGATGGCTAACGAGCAAATTGAGTTCGAACGACGTCTGACAGTAACAGAAGGAAGATTGGAAATTATTGGTAAGTTGGATGAACGGCTGGCAGAAGTTGAAAAACAATTATCCCCAGGTAGTCTTGTGACGCAGGACCAAGCCAGTCAAATTAGCCAATCTGTAAAAGCGGTGGCGCTGGCGCTGGGCAAGCGCACCAAGAAGAATGAGTTCGGCGCGGTGTATGGGGAGCTGTATCGCAAGTTTGGCATCACCAGCTACAAAATGCTGCCCGCTAAAAAGTTTGAAGCGGCTATCAATTTCCTCACGGAATGGCACCAGAATCTGGAGGGGGATGCGCCGTTCTGAACCAGAACTGTCATGCTGAACGCAGTGAAGCATCCCTAAAACGCACCGATTCAGCATAGCTTATTTGTGGGATAGGATTTTGGGTTTTACAGTTTAGAGGGATTCCTCGGAGGACCTCGGAATGACAAATACGACAGTTACTCTTGAACGGCCAGGTAGAGGGTTTGCTCGGTGGTGACAAAGACGCGCAGCGGGGTCTCGGCGATGGCGAAGTCGGTGATCTGGTTGAACAGTTCTTCGCCATTGGGGCCAGTGGCGCGGTATTGGGCCAACACCTGCCCGGTGGGCCGACTGATTTGCACAATACGGCCGCTTCCCGGATCAGCTACAAAAATTGAGGCGTTGAGTCCACGCCCCACGATCTCTACGGTGGTAGGTGCCACCAGCGGCGTTTGTAACCCATTGGCCAGCACGTCAGATTCATCCCACACCAGGCGGCTGGAACGCGTATCGTAATAGCGAATACGGCCGTCTCGATACAGCAGCACCAATCCCCCATCCTGACTAAAAATGTCAAAATCAATCACCTGGTTCAGCTCCGGATCATCATCAAAAAAGATGGTGCGATCGTCGGCGTTGGCCGTGAAATCATCGCCGTTGGGGAAATATTTCCAAATAACCCGTGCGCCGATGTCCAAAATGTAGAGCCGCTCATCAAAGGTGGCAATGGCAATGGGAGCTTGCCAGGTGCTGGCTAGATCAAGCGGTACGGCAAACGTGCTGTCCAGGCTGGGCTGGTAAGTGAGCAGTGCCCCATTGCTGTCCAGCATGGCCAGACCATCACGGGAGACGGCGTTTCCTGCGGGCCGCCAAAATATGTCGATGATGTTGCCCACAACCTGGTTACCCACTGCCTGCCCATTAAACACCCGTGCTTGTGGTTCCAGCGTCAGCGGATTAAGGTAAGATTCGTCGGTTTCGTATTCGTAAACCAGACCGTTCCCTTTATCCAAAATGAAAATACCGCCGTTGAAGCCATCGCGTAGCGCTACGTGGGTGAGGGCGGTGCCTTCACTAAATTCGTAAAACGGCCGTGCTGCCAATCGGGTCACATCATCCAGCACATCCAGCCGTTCACGAGCAATAGCGCGCAGTTGTGCCACCGTTTCATCACCTGGGCGTACTTCGGTTTCTGCCTCTACCGCCAGCGCCAAAGCCTCGCTGTAATATTGCCGTGCCTGGACGGTGTCTGCACCAACCTGGTCAGCCAGACTGATCAATTGGCTCATCTCAGCCCGAATTTCTGTCATGCGCTGTACGCGGCCCCGCTCCAAATAAACGCCGGACACGATCACGGCAATAAGGACGGGGATGAGGATGGCGATCAGCACAGGCCAGGTCCAGTTGACCGGTTCTTCCTCTTCGGCAGAAACGGCCGTTCGCGGGGGGCGCAATCGGGTCAACAGATCAACCAGCCAGGCGGTAAAGGTGGAAAGTCCCAGCGCGGCTTGTGAACCAGCGCGGCGGGCTGTGGTTTCTACCTGCTGCCGGTCGATGGCAGGCAGAGTGCGGATGCCATCTTTAGTCGGGGGTGAGGTGCCTTCGCGGACGGGTTGGGGGCGACGTTCGCCGCTGGTAGCGGGCCGTTGGGCCGCTGCCGGGTCACGGCGTGGCTGGGGGATGGGTACGGCCGTTCGGCCTTCTCGCGGCGTCGGCTGCACCACATCGGGCAAATCCAGCAGCGAATCATCGTTGAACTCAATCATGAGCAGCCGGGCGGACTCATCGGCCACAATGTCAATGAGCGCATCCAGGCCGGATTCGATGTCTGTGTCTACCAGGGCATTGCTAAAGCTGTCGGTGGGCAGATGGCTAATGCGCGGGTCGGCCAGCAGCAGCAAATCACCAGATTGCAGCCGATGATGGTCGTAGCGAATGTTTAGCCCGCTGGTGCGTCCCAGCGGCGTAATGTGGTCCAGCGGGCGGGGTGGCAGCCGCTCGATGCCAAAGTTGTGTCCCAGCAGGGCCAATGTCTCACCTGCCTGCAAGGTGAACAATTCGCCGTGGCGCAGCACGGCGCAGGTGAGCCCGCCTTCGCGTACCGTTTCTTTGCTGGTGAGGTTGCGCCGCAGCAAGATTTGGTTGGCGGCCATGATGGCCCCACGCAGCGCAGCGGTGAGGCTGCCGCTGGCGGCATAAAATTTTTGGCTGATGAGATCGAGTAAATCCTGGGCCAGAACGGCCGTTTCTTCCGGGTCACCGCTCAGGGTAAGGTGGATAAATAAAAAGTCACCGCTGCGGCTGCGCTGGACTTTGTTGGGCGGTGGCTGCACAAGGATGCCGGAAACGGCCGCTTGCGGCTCAACCGTTTGCATTACGCCGTCAACGATGTAAAGTTGGCCCGTCACTGCTTGCAATTCAGGCATGAAAATTGGCATCCTCGTTGGTGAAAAATATCGACATAAGCATAGCACGACTGTTCGCCTTAGACCATTTTTGGAGACATGGTGATCTCATTAATTCCTTACCAAAAATTTGAAATCAAAACCCAGCTAGGACAGGAAGCGACTCGACAAAAGCTGGCGACAATTGTGGAGTCACGCAAGCGGCGGTGGGGTTGGTCTCGCAGCCATCTACCATTTGAGGGTGAAATTAAGGGGGATGAGTTCGAGATTTCTCGGATTATTCATTACAAT
>JBNKLQ010000397.1:0-4665 GCA_050292445.1 Promineifilaceae bacterium (SeqCode) | reverse complement strand
TCGCGGAAGCTGGCCTGCGGGTCAATCTGATTGCGCATAACCAACGTGTTGATGAACAGGCCGATGGTACTTTCCAGCTGGTTGCGGTTGCGCCCGGCGACCGGCGTGCCTACGGCGATGTCGGTTTGGCGGCTGTAGATGTGCAGCAGCAGGTTGAAGGCGCCCAGCAGTCCCATAAACAGGGTGGCGTTTTCGGCATGGGTGAGTTGGTGGAATTGGCTGGCGATGTCTGGTGTAACCGTGAAGTAGTGGCGTGCGCCTGCGAAGGTTTGCACGGCGGGGCGGGGGTGATCGGTGGGCAGATCGATTACGGCTGTATCCGCCAATTGTTCACCCCAGTAAGCCAACTGCTTTTCCAGCGTATCGCCTTGCAGCCATTCGCGCTGCCAGGCGGCAAAATCGGCGTATTGCACCGGTATTTTGGCCAATGGCGATGGCTGGTTGGCTACGTTGGTCTGGTACAGGATAGCAATTTCACGAATCAAGATGCCAATCGACCAGCCATCCGAAATGATGTGATGCATGGTGAGCAAAAGGATGTGATCATCTTCTTGCAATTTCAGGAGCCTGGCGCGGAACAGTGGGCCAGTGGCCAGATCGAATGGGGCTTGTGCTTCGGCGTCGGTTTGCTGTTGTACGGCCGTTTCCCGTGCCTCACCTTCTAAATTGGTCAGGTCGGTAATGGGCAGCGGTGCGGTCATCTGCTGCTGAATTTGCTGCTGGGGACGGCCGTTAACAGCCACGATCTTGGTACGCAAACTTTCATGCCGGTTCACCACTGCTTGAATGCTGGCTTCCAGGGCGGGCAGATTGAGATTGCCTTGCAGGCGAACGGCCGTACGCAAGTTATAAGCTGCGTTGGCGCTGTCCAGCTGGTGTAAAAACCACAGCCGTTCCTGGCCGAAAGAGAGAACGGCCGTTTTGTCCGATTTCTTCGCCTTTTTCTCTTGCAGTAATTTTTGCAACAAAGCACGCTGCTCTTCCGCTGAAAGACCTTCTAGATTGGCGGCTAACGTTTTATCCATAATTCCGAATTCCTAAACGTGATTTATTTTATTTTATTAATGTTTTAACTACTTTTATCACCCTCACCCCAACCCTCTCCCTGCCAGGAGGAGGGTTAGGGAGGGGGTCAGTTCCCCGGCTGCAAAACCAACGTCGATTCCTGCACCGCTTCCACCTCGGCTTGGGTGTAGCTCATGGGGAATGGGCTGCCTTCCTGCCACAGCTTCACCACATCCTCCCGGTGGGGACTCAGCAGGTTCATGTTTTGCCCGGTGGAGCCAAGCATGACGGAGTTGCTTAAGTCGCCCAGGTCGGTAATGTGGCGGGCGCTGGAGACAATCCAGACCTTAAACGGATTGGACCAGTCATAGGAGTTGGTGTAGATAGAGAAGTTGCCACCGCGCATCGGGTAAGTTTCTGAGTTAAAGAAACTCTTCAACACGGCAACCTGGTTGAATGGCTGGTGAGGGAAGGTAACAGAATGAATCCGCCCCCAATCCCAATTGGCAATGTCGTCCCCTTGCAGGCGGGTAAGCCAGCCGACGGCCTCTTCAAAGCTTTGCTGAATGATGTCGTCGCGGGTTTCTACTTCTGGCGTATTTTTGTTGTCAAACCAGGGATGATCGGGCTCGGCCAGCATGTCGATGAGCATGGGCATTTGCTGGGTGGCGTGACGTACGTAATGACCGCCGATGTAGAAAGCGGCCGTTTCATCTCCCAGCTCATCGGTGATGATGTTGGCTAAAAATCGCTGCTGCCACGCTTCGTATACAGACGTGCCAACACCTTCAATGTCCGTGTGCAGGTTCCAGTTTAACAGAGCGTCCAGAGCGGCTTCTTCGAGTGGTGAATTGGCCTTGATCACTTCCAGATACGGCATGACTTGCACCGCCTGTGGTGAGAACGTATCTTCCTGGATTAAATCCATGTCGGCCACGGAGAGGGGAGCGTACTCTTTTAGTAAATCTTCAATTTGCTGGGCGCGATAGCCAGGGGTGTAGCTATCACTGATGTAGTAGGGGTACCCTTCTGGCTCCACGCGATGGTTGGCGGAGAGCAGGAAGCCTTGTTCCGGGTTGTAGGCGTGGGGCAGCTCGTTGTAGGGAATGTAGCCTTCCCATTCGTTTTCACTTGTCCAACCTGGTACAGGGAGACGGCCGTTTCCATTCGGCCGTATCGGAATTTTGCCCACCGCCTGGTAACCGATGTTGCCTTCGCGGTCAGCGTAAAAAATGTTTTGTCCAGGGGAGTCCCAGCCTTCTAACGCTGCCTGAAACTCATCCCAGTTTGAGGCCATATTGAGTTTAAGGATGGAGGTGAACAGCGTACTGCCTTCATGCTGTACCCAGCGCAAAGCCAGCGGGTGGCCAAACGAAGGGTTTTCCAGCACAAAATTCATAATTGGGCCATGCGGCGTGACGTAAAAATCAATCGGAACCGAATCGCCGCCACGTACCTCAATGGTTTGCTGGACGTGCTCCAAATCGTACCATTCGCCATCGTATTGATACTGTGTCGGTTTTACCGTATCGTCCAGGCGCTCAATGTAATAATCCTGCGCATCGGAACCAAGATTGGTGATGCTCCAGCCAATGTCGGCATTGTGGCCGGTGATGATGCCCGGTACGCCGGGCAGGGTGAAGCCAACCACGTCAAAACGGCCGCCGTGCAGACCCACAGCGTGCCAAATTGAAGGCATGGTCAGGCCAATGTGGATGTCGTTGGCAACGATGGGCATTCCAGAATCGGTCATCGAGCCGTCAACTGTCCAGCCATTGCTGCCAATACCATCCAGTGGCGTGCCATACACATCGTCTGCCTGCAATAGCGCGGTCAGATCGACTTTGTCGAATCCGGCCAAAGCATTGGCGGCATCCGCTGGAACGGTGATAGGCGACTCGTCGGCCGAATAGGGATACAGCAAGTTCATCCCCTCTTCCCCCACAGCAGCAAACACCTGCATCCGAATGAGCTCCAGGCGGCGGTTGCCGCTCAACTGCAAAGAGATAGCATTGCCCCAGGTCAACGAGTCGATGGGCGTCCACGGTTCGGGTTTAAAGCGCAAGATTTTGTATTCGATGGGTAAAGCGTTTTTATTTTCTTCCATCCAGGCGTTGATGCCGTCGGTGTAAGCTTGCAAAATTTCTTTAGAGTCGGGGTCCATTTGCTCCCAGATGAGTTCGGCCGTTTCGCGCATGAGCATGTTGCGGTTAAATGTGTCGATAAAGACAGCCTGGTCCCCTACGATCTCGGCCATACGGCCGCTTGGCGAACGACGGAACACTTCCATTTGGAACATACGATCCTGCGCCGTGGCAAATCCCTGGGCAAAGAAAAGATCTTGTTCATTTTCGGCGTAGATGTTTACCGTGCCATACTCGTCCCGCACAATTCGCACCTCGTCGTTGAGGCCGGGAAGGGCCAATGTGCCGTCCGTTTGTGGTAAGGCACGCCGCAGCGAAATGTAGGTGTAACCTGCCAGCAAAATGACTAAGGCGATTAAAACCAGCCCGATTCTTACCACCCATTTTTTACCGGATTTCATGTTTTCTCCTCGACTTTGTGAATTGGTTGTTTTTTGAGTTTGTGTGGTGGATACGGCCGTATCGTCAGCATCATCTGTATCTGGTTCCTCTTCTTCATCCTGTATAGCATCGGGAATTTCGTCTTCAATCAGGCGCGTCCGGGGATGGGCGTAAACGAAGAACATGATGATGAGATTGATAAGCCCCGTCACAATGAGCAAGAAGCCAATGCCGCGCCCACTGCCCACGCCAATGATCTGCCCCACGCTGTTGGCCAAAATGCCGTCCAGCTCCAGCATCGGTTGGAAAACATAGTCAGACAGCGGCCCGGCCAAAATTTGACCCAACGGGAAAAACAGCGTGGCGGCAATGCGCACCGTGGCAAAGACGCGCCCCTGAATTTGCGTTGGCACCTTTTTTTGCCAGATGGTGATCAAAGAAGCATTGGCAATTTGCGAAAAGAACAAATAAAAGGCAGAGGCCAAGGCGATGAGCAGCGCGTTTGGCTGTAGCCCGCCCAAAAGCAGCAAGATGGCTCGCAGAAAGCCGAAGATAATAAAGCCATTCATCTTTCGTTTGGGGCCGCCCCACAGGCTCATGGTAATCGCGCCCAACAAAGCACCCACGCCGGAAACAGCAAAGACCCAGCCTAGCGTTTGGGCATCGGCAAAGCTCAAAACGATGGGGGCAATGAGCACAACAACCATTCCCTGTGTTAAGTTGATGACAATGGAGAGCAGCAAGAGATAGTAGAAACCGATCCGTTCACGAATATATTGCCAGCCCATCTTGGCATCTTCAATGTAGGAGTTTTTTTTCTTTTCCTCGGTTTTTGTGGTGACTGCGTCTCGTGCTGGGTTGGGAATGCGAATGCCGAACAAGATGAGAACGGCAAACATAAATGTGGCCAGGTCAATTTGGGCGATGCCTTTTAATCCAAGCGTGACTAAAAGTAAACCGGCCAGGAAAGGAGCCACAATGCGGCTGGCGGCTGGGCCAATCTGCATCATGCCGTTGGCCCGACCCAACTTCTCTTTGGGCACCAGCAGGGAGACAGTGGCCTGGCTGGCCGGTTCCTGAATCGCGCCAAAAAGGGAAATGATGGCCACGGCGATGTAAATATGCCATGTTTGCA
>JBNKLQ010000396.1:0-4670 GCA_050292445.1 Promineifilaceae bacterium (SeqCode) | reverse complement strand
CTCGGAGACGATTCTAGTGGCAGCCGGGGTAAGCTGCCGCCAGCAAATCAAGCATGGCGCGGGGCGGCAGGTGCTGCATCCAGTCGAGGTGCTACGGGCAGCGCTCAGGTAATTGGAGATTTTAGAGATTGGGGATTGGCAATAAAAAAAGCGACCCTGGAATTCCAGGGTCGCTTGGTGTAATCTGTTTTTCGGTTAATAAAATAGTGGCTAACTAGAAACGGCCGTAACCATTTTCACTAGTTGTGTTGGCTCTTTTCGTTCTACAAGTAGCCCTATTCAGTGCAGTTCCTGGTCAGCCAGCAAGTTTCTGTAAGGTATTCCAAAACTATACACTACCTCCTTTCTGACTTAATGAAACTTTTAATATAAATTGTGAATCACGCTTTTGAAATGGCCATTCATAACGTGCCAACAGCATACACTTTTTGCCCCACGTAAGTCAAGGTGACCAACGTGCCATTACGGTGTCATCTTATGAAGAACTCATTTACTCTGCTTCTTAAAAAAAGGTGCCCAGCGGCATGATGGTGTCTTCGTTGGTCTCGATGATTTCAGCTGCCAAGGAGCCATGTGACAGCTCACGTAGGTCACCTTGGAAGCCGGGAAACTTAGCTACAGTAAACTGCATGGTCATGGTGATGTCAGCAGCAAACTGTTCGTCCAGGATACGGCCGTTCCATTCCCCAACCAACAATCGCACCCGCTCTAACAAATTATAAGGCAGTGCCAACATCACCGTGTGCGTGGGCACCTTCTCCGCACGGGGCACAATCTCTAGCACCCCTTTGGTGGCTTCGCTGTAGGCCCGTACTAGGCCGCCGGTGCCCAGCTTGGTGCCGCCAAAGTAGCGTGTTACCACCACGGCAATATCGCCCAACCCGCTGCCTTGCAGCACGGCCAAAATCGGCCGTCCTGCCGTGCCAGATGGTTCGCCATCGTCATTGCAATGGGCAGTGACGCTATTACCGAAACCAATCAGGAAGGCTGGCACATTGTGGCTGGCATCACTAAATTCACGTTTGATGCGCGCAATAAATTCTCTGGCTTCCTCGACACTGAAGGCGGGAACGGCCGTTGCAATAAACCGTGAATGCTTCACTTCAATCTCAGTCCGTGTTTCTGCTGCGGGGATAGGGTATCGTTTTGACATGACGTTATTGTAACGCCTCTCAACAACTCCTTACCAATCAGGATTATTTTTGAAAAAGGCGTTTCAGTTAAGAAATCGAACGCTGATAAACGCAGATAAAACAAAATCAGCGTTTATCAGCGATTATCGGCGTTCATCAGCGTCCCATCCCATAGGATAAGCAGCTTACCACCAGCTTCGTGTAAAATACTGAACCAAGAACTTTTGGAGGTGCAAATGACTGTTGTTGTTCTGGGTAGTATCAATATGGATTTAACCACCTACGTTCCCCATCTGCCAGCGCCGGGAGAAACCTTGTTCGGCAGCAAGTTCATCACCGTGCCAGGCGGCAAGGGCTTTAACCAGGCGGTGGCCGCAGGGAGACTGGGCGTGCCGACACAGTTCATTGGCCGCGTGGGAAAAGATGCGTTTGGCGCTGGCCTTCTGGAGATGATCGCCAATGAGCCAGTAAACATCAGCGGTATCCTGGTAGACCCAAATAGCGGCACGGGGCTGGCTATCATCGACGTTGACGAGCAGGCTGAGAACACAATTGTTGTGATTTCTGGAGCCAATATGGCCCACGATGATCGCGAGGTAACGCGCTGCCGCGCTGCACTAACACCAGCCCGAGTTTTGCTGCTCCAGCTAGAAAGCCCATTAGAAACCTCATTGGCGGCGGCGCAAGCAGCCAGGGAAGCAGGTGCGTTGGTCATACTTGATCCCGCACCAGCCAGACCGCTTCCAACCGAAGCGTACCAACTATGCCACATCCTCACGCCCAACGAGCTAGAGGCAGAAATCCTGGTTGGGTTTCGTCCACGTAACCGAGAAGAGGCGGCGCAGGCCGCTTCTATTTTGTGCGAACGGGGGGTGGAAACGGCCGTTATCAAACTAGGCGCACAAGGGGTTTATTATCAATCCGGCAGCGACTCTGGCTTTGTGGAGCCGTATGCCGTTGAAACGATTGACACGGTGGCGGCAGGGGATGCCTTTAATGGCGGATTGGCTGTGGCGTTGGCGGAGAAACGGCCGTTGGCCGAAGCCATTCGTTGGGGAGCCGCCGCCGGTGCACTGGCCACCACCAAAGCCGGAGCCAGTTCCGCCATGCCCACCCGCACAGAACTGATAGAACTACTCGCCCAAACATAAATGTTTCTAATCTTGAACATGAAACGCAAAAAACGCGAATACTTCTTTTTTCTCTGCGTCTTTGCGCCTTTGCGTTAAATTTTTTACAGGAGAAAAAGCCCTCATGGAGAAACTAATTATTGACACAGACCCCGGCGTTGATGACGCCCAGGCTATCCTGATGGCTGCCGCCCATCCCCAGGCCACCATCGTCGCTATTCTGGTGGTAGGCGGCAACGTGGGGTTGGAACACACCGTGCGTAACAGTCTCACCCTGGTGGAGATGATTGAGCAAGAGATTCCAGTGTATCCTGGCTGTGAACGGCCGTTAGTCATCGCTCAAGAAAATGCGGCCGTGGTTCATGGGCAGGATGGCCTGGGGGATGCAGGCTTTACGCCAAAGCTGCGCCAGGCGGAAACGGAACATGCTGCGCTGGCACTGCTGCGGCTGGCCAATGAAGCGCCTGGCGAATACACCTTGGTGGCTATCGGCCCGCTGACAAATATTGCCGTGGCGCTCAAGCTAGACCCCGCTTTGCCCACTAAATTGAAGCGATTGGTGGTAATGGGCGGTGCGGTAACTGCTCGCGGCAATACGCGCAACGTCTCCGCCGAGTTCAACATCTATCACGACCCGGAAGCAGCCCATGTTGTGTTTGCCGGATGGGAGCAGCAAGGCAAATTCATTGAGCTTGTCGATTGGGAGACAACGGTGCGGCACGCCATTCCAGAAACAATGCTGCAACGCTGGATTGCCCTAAACACGCCAAAATCCAGATTTTATGAGGCGATTTCAGCCAAAACGCTCCAGTTCACGGCCGAGTTAGCTGGACGCCGCATGATGTTTGGGGCCGACCCGTTAGCTATGGCCGTGGCTTTAGAGCCAAACATCGTCACAAAAGCAGAAAAGCGGCACGTTTCGGTAGAGTTGACGGGGATGTATACGAGAGGTCAAACAACGGTGGATTGGGGTATGAGAAACGGCCGTATCGCCAACACAAACATCATTCTGGAAATAAACACCAACCGCTTCTTTGCCCTCATGGAACAGGGCTTACGCTAAAAAATGGGACACAGATAAACACAGATTTGCACAGATTTTCTTTTCAATCTGCGTTCATCTGTGGAAATCTGTGTCCGAATTAATAAAGCTTGCTTCAGCTACGTTTTAGGGAGTTACGCGCACGATGTCGTATTCAACGTCCGGGCCGGGCGGGGTGCTGAAACGGGCATTAACAGCATAAAGCCGTGCGCCTTTGTTATCGGCCGTTGTGGGAATATCAAAATCATCGTCTGTAATGATTTGCCGTAGCGTGGCGGAGGTGTAATTGCGATTTAGCTGGAATTCGGCAATCTGGTTGGCAAAATTTTGCACCACAAAGAGTTTACGCGCCACCAGCAGCAGGCCATCGCCGCTGTTGGCATTGTCACCACCCAGATCAATCAGGGTGGCTTGCCCAGTTTGGGGATCGACTAGGTACAATTCACCCCGACTGGAATGCACGATGATGAGGTCGTTGCCGTTGGGTGTAGCCACAATGCCGTTGGTGTTGAACTCACCCGGAACAAAGACAAAGTCGCCGCTCAGGGGCAGGGTTTCAGCAGCACCAGGTGTGCCTGCATGGCTCAGTTCCACTTTGTACAGCACAGGCATAAATGAATCGGTAAAATAAGCTGCATTGGGCGTCACGATCACGTCGTTGACAAAACCACCAGCGAAATCATAGCTTGTTACCAGGTCGCCAGTGAGGGTGTCGTAGATACGGCCGTCTCCACTCGGCCCACCAGAGACAAACAGATAATCCGTCCGTCTATCAAAATCCAGGCCAACAGCGGGTGTGCCGGGGCCTTCCAGCAAGATTTCACCAGTACCAGTACGCAGATCGACGGTGTAGATGTCACCATCAGCCAGCGAACCGGCGTAAGCGGTATTGTCTTTGCCAATGACAATACCTTCTGGCTGGAAGCCATTGGGCAGCGGAATCACATCAGGAAAAGCTTGTGCCGCCACCGGGCTAGTAACCGCAACCGTGAGCAAGGTCAGCAGGATCAGGCCAATAACATTTCGCATTAACTTCTTCATCGGGTTTACTCCTTCGGGTATGGTAAGTCTGCCACACAGTGGATGGTTTATTGTGGCCATAACTTTAGTGGAACAGGGTATTGGTCAGGATGTTAGAAAGCAAGTTGCTGAGGAAAATGAGGGGTACCCTAAATAACCATCAAGCTGAGTGTAAACGATGTCACAGGCGCATTGTGAAGATTTTTAGCGAATATTAAAGCAGCGATTATTTATGTAAAAGCGGGAAAGTCCTTTAAAAAAGCAGAGCCATTTCTCCCGCTTTTACTTGAGCAAACCACAGAGAAATCGCCTTCAGGTTTTTAAAGCACTTTCTGTGGTTTGCTT
>JBNKLQ010000395.1:0-4679 GCA_050292445.1 Promineifilaceae bacterium (SeqCode) | reverse complement strand
CAATTTGAGCGAATTCTTGGGGCCAACGGCCGTTATAAGTTGAAATCGTAATCATTTTCTCCGCCTTAAAGAAGATACCCTAACGCGATCAAAAAACCGCTGATTAGCTCGACGCCTACTTCCTGGAAGCCAAACTTTTTGATGTTGGCGATGGGACGGGCCTGCTGCGCTGTCCAGATGGCTCGCAGCAAGAAGCCGACAAAGGGGACCGCTGCCAGCCAGGGAATGAGACCCGCTACGGCCGTTCCCAGCACCAGCACCAATCCTACCACATGACTCCACAACAGAGGCTGCCGCGTAAACGGCCGTTCATGCGTATCGGCAATACGCTGCCGCACGTAAAAGACGCCCAGCACATTTTGCGCCGCCATCAGGCCCCAAATCAACCACACCGTCGGGTACGAGGTGCCAATGGCGGCCAGCATCGCCGCCGGAGCCATGAGGGCCAGACCGGCCGCGCCGACCAGCTCCATTTGCAGCGTGCGCGTACTTTGGCGGCTGCGGGCGGCCTGCAAATAAGCAGCCAGCAGCAGGGCAAACGGCAGCACCAACCACAGCAGGGCAAATCGGCCCAGCAGCAGCAAGCCAACGGCGCACAGCAGCACAATGCCGCCGAGCAGTAATATCAGGCGCAGGGCAATTGGCTCATCGCTGCGACGGCCGCGTCCTTGTCGGGCGCGCAGCCAGACGGTGGCCGGTTGACGCAGCAGGAAGGCGGCCAATCCGCCGAGCAGTACCAGCCAGACAGGCAAAGTGAATAGTTGAGCAACGGCCGTTCCCACCAAAAAAGGCACCAGCAGCCAGGCCCAGGAACCATGTTCGGCTGGTAAAATCAGTTGTTTGCGGAAGCGAGACGGCCGTTTGGCCTGTGGTTGTGAATCGGTCATGGGCTCATTTTATCGTGCGTGTCATTCTTGCGAAAGCGGAAATGAAAAATAGAACGCTGATTTGCCTGATTGCCCTGATTATGAAGCAGATATCCAATAAATCAGGAAAATCAGGGTGATCTGCGTCCTATTTTGGGAGGCGTTTGCTTGTGGCGGCCAGATACACCATCTGGCCCATAAACCACAAAATGGCGATGGCGTTTAGCAAGCCGCCCCAGGCGCGCACGGGCTGCCAGGCCCCGATGTCTCCCAGTACGCGCAGCAGCAGCGCCAGATGTAGAAAAATCGTCGGTCCGTACAAAATCGGATGAAAGCGAATCTGGATAGGCAAAATGGAGGGCACGATGATAGGCGCGTGGGCAAAAATCATGCCAAAGACAAAGCCCACAAAGACGGCGTGCAGCATAAAGTCGTAGCGGGGGCCAGCCACGGCTTGTCCTAGCAGCAGCGCCGTCAGGCCCCCTATCAGCAGCCAGCCGTAGCCCAGCAGCAGATTCGCGGCAATGAAGCGCGTCAATCCAGTACGCCGCACCGTGCGCCGGGCGATGTCAAACAGTCCCAGCCACAGTGCCAGGGCCATCAGCCCCAGGCCGATGAGGCGCGTGCCTGCGCTGCCCCAAACCAGCACGGCGAGCAGCCCTACCATAAAAAGGGCCACGGCTCCCACAAACAGTCGAATTGTGTTGGCGGACAGTCGGGCGACGCGGCTCAATTCAAGCCGTTCGCCCACAATCGTTAGCACCAGAAAGCCCGCCCACCAGTACACGATACGGAAAATGGGCCAGCCGCCTAGCCATAACCCGTTGCCTACCAACCAGCAGAGCGCGCCCAAGCCCATTGTGATCGTGTAGCTGGCGGGATGTTGACGAATGATGTGCAGGAATACGGCCGTTAATCCCAAACTCCCCAATAGCAGCAGCCACTGCCCCAGCGGTAGCGGCAAACCCACTACCAGCCAGACAGCGCCAATGCCGCTTAGCACTGGACCAACGTATGTCCACGATTTTCTGATAGCGACGGCGCGCTCCAAACTGATCAGGGTGCCTAAAAAGCCGGAAATCATCAGCGGGCCGTGCAGCGCGGGCAGCATTGGCTGCCAGGCAGGCCAGCGCCAGCCTACGCGGATGAGTCCGGCCCACAGTGCTGCCAGCAAGGTTATGAGCACTGCCCCCATGATGGGCAGCTGCACGGGTGGGAGTTTGGATTTCATTTGGTAACGGTAAGGGTGAGCAGCATGGTAACGGCCGTTTTGGCCAAAACACTGTGCGGTAAATGGGCAGGCATCTGCACCCAGGTGCCTGGTCGTGCTTCGATTGTGTCTTCACCCAGTGTCAACCTGGCTTCTCCGCTTAAAAAATGGAGGGTGGCGGGAAAAGCGGCCGTATGCTCCGTCAGCTCTTCCCCGGCGGCAAAGCCAAACAGGGTGACCTTGAGCAAATCATCAGTGTACACTTTCCGGCTCACAATCGATTCTGCCGGGATTTCTGGCAGCAATGTAGCCATGTTTTCAACAAGCCCATAAGTTGGTTCGCTCATCTTTTTTCTCCAGGATTTGGTAGGTTGGCCAAAGATATTTGTAACTTTGTATCGGTAGGCAGTTTGTCCAGAGTAGGGTCAAAGCTTACCAAGGTATTGACGGATTAACACATTCATGCCCTTTTCTGGCAGCTCCTCGTTTAAGATGTCAAGTTTAGCAGCTGAGAAATGGAAAACAAGCAACACATTCAGCAGATCAACTTTGTGTTTGACAATAGCCTCTCTTTGCCCAAAATTCTGGGGACATTACTGTTACCGTAAATCATCTTTCTGAACCGAAATCAGCTCTAATCCCAGATCACGTATCCGATTGAGAACACCGAACAAGGCAGGCTGATCAACATCTGTCAGCACGATTAATGTTGTTCCATTGTCGCGATAATCAACTGTGTGACCTTCAAACCAGCCTAACCAGCGTTCATCGAGACGGCCGTTTACAACAATGTGATAACAAGCATTCGTGTTCATAATGCCAAACCCTCCGAGACATCACCTGATATGATCCTGCCGCGTGATTCGATTTGCATCACCGCAGGGATAAACAACCCGCAGATGGCCATTAGAATGCAGAGCAGCCCGCCAAACAAAAACCATACCTGAATAGAAAACCGGTCGGCTATCGGCCCGGCGACCAGCAGCCCAACGGGCACCATCGCCGTACCGACACTGCTCAACAGCGAGAATATCCGCGCCTGCATATCGGGTTCCACAATCGTCTGAATCATGGCGTAGAATGGTCCCATCGTCATTGGCATCATGATCCCGACAATCAGAGAGCCAATGACTGCCAACCAGAGCGCGGTCGCAGGTGCGAGCGCAAAAGCCAGCGTACCAACGCCCATGCCCATCAATCCCAGCATGGATGTCACGATGTTGCGCTTGAAACCGCCCCATGCCCCCAACACGCCACCACCAACAAACATGCCGATGCCTATCGCTGACTCAACCCAACCTAAATGGATGGCGCTGCCACCGAAATATTCCTTCACCAGCAGGGGCATCAGTGAAAAAGCAGGGATGATCGTGAAGTTAATGCCCACAGTCATCAGCCCGACAATCAGCAGACCCGGCCAGCCAATCACATAACGCAGTCCAGCTTTAACACCCTGCCATACTGTCTCCTGATCGTCATCTTCTGTGTTGTTGCGTCGTTCCGGTTGGGGAATGCGCATAAATAACAAAGGCACGATGGCGAATAGGGCCGAGAAAACATCAATAGCCAGAATGCCTTGCATGGGCAGTACGCCGAGAAGCAGTGCCCCCAACGGCGCCGAGATGACATTGAGGCCGCCATTGAGCATCTGGTTAATCCCTTGAATACGGGTCAGATGCTCGACCGGCACCAGCAGCGACGTTGAAGCCGTCATGGCATTACTGTGGAACGCGCCAAATAGCGCTCGAATAAACATCACCACATAGAGTTGCCACACTTCCACAGCGTCCAGCGCAAACAAAACCGCCAGCCCCATTGACACCAACGTGATAACCATGTCAGAAATCAGCATGATGCGGCGGCGATCCCAGCGGTCAACCAGTGTGCCGATGAAGGGACCCAGAATCACATTGGGCAGTAATCCCACCAGTGAAGCTGTTGCCAGCACAGTTGCTGAGCCTGTTTGCACCGTCAGGTACCAGATCAGGGCGAATTGCACAAGCTGGCTGCCGATAATGGAGAGTGCCTGCCCACCCCAGATGGTGAAGAAGCGGGTTTTCCAGGGTATATTGTCATTTATAGAAAATTGTGTAGCCATGATAAAAACCTTTCTATTTCATGTCATCCCCACGAAGGCGGGGATGACAGGTTCGTTTTATTTAGTTTGTATGCTTATGTAGAGCTAAAACCCCAACTCAGTGAGCCAACTTGATAAGCGCTCTTCCCTTTCTTTTCCCTCTGTCTCATTCTCGGCTGGTTTACCCAGGTACTTCTCAGCGACGATTTGACCATCCAGCATAAAGAGCACTCGCTCCGTCCTGGCCGCTACTTTGACATCATGCGTCACTAGCATGATGGTTGTGCCGGAGTTATTGATTTCTGTCAGCAAATCCATGATCTCGCCGGCGGCCTTTGAATTGAGGGCACCGGTGGGTTCATCACCAAATAGGATGTCCGGGTTGTTGATCAGGGCGCGGCATATACCCACCCGTTGTAACTGACCACCTGAAGCTTGCGTGATGTCGTTATCAGCAAGATGTGCCACACCGACCTGTTCCATTAACGACTCTGCTCGCTGGTTGATCTCATCATGGCTTTCATCA
>JBNKLQ010000394.1:0-4695 GCA_050292445.1 Promineifilaceae bacterium (SeqCode) | reverse complement strand
TTGACGTGCAGGCCGAAAAAGCCACCGCCTGGGTTTCGACACAAGCGGCAGAGGTAGTACAGGGTACCCTAGCCAAAATTCTAGGCATGAACAAAGATCAGGTAAAGGTGATTCCCACTTATCTGGGCGGCGGTTTTGGCCGCAAGCTGGACCTGGAAGCGGCGCACGAAGCAGCAAGATTGTCTCAAGCAGCAGGTCGCCCGGTGCATGTGGGCTGGAACCGGACCGAGGATATGCGCTACGGTAATTTCCGCCCCTCGACGCACCATGTGTTGCAGGGGAAATTGGATGGGAACGGCCGTATCCAAGCCCTCCAGCACGAAATGGCCAGCGGCGATGTGTTCTTCGGCTTTCTGCCGGGCATTGCCGGGACCTTTGTTGGGGCAGATTTTGGCGCGTATCGTGGCGCGCGAGTGGAATATGACGGCATTGCCAACCGGCAGATGGTGAGCTACCGTACACCGTTGCCAGTGCCCACCGGTTTCTGGCGCGGCCTAGGTTTACTGGCTGCTACTTTTGCCATCGAGAGTTTCATGGATGATCTGGCCCACGCAGGAGGCATCGATCCCCTACAATTCCGGCTGAATCACCTGAGCGACAGTGAGCAAAGCGGCCGTTTCCGCCGCGCCCTGGAAACAGTGGCAGAGATGGCCAACTGGGGCGGCAACCTGCCAGAAGGGCACGCTCACGGTCTGGCTATCAACATCGACGCCAAGACGGTCGTGGCCCAAATTGCCGAAGTTTCGCTGGAAGAGAACCAGATTCGGGTACACAATGTGTACTGCGCCATGGACCCCGGTTTGGTGATCAACCCAGACGGGGCCATCGCCCAGGCGCAAGGGTGCATTGTGATGGGGTTAAGCTCAACATTGTTAGAGGAAATCAAGGTGAGGGATGGCGCAATCGAAGCGGCTAATTTTGACGACTACCCCATGCTCAGGTTGAAAGAGACACCAGAGCTGCATGTACAACTGTTGGAAAGCGGCGAAGCACCATTTGGCATTGGCGAACCGCCCATCGGCCCGATTGCTGCGGCCGTAGGCAATGCAGTTTTCGCCCTAACAGGTCAGCGGCTGACGCGCTTACCGCTGCGGTTGGGTTAAACAAGGACGAGGACTGGCAGTCCTGACTTTAGCCATTTGAAACAGTTCTAAGGTCAGGACTGCCAGTCCTGTTTTTACGCTATTTTTCGCGATCGCGGAGGAAAAAGTAGAGGCCCAGGCCAACGGCCGTAACCAACAAAATACCGCCAACAACCACAGCAGCCAAAAACAACAAACCCATCATTGACATCTCACTAACGTTCGCGCTGCTGCCAGAAATAAAGCCCGGCAACCACAGCCACGAGCAACAAGCCACCCCCGCAAACAATAATGGCCAACTCCGACACACCTATGCCCATCGTCATTTCTCCCGATCTTGCCAAAAGTAATAAAAAGCTAAAGCAGCAACAACCATCACAGCACTGCCGCAGATAATTAAGAAGGTTGAACCAACCATGATCTGTTTCCCCTAGGGCAAAATTTCCACAATCACGCCTTGCTCGGCCCACTCGTACAATTGGGCAGCATTTTCATTGCTCAACAGTATACACCCATAGGTCACGGGCGTGCCCAAATTATTGGTCCAAAGCAGATTGGCTCCATCGCGAGTGGGGAAGCCGTGAAAGCCATTCATGAATTCCACATTGGGCGCAGGCTGGTAAATGCCCATGAAGCTAGGCATCCACAAATCCCAGCTGGCGGCATAGGCGTTGGGTTCATGCGTTTGAATTTGGAACACGCCAGGTGCAGTCGGGCTGGAAGCGATACCGGTGCTGGCCAGCCATTCCCATTTGAGCGCGCCGTTTTCATACACCCAGGCGCGCTGCTGGCTAATGCTTACCACAACGCGTTTGCTATCCACCACAGGATACGGCAGTAGATCATCGGGCGAAGGGATGGTGATGCTTTGCCCCACGCTGAGCGCGTCACCTACGCCAGGGTTGGCGGCCTGAATCCAAGGGTAAGGAACGCCCACCTTACGGCCGATTCCAGCAAAGGTGTCGCCAGGCTGCACCACGTACTGGCTGGGGCTATGGTAAATGCGCAGGCTAATATTTTCTTGCTGATTTTTGATCGCCTCGGTAACGGCCGTTAACGCCAGCTGTTCATCCAGATACCGATTTTCACCCAGCGCTGCATTGCGGTCGGCAAAAAATTGCTCAGCCTTGTCGGGATCAAGTGTCCATTTGAATTGGGTTGGATTATTGGCATCAACTGCCAGCGTGAGCCAATCGCCCCAAATTTGGGGACCAACCACCCAGCTCACTGCTTCATCCTGCACCGGGTCGGTGGCCTGGATGGTGATGGTGGTATTGAGTAATGATTCTGCCTGGGCTACAAAACTGCTCACATCGGTGATGGCGGGAGAAATGGCCTGCATCACCAGCGGAAATTCGCCGTTTTGGGCTGCCGTTGCACCGCTTTGCGCCAGCGCCGCAACGGTAGCCGCCACATCCAGCGTTTGCCCATCGGCGGCGGGGGTGGTGCGCACCTGTCCATTTTCAATGACCAGCCCGGCATTCACCGGGTCGATGGCCAGTTCGGCGGCGCGGTTTTGTAGGGTGGTTTGGGCAACGGCCATATCCAACACCCAGTTTGATTCCACAGCCATCGTGCCCGTTTGGATGAATTCAACCCACGCTTCAGGGGTACGGCCGTAAGCATGCGCATTTTTGGCCGTCGCTGCTGCATCCAGCGTCAGTCCCAGGTCCGCCGGGGAAACCAGCCAAAAGGTGTCTTCATGTGTCAGGCGAAGGGTTTGCTGATTGGTATTGTTTTGCAGCGCCACCGCTGCTTCAGCCTGGGTCATGCGCCCCAGGTCCATGCCCATCACCTGCACGCCAGGCATCACCAGGTCGCTCATGTAGATGAGGCCAGCCCCGGCCACGATTGTAAATCCTCCAGCCAGTAGAGCCAGCAGGACAAAGCCAAAGAAGAGATGTTTGAGGAACGGCCGTTTGCGTTGGGCAACGCCTGGCAAAGCCTGTGGCTGGGCCGTCGCTGCCGGAAACCACAGCTCGGTGGGTGCGTCCGCCAGTGAGTGGGCACGGGCAGGTGTGGGTGCCTCTACAACCACACGCTGCGGAACGATGGGTCTACGGAAAAATTGGGTTTTGAGTTCGCTTGTTTGCATCGAAAAAGTCCTACCTAACCATACAGTGTTGAATACTGTTAGTATGTCAGCCTTTGTTCTCCGCTACATGACGCTTACCTGATTCCCTCCATGCTGCAAAGCTACGCTAGCTGTTTTCAAATTATTTCGGGCCGGAAAACCACCCCCATATATTGACACGGGAAGCAAATATCATTAATATTTCCATATCTGGGGTCAAGCCATTGCTTTCCCGGATCAATTTAATCGCTTTGCTGCCTCACAGGGGCTTGACCAGCAAACTCATTTCACGTTAGCCCCGGTGGAGGTTGGATATGCTCGCTCGTCCCCCAACATAATCCTTTTTTGATGTAACTGAATATTGGTAGCAAACGGCCGTTCCTGGCGTAGTTCGCGTCGGGATTTTTGGCTTGTCTAGTTTCCGTTTCCCGCCCACAAGAAATTGCGTGGCCGGGTTACTTTTGTTTGGGCAAATTGCCCTGGCGCAATCTGCCCGCCTATGGAGAACATCTCATGTTTACAACACCCGCAGTATTAATAGCTCTGATCTCTGGGCTGGTTGGTCTTTCGCTTTTGCTGCTCTTTCTCAAGCCGTTGGTAGGGTTGGTGATCATCAGCGAAAAAGAAGTTGGCGTCGTCGTTAAAAAGTTTGGGCCGCGCCTGTCGGCCGGGCAGTTGATTGCCCTCAAGGGCGAAGCTGGCTACCAGGCAGACACACTGGCCCCAGGCTGGCATTTCTTCTACTTCCCCTGGCAATATTCTGTCCGCAGAGTGCCTGTCACTGTTATTCCTCAGGGTCAAATTGGCCTGGTTGTGGCGGCAGCCGGTGCCACCATTCCACCAGAACGAATTTTGGGCAAGGTCATCCCTTGTGATAATTATCAAGATGCGCGCAAATTCTTAATGAACGGCGGTGAAAAAGGGCGACAGCTAGAGGTTTTAACGGCGGGAACCTACCGCATTAATCGTGTGCTTTTTACCGTCATTACGGCACAGAATGCCGACTCACACGAGATGGCTCCGTCACAACTCCATGTCTACAGCATTACGCCGGATAAGGTAGGGATTGTTACCACGTTAGACGGCCGTTCCATCGACGATGGTGAAATTGCCGGAGCAATTGTGGAAGGGCATGACAACTTCCAAAATGCTCAAACCTTCCTCAACAATGATGGGCGGCGTGGTTTACAGGAGCAGGTGCTGCTCTCCGGTTCGTGGAACCTAAACCCCTGGTTCGTTAGTGTGGAGCAAGTACCCATGACCGAAATTCCCATCGGCCATGTGGGGATCGTGATTGCTTATGTGGGCAAGGCTCACAAGGATGTTAGTGGCGAGGGCTTCAAGCACGGTAATCTGGTTGAACCAGGTCACAAGGGCGTTTGGGTAACGCCGCTGTATCCGGGTAAACATCCGTTAAACACACGGATTCTCAAAGTAGAGCTGGTGCCTACCACCAATATCGTTTTGAACTGGGCCACCCGCACCGAAAGCCATAAATATGACGCCCATCTGTCCCCGATTACGGTGCGCTCGAAGGAT
>JBNKLQ010000393.1:0-4715 GCA_050292445.1 Promineifilaceae bacterium (SeqCode) | reverse complement strand
TCGCTGGTGGGAATATGCAAATGGCTCAACAGCCAGCGCAGCGCGTTCCCTTTGTTGGCCCACTTCGGCAAAATGTCCAGATGGCGGCTGCTGGAATACACAAGATGATGTTCCAGTCCCAGCTCTTCCAGGCCAGCCTGAATCCTCTCTAGCTGCTCTGGCGTAGCGTCATCAAAATACCAGCTTGATTTGTACGCATTCTGGAAATGATGCGGCTGTTTTTGCAACGGCAAATCGAGCTGGCTGAGAAATTGCTCAACGGTTTCTAAATTCCAGCCTTCTTCCAATATCTCTGTAAACTGTTTGAGCAGTTCCCCCGTTGCCATGTCGTAGACGGAAGTGCCCACCCCACTGATGATATAATCTGGCTGGGGCAATATGCCACTGGACACCAAATGGAGCACATCATCTAGCAAACGACCGGTGTTGTAGCAGAGCAACGGCCGTTCCTCCACCGGCTCCGACGCCCAAATCTGCCTAAACTGTGCCAATGCTTCATCATCCCCCAATAACGTACCATCCAAATCGGAGACGAAAAAACGAATTGTTGCTGAATCCAAAATATCTCCTTCTATTAATCAAATCAATAATGCCGAGGGCACATTTGATGCCCAAATCAAAACAGCGCACATGCCAAATGGGCATGGGCTGCTGGATTATATATTCTCGATTTCGTTGCGCCGTGCTGCGATGGCTTGGTTAGTGGGAATACAGAAAACTTACGAGAATTTATTCTACAGTTTACCACTTTGTTCAGACAAGTTTCCACTGTTCACATATAGCATTATAAAAGTCTTCCGAGAAGTTGACGAATCAGTTACGGCAGTTTCACACACAAACGCCAGGACCAACCATTGAATATTTCGCCCCAATCATCTATCATCCGTCGCTAAAAATTGGAGTTCATACCATGAATCAAAACCTGCTTTGGTGGCAAAAAGGCATCATCTACCAGATTTACCCCCGATCCTACCAGGACAGCAACAACGACGGCATTGGCGACCTGCCCGGCATCCGCCAGCGGCTCGATCATCTGCAAAGTCTCAACATCGACGCCATTTGGCTTTCCCCCATCTACCCCTCCCCCATGCACGACTTCGGCTACGATGTGGCCGATTACGTCGATATCAACCCACTCTTTGGCACGATGGCCGACTTCGACGCCCTGCTGGCTGACGCACACGAACGTGGCCTCAAGCTCATCATCGACCTGGTACCCAACCACACCTCCGATGAACACGCCTGGTTCCAGGAAAGCCGCAGCAGCCGCGACAACCCCAAACGGGATTGGTACATCTGGCGCGATCCTGCCCCGGACGGCGGCCCGCCTAACAACTGGCTCAGCTTCTTTGGCGGCCCTGCCTGGACCTTCGATGAGGCCACCGGGCAATATTATTTGCACCAGTTTGTCACCCAGCAGCCCGAACTCAACTACCGCCATCCCGATGTGCTGCCTGCCATGCTAGACGTGATGCGCTTCTGGCTGGACAAAGGGGTCTATGGCTTCCGTGTGGACGTCATCTGGCTGATGATGAAAGATGCCCAGTTTCGGAATGAACCACCCAATCCAAATTGGGACGGGGTGGAGCCCATGTTCAGCCTGAACCACATTTACACCCAAAACCTGCCGGAAGTCCACGACCTTATCCGCCAAATGCGCACCGTACTGGATACGTACGATGAACGAATGATGGTTGGGGAAATTTACCTACCGTATGATCAGTTGATCACTTACTACGGCACAAATTTTGATGAGTGCCATTTGCCTTTCAATTTCCATCTCATTTTGAGCCAATGGACGGCACAAACCGTCCGTCAACTGGTGGACAGTTACGAGGCAGCCCTACCCGAAGGCGCCTGGCCGAACTGGGTGCTGGGCAACCATGACCAGCATCGCATCGCCACGCGTGTAGGCGCGGACCAGGCGCGCGTGGCCAACATGCTGCTGCTAACGCTGCGCGGCACACCCACCAGCTATTACGGCGAGGAAATTGGCATGGAGGATGGCCACATTCCGCCAGAGTTTGTGCAGGACCCACCTGCCGTTAACCAGCCGGAGATTGCGCACCTCATTGGCCGCGACCCAGAACGCACGCCGATGCAGTGGGATGATTCAGTTCACGCGGGATTTACAGGGGAAACGGCCGTTCCCTGGCTGCCCGTTGCTGATAACTACACGAAGGTGAACATCGCCGCCCAAAACGAAGATCCCACTTCCATGCTCAACTTCTACCGCGCCCTTACTGCCCTGCGCCAGGCTGAACCAGCTTTGCATGGGGGCAGCTATCGTGCCGTGGAGCCAAATAATGAGAATGTGTTTGCGTATGTGCGGGAGGCAAACGGCCGTTCCTTTCTCATCGTCCTAAACTTCATCGGGGAACCACAAGAAGTTAACATAAAAAATGCTGGCAAAGAGGCCTCCATCACCCTGGCTACCAACATGCAGCACAAGGGCACCGTCACCCTGCCCCACTTCACCCTTGCCGCCAACGAAGGATTGATACTACAGTTGTAGTAATCTCCACGTAGCCGCGGATTCTTTCCGCGCTATGTTACGCAGTAAGAAACTGCGGCTACTAAACGAGGGGTGACAAGATGAAAAAGCGTTTCACCAAGCGTTCGCAGAACGCAGTCACCTTGTCATCATTGAAATGGAAAAATCAAAGGCAGCAGCAACACGACCGCCACCAGCATCAGCAAAATGAGTGGCACGCCTATCTTTACATAATCGCCAAAGCGATAATTGCCAGCCCCCATCACCAGCGTGTTGGCCGGGGAAGCCACAGGTGAAGCAAAGGCCATCGAGGCAGCAATCGCCACCGCCATCAGAAATGCCTGCGGCTGGATACCCAACGTCTGCGACGCTGCCAGGGCAATTGGGGCAATCACCACCGTCGTGGCCGTGTTAGACAGCACCTGGGTAAAGACAGACGTCAACAAAAAGAGGCCAATCATCACAGCCAGCGGACCAATCCCGCCCAGCGTGTCCACAAAGCCAGTCGCAATCAAATTCACCAGCCCCACCTTCTCCAATGCCGTGCTCATCGGCAGCATCCCGGCAATGAGCACAATGCTGCGCCAATCGATGGCGTCATATGCTTTATCCATCGTCAGGCAGCCAGTCAGCACAATGAGCAGCGCCGCTATCAGCGAGGCGGTCACCAGCGGCACAAATTCGCCCACCATCAGCACCAACATGCCAATCATGATGATCGCCGCCCAGCGGGCCTTACTGCGCGGTGGCCGATCTACTTCGGATTCCGGCTCACCCATCACCACAAAGTCCCGCCGAAACTCGCGCAGGCGAGAAATATCATGCCAACGCCCCTGGACCACCAGCGTATCACCAAATTGAAGTCGGGTGTTTTTGAGATTAAGATTGTGGCCGTCTCCGGGACGACTAATGGCCAATACAGTCAGGCGGTAGGTGGTCCCAAAGCGCACTTCAGCCAATGTTTTGCCCAGCAGACTGGAACGCGGCGGCAACAGCAGTTCAGCCACGCCAACTTCGCGGCTGAGCAGGGCCTTGGCGTCTTTGGGTTTTGCGGGCTGCACGGCCATGTTCCAATGAATAGCAGCTTGATTAACGGCCGTTACCTCCCCCTGCACAATCAGCACATCATTGCGCTCAATGGTCACCTCTTTGTCGGGAATAATAGGTGTATCTTTAAGTTCAGTGTGAATCCCCTCGCTTTCGGCCAAATCCCACAAATCGGGCGGGCGCATAATCTTCAGCACCGTCACGCCAAACTGCTCACGCAAGCCCGACTCGAACACGTTTAGGCCAATCAGCCCAGACCCACGCCGCACGCGCAGACGCAGCAGATTTTCCGGCAAACGATACACATCCACCAGTTCTTTTGGCGTGGCCACCACCTGTTTTTCCACCAGCACCTGGCGGTTGGGCAAGATGCGCCGTCCGACAAAGATCATGAAGGTGACGCCAATTGCCGCCAGCACCAACCCCATCGGCGTATAGCTAAAAAAGAAAAATGGCTCATAGCCCGCATCGCGCAGCACATCGCTCACAATAATGTTGGGCGGCGTGCCGATGAGCGTCATGGCTCCACCTAGCAGCGAGCCGAAAGCCAGGGGAATCAGCAGCTTGGCCGGGCTGATTTTGGTGTTGATCGACAGACTAATAATGGCTGGCAGCAAAACCGCCACCGTCCCCGTGTCGCTCATAAAGCCGGAGAGCAGAACCACCGCCCCCATGATCACCAAGACGAGCCGCCATTCACTATCCCCGGCAATGGTGAGAATGCGTCGGCCAATGGCTCCAGCCAGCCCTGTGTGCAGCACGGCTCCTCCCACAACAAACAAAGCAGCAATGGTGAGAACGGCCGTACTGGAAAATCCCGCCAATGCCTCACCCGTCGTCAACACGCCAGTCACCATCAGCGACAGCAGCACGCCAACAGCCACCACGTCTACCCGCAGCCATTCAGTAATAAACAAAACAATTGCCGCTACCAGGATGCCCAGCACCAGCCACATTTCAAGCGTCATATGTTTCCTCGTTATCGGTAATCCGAAATCGGTAATCGGTGAATGGTAAACCGATAACGGATCACCGTTTACCGAATACCATTCACCAAACACCCGTCATCCTACCCAAATCGGCGGGCCAGAACATGTGAAGTTTGTCATGAAACGGCCGTGAGGCTTGGCGAGTAAAAGAAACGGCCGTTGACAGCCATAACCTCTCACATCTA
>JBNKLQ010000392.1:0-4742 GCA_050292445.1 Promineifilaceae bacterium (SeqCode) | reverse complement strand
GCTACGGCCGTTACCGCCTCGCGCCCATTTGTCGCTTCGCCTACGAGGGTGAAGTCTGGCTCCGTTTCCAGCAAATCGCGAATGCCGCGCCGCACAATGTGGTGATCGTCGGCGATAAAAATGCGTATCGGTTGGCTCATAGGGGCACCTCTACCTGAATTTTGGTTCCTTTGCCGGGGGCGCTGTCGATGGTGAGACGGCCGTTTAGCTGCGTTACCCGTTCCGCCATCCCTTGCAGCCCTACACGCCCGGCGGGAACGGCCGTGCTGTCAAACCCAATCCCATCATCAGCAATTTCCAGCAGGATATGAGCATCTTTTTGTGTCAGACAAACGTGCAATTCCCTCGCCTGAGCATATTTGGCGGCGTTGTTTAGCGCTTCTTGGGCAATGCGGTACAGACCTGTTTCTGTTTTGGGCGAGAGACGCCCCACCTTTTGCAGATTAAGCCGCATCGCAAGACCGCTGCGTGCTTCCACCGTGTCCAAACGGGCTTGCAGCGCAGCGGTTAGACCGTTGCTTTCTAAAAGGGGAGGTCTGAGTTCAAAAATAAGCAGTCGGGTTTCTTGCAGCGTTTGTTTGGCGTCTTCCTGGATGGCCGCCAGGTAGGCTTGCACCGCCTCGTTTTGCCCGGCGGTTAATTTGCGGCTGGCCGCCTCGGCCTGCAAAGTGAGGCCGTACAGCGTTTGGGCGACCGAATCGTGCAGATCGCGGGCCAGCCGGGTGCGTTCGTTGGCGATGGCCAACTCTTCCGCCTGGTTGGCGTAGGCTTGCAGTTGCTGGTGGGCGTCTTGCAGCTCGGCCAGCAGCTGCTCGCTGTGGTTCCGTGCCTCATCTGCCTGCAAAACCATCCGCACAAACATGGCCACAAAAATCAGTCCGGCTACATAGAGCAAGATGAAGGAGAAGGCGATGGGGATACCAAACTGGATGATTTGGGCAACGGCCGTTATCACAACCAAAATGCCCGTCCAGATCAAACTGGCCCGCCGGGAGAGCAAATACGCCGCCTGCCCGCACAAAACGATGTACAGCATGGCAAAAAAGTCGAGCTCATAAAAGAAGAGTGAGCCAACAAAGACCAGAAGCATCTGCACGGCCAGATAAACGTGGGCTCTTAGGGACGATCCCCGCGTGAGCAGCGGCTCTAGCCCCATTGCCAAGCCAAAAATGAGCAAAATGAGGGAGATGGCCCAGGTGAGCGGGTGCTGTTGCTCAATAAACTCGGTAATCCAGCGCAGGCTCACCGCCCCCCATAAGCAGAAGCTGATGAGCAAAAAAGTTCCGGATCCGGGTCGCGTTAACCAGCGTTGTTTCACCATCTGGCCATTATAAAGGATAGGAGACGGCCGTACATCCTCAAAATTATGGAGATCAGCTGCACAATTTTCAGGATCACTATTTCCACTGCTTTACGGATGTGTTTGCTGAGCCGATCTGCCACACTGAGTGCAACCTTTTTACCAAACTTTTTTCAAAGGAGAAATCGAATGAACAAAACAATTGGTGTTATTTTGGGAACGGCCGTTGTGCTTTTGCTAGTGGTACCCGTGCTTATGGCCCAACTGCGGCAGCCAGAACCCCGTGAGTGGGAAGGCGTAAATTTATCTGAAATGGAATATGAAGAGGTTCAGTTTTATAACGAAGCCCAGCAAATACAGTTAGCAGGTATGCTGTTTGTACCCGAAGGCAGCGGCCCATTCCCGGCAGTGGTTTTTGTGCACGGCTCTGCCCCCAGCTTCCGTGGCAATCGCGTGATTTTGACGAGCGTAAAACATTTGTTGGACAATGGGGTCATCGTCTTGGTGCCAGACAAACGGGGTGCAGATGCGTCTGAAGGGGACTGGGAAACGGCCAGCTTTGAGGAGCTGGCAACTGACACGGTTGCCGCAGTCGATTATCTACTGGCTCGGGATGATTTGGCAATTTCGCGTGCAGGTATTATTGGCGCCAGCCAGGGTGGGCATATCGCGCCGCTTATTGCTAGCCAATCAGATTCAATCGACTTTATTGTTAATTTGTCTGGGGGGTCTGTGCCCATCCGTGAGATGCTAATTTATGAAGAAAAGCACAATTTGCGCCAGATGGGCTTTCTGCCAGGCGTCTCTGACCTGCTAGCCTACCCATCTGCCTGGTCTATTCGGGGAGTTCGGCAAAAGACGTTTTGGACAGCCATAGGCGATTTTGATCCGCTACCGTATTGGCAAGAGCTTGAAGTTCCGGCATTGGTGCTGTACGGCCGTGAGGATACCAATGTTCCCGCAATGGAAAGCGAGGCGCTGCTCCAATCGTTGAACAAGCGTAACATCACCGTCAAACTTTATGAAGGGTCCGGGCATAATCTGGAAACGCCGCTTGGCCAGGGCAACAGCGTAGTTCGCCGGGAGGTGCTGGACGACATGCTCAACTTTATTCTCTCTTTAGAGTAGATGTTTTGATATTGGGCAGGTTTGTTGAAAATTAAAGAATGGTTCGGGAAACCATCATTTATTCCCAATAGTTGTCATTTCGAGCCGCATTTGGCGAGAAATCCCTCTAAACTTGGCAGGCTTCTAGCTTGTGAAGGCTTCAGGGATTTCTCCCTTTGGTCGAAATGACAATTTAAGGTGTCATGTTATTACCCGATTATTTTCTTACAATAGTGGTGAACTTGCCCTACTCTTGCGTGTCGGGGAGGAAACGGCCGTTTGGCGTGGTGGTTGGTTCGGCGTCACCAGCTTCAGGTTCAGGACTGAAAAAGCCCAGGCCATACGGTGCCCAGGTGGGATGGCTGGCGGGCGTGTCGTCGGCCGTTACCTGGGTGGCTGCTGTCTGGCTGTTGCCAGAAGCGTTTGCCTCTAAATTCATGATGTACAAATCATCATCAAAAATGAAGGCGATGTCTTGCCCGCTGGGTCCCCAGGCCATAAATCGCTCGTCGCGGGAGAAGGCACTGCTTTCGCCCAGCGGCGGGTAAATTTGGTGGGCGTTGCTGCCATCCTGGTCCATCAGCCAGAGGGTGTAGTTGCTGCGCAGGCTGTCAACCGGATCGGCCGTGCGCAAAAAGGCGATGCTGCTTTGGTCAGGATTGGTCACCCAGTGCAGATGGCCCCACATGCCGGTCTGGTCGATGAGCTGCACGTTGAGCGATGAGAAAATGTCAAACACCCAGCTATTGAACTCCATGGTGCGATCATCGTCGCCGCCGTGGTTGGTGACGGCCACAAAACGGCCGTCTGGCGACCAGGTGAGCGTGGGCACCCAAACCCAATCGGCCAGGGTATTGTACGCCGTGAACTCTTGCAGCTGTCGCCGTTTAAAAGCATTTTCCGTGGCAAAGGTATCAATCAGCCCCACTTCATTGGCATAGGCGTAAGCCAGCATACGGCCGTCTGGCGACCAGGCGTAATTGCCGCCCCACCAGCCATTCAGCGCTGGGTAGGTGTCGATGAACTGTTCTGGTTCGAAGGGGGTGCCAGCGTTTTCAAACACGTCGGCCAGCCAAAGGTCGTTGTTGGCTTCCCAGCCGGGCGGCTGATCGCTGGGTTTGGCGGTGGTGTAGGCAATCTGGCGCACGGTGGTGCGGTTGGGATTCCAATCGGCCCACAGCACATTTTCCACGCCCAGCTCGCGTGGTTCTGCGCCGCGCTCGGTGCCAACGACCCACAGGCTGTTGCCAAAACCATTGTTTTGGACCAAGCTGTCGCTGTCGCTGATGACGCGCGTGTAAAGCAGATGGCTGCCGCTGGGCGACAGGCTGAAGACACGCCCGTCGAGGCCGTCACCGGTGTTAAGGGTTTCGGGAACAGAGGTACTGCCGCGCATGAGAACGGCCGTACCGCCGCTGATGTAGGCCAGGGTACCGCTAAAATTGACGTTGCCCCGGTTGGCCCCAATGCCAATCATCACCAGCTCGTCTTGCGGCTCTGCCAGGGTCACTTCGTTGGTGCGAATGCGGCTCACTTCCTGCCCGTCCTGGTAGACGATGCGGATGGTGATCTCTTTACGGCCGTTTTGTCCCGCCTGCACAATTTGCGGCGGGTCGTCGGCGCTGAGGCTGTCGGTGCGGATAAATTTGCGCTCAAAGGGGATGATTTCTTCGCTGACATCTACCGTTTCGCTGACGCGAATGACGCGGACGGCCATTTCGGAGGTCAGCACGGTGAACAGCGGCGGGTCCACTTCGTCCAGCTCACCGACTTCAACACCAGCTTCGGCCAGCAGCTCGCGCACGGTGGCGGCGCTGGTGGTCAGATTAAACGTTTGGCCATCGACTTGCAGCGTGAGGGGAACGGCCGTTGCCTCGTTGCTGCTGCCATTCGGCTGGGCACATCCCGCCAGCAGCAGCAAAAAAAAACAGATGATCCACTTGCTGACCTTTTGCCAGCGAGGTTCATCTGCCTTTGGGGTTGCTTGCCTCTGATTCGCCATTCAGTGAATCAGTATTCAGTATTCAGTATATAGTAATCAGTTACTGATCGACTGATTACTGGTTCACCGATTACTGATTACTGGAAACTACGCTTTTTCCCACAGCTCGCGCACTTCTGGCGAAAGCGAGTCGGCCACGGCTTGCTGCACGCCGTTGTCCACCAGTTCCTTCACACCGTGGAAAACGGCCAGGATGGGCGTTTTGGCAAACTGCGGGTCGCTGTTGCCGCTGCGGCGGGAGACCTGGTTTTGGAATTCGTGGCTGGATAGCTGCTTGTTTTGGAAGTGCAGCAGCCAGAAAACGCGCTTGACGTCGTCACCCAGTTCAGCGAA
>JBNKLQ010000391.1:0-4751 GCA_050292445.1 Promineifilaceae bacterium (SeqCode) | reverse complement strand
GGAGACGAAAAAGCTGCTCAACCGCCTCAAGATAGACATCCCTTCGGTGCGCCAGAAGGTGGAGAGACTGTCCGGCGGTCAGCGCCAGGCCGTGGCCATTGCCCGGGCAACCGCCTTTGACGCCAAGGTTATCATCATGGACGAGCCGACCAACGGGCTGGACGTGATGGCCGTGCGCGACACCCGCGACAGCATCCGCGCCATGCGCGACCAGGGGCGCTGCGTGCTCTTTAGCACCCATTACATGGATGAAGCCGAAAAGCTGTGCGACAACATCGCCATCATCGTAGGCGGCAAGATCGTGGCCTCTGGTACCCCTGCCGAACTCATGGTCCGCACGGGCAAGGACAATCTGGAAGATGCCTTTGTGGTACTGGCGGGTCGGGAAGGATTGCAGCGGAGTGAATACGGCCGTATGCAGGAAAGTGGCAGGTAAGCAAGTGGTAAGTGGGCGAGTAACGAGTGAATGACTCGCAAACTGAAAAGGAAAACAACATGTTCAACAATATTTCAAACATTTGGCAAAAAGAAATTTTAGACATCATCCGCGACCGCAAAGGGCTGCGCCAAACGCTGGCCATACCGCTAATTTTGGGCATCTTCTACGCTGTAATCAACCCCCTGCTCGGCACCCTTGTTGATTCCCGCAGTGAAGATACTCTGGTGCTGCCGGTACAGGGATTGGAATACGCTGGCGAAGATTTTATCGACACCTTTGCCCAGTTCGACATTGAGCTGAAACCGTTTGAAGGGGATTTGGAAGCAACCATTGCCAGCGCCGAAGAAGCAGCTGGGCTGATCTTCCCCCCTGGTTTTAGCGATAACGTGGCCGCTGAGAAAGAGGCCAACCTGATTGTGCGCACCAACAGCACCTCTGGCGGTCTGTTTGGCGGCCGTATTTCGCTCAACCGACTGGAACTGGCGCTGAATGCGTACAACCAGCAATTCACAGTGCAGCGGCTCACGGACAGAAACGTCGATTTATCCGTTCTGGCCCCGGTAACGCTGGATGCCCAAGATACGGCCTCGGCGGCACAGCGGGCTGGTGCGGCGGCCTCCTTCTTCCTGCCTATTTTGGTGGCGATTAGCGCGGTGCAGGGCGGCATGTTCATTGCCATCGACGTGACAGCAGGCGAGAAGGAACGGGGTACGCTGGAATCGCTTTTGGTGACGCCCAGCAGCGACGTGGAGATTTTTGTGGGCAAGCTGGCGTCGGTATTCATGGTAACGGCCGTTCCCATCATGCTTACCTTGTTTGGCTTTTGGGCCGCCAGCGTCCTGCTGCCAGAATCCATGACCGATGGGGCGGGGGCGCTGCCGCTGGGAGTGATCGTGCAAGCCATTTTGGTGTCGCTGCCGCTGGCGCTGTTTGCCAATGTCATCCTCATGGTCATCAGCATTCGCACCAAGACGTTCAAGGATGCCCAATCGGCCCTGAATCCAGTGATATTTGGTGTCATGTTCACCGCCTTCGCCGCTGCCTTTGTCCCGCCCACGGGTACCAGCCTGGCCTATCTGATTCCGGTTTACGGCACCTCCGCTGTGGTGGGCGTTTTTACCCTAGGCGGCATTGTGCCTGCCAACGCCGTGTTGTTCAGCATCGTCGGCAACGTGCTGGCCACGGTGGTGGGCGTCATTTTCGCCATGCAAATCTTCAATCGGGAACGGCTACTGTACAGCATGTAACCTTACCGCCGTCATTGCAAGACACAGCCTGAATTCCTAAAGAGCAAAATAACACAAGGAGAAACAAATTATGACTTTTCAAGCCGATAATCATTTGCCAAAACTAGCCGCAAATATTGCCTCAATCCTCTTTGGCCTCTTCATGGCAGCGCAACTGCTGCTGGCTCTGGGCATCTTACCCATCTCTATGGCCTGGGGCGGACGGCAGACGGAGCTAACCCCGGGTTTGCGTGTGGCCAGTATGGCGGCCATCCTCATCCTGGGGGTGTTCATCTACATTGTCCGCTACCGGGCGGGGCTGCTGGGCAGCGTGCCTACACCAACGAGCATTCGCGTCATGGCTTGGGTGGTGACGGGCTTCATGGCCCTGAATACGCTGGGCAACTTTGCCTCGCTCAGCAGTGCCGAACGACTGCTGTTTGGCCCGATGACGCTTATGCTCACCGCAGCTTGTCTGGTTGTGGCAGCGTCGCAGACGAATTGAGCACCAGGGAAAGAGTGGGCCATTTTATGATGGCGATTGAGGTTAGTTGCGATTGAAAATGGTCCACTCTCGAAGTCATACGGTGAAATATCAAGAGGCAACATAAGCCCAAATTCATCAAATTATTGGCAACGGGTATATCCCGTTACTACATTTCATACAAGGAGAGAATCACATGAAAGTTGTTGTTTTTGGTGCCACAGGCACCACAGGAAGTGAAGTTGTTGCTCAGGCACTTAAAAACGGGCACGAGGTGACGGCATTTGTGCGCAATCCAGACAAGGTCGAGCAGACGCACCCCAATCTGAAGCTCGTTCAGGGTGATGTTTTGAATCCTGACGATGTAGCCAGAGCAGTACAAGGGCAAAATGCCGTTTTATCCTCGCTGGGAGCAGGGCTGAATGGCACAGTGCGTTCAGTGGGGACGCAAAACATTATTCAGGCGATGCAGAAAGCCAATGTATGCCGCTTTGTTTCACAGTCTACCCTGGGAGCTGGTGACAGCCGCAGTAACCTGAATGCCTACTGGAAGTACATCATGTTTGGCCTGCTCCTGCGCCGCGCCTATGCCGATCATAATCGTCAGGAGGCGTTCATCAAGCAGAGCAAACTTGACTGGATAATCGTGCGCCCTGGCGCTCTGAAGGATGGCGAACGGACCGGTCAGTACCGTCACGGCTTTCCCTCCACCGACAAAAGCATCACGTTAGATATCTCTGTGGGTGATGTGGCTGATTTTATGGTGCAGCAGCTGACAGACGACACCTATTTGCATGCGACGCCCGGGTTGTCGTACTAAACGGGCTGCGGACGAGGGCGGAATTGTGAAACGGCCGTTTAACAGAAAGTTGGGCTGAGTCAATTTTTGGATAGCCTTGTATAGAAATTAAAAGGAATAAAAAATGAAAAATTTAGTTAGAATCGGGGTGTTTTTTGGAATCGCTTTTGTTTTCACGATAATTTTGTCAATCGTGCAACAAGCGCTGGGAATTGATGCCGCCCAGATTTCGCTGCCGCAGTTTGGGCCGGGTTTGGCTGCCCTTGTGATGCTCAGGTTGTTCAGAAAGGACAAGGTGAAACTGACATTCACGTTGAAAGGAATCCATCCCCTGAAATACCTTGCGGCCATTGGGATTCCCCTCGTCGTTCCCGTGGTTCTGTTCTTTATCTACAGCCAGTCTATCGCTCCCATCAGCGTGCCTCCCATCGGGGCAACTGCCTTCATGATGATGCTTGGCGGCATCCTACTGGGGGCGTTCGGTGAAGAGTTGGGGTGGCGCGGTTACGCACAAAACCTGCTGGCAAAGCGGCTAAACGGTGTTGCTGGCTTTCTGCTGGTCGGCATTCTCTGGGGAGTGTGGCATATCGGGAACTTCCAATATGGTCCCATTTATATGCTATTTTTTCTGTTTTCCACAATTGGCTATTCGGCCGTGATGGCCTGGCTGCTTCAGGGCACCAACTACAACGTGATTTTGGCTACGCTCTTTCATTTCGGGGTGAACGTTGGCTTCTACATCCTTCAGGATGCGCTTGCCGATGTACGACTGATTGCGCTGAATGGGTTGGTATGGTTAGGAGCGGCAGCCCTCATTGTCGCTCGCAATAGAAAAGCTTTTCTATCCGCAGATTCGCAGCGGCAAAAGCAGCCACTCGTTCCGGAACCGGGCGCAACAATGCCCGGCGCTTAAACTAAATAAAAATTACAACAAGGAGAAAAATCTCATGTTAACAACGACGCTCTTCCCCATTATTTTGATTGTGGCAACCCTGTTTTGTGCGCTGGTAGCTGGACTGCTGTTCGCCTTTGCTATTGTGGCCATGCCCGGCATTAAATTGCTAAACGACGGTGAGTTTATCCGCGCTTTTCAAGCGATGGATGGCGTCATTCAGAACAATCAGCCCCTTTTTATGCTGGTCTGGTTGGGATCTGCCTTGACCCTGCTGCTGGCGACCGCACTTGGTTTTGGACAGTTGGACCTGGTTGGGAAAGGGATTCTGCTCACCGCCGCACTACTCTACATTGTCGGCGTTCAGCTGCCCACTGTACGGATCAATATCCCTCTGAATAACCAGTTACAAACGCTGGATGTCGGGCAAATGAACGCAGCGGCCCAAGCAGCAGCGCGTCTCAACTTTGAGCCGCGCTGGAATCAGTGGAACAGAATCAGAACGGCCGTTGCCACCCTGGTCACAACGCTGCTCATCCTGCTGCTTTTCCTACTGTAGTTATCAGGGTAGTTCCCCACTAAACCCGGGATAATTAGCCACGATCCCCGATGCCGCCTCAATCCATTAGAAATATAGAAATTTCCGATTTCCATCGCTAAAATTGCGCCTTCCAACCCGAAGTGAGCATGAGGAAGGCGAATATTGCCCCAATTATCGAATACGGAATTCTTGTTGTTGCTGGTGACAATGTGGCTTTTGTGGCTTTATGGCGATATCTGGCTGGCGGCAGATTCTCCAGGAAACGCCGGAAGAAACGAAGAAAAAGAAGCGGCGGCGCCTCAAACCACAAACACCGGATGACTGTGAACTGTGTCGGTTAGGGATTCATAAGCCAAAGCGACATCTTTTT
>JBNKLQ010000390.1:0-4751 GCA_050292445.1 Promineifilaceae bacterium (SeqCode) | reverse complement strand
CCGGGGCATAGCCCACAAACCAGGCGTGTGAATTGCCCGGCGGCGCTTCGGCGGTGCCGGTTTTGCCCGCCACCTGGAATGGCAAACCTTCAAATATGCCAATAGCCGTGCCGCTGGGATCGTTGGCCACTTTGCGCAAACTTTCTTGCAGGATGGCTAAATCTTGCGGCGAGAGCGGCAGGTCGCCATTGGCCTGCACCGGGAACGGCTCTTCGGGTGCGCCACCGCCTGCCCCGATGCGGTCAATAAGCGTGGGACGATTGAGCGTGCCGCCGTTGGCGATGGCGGCAATAATGTTGGCCATTTGCAGCGGCGTCACTTGCACGTCCCCCTGGCCAATGCCCATGTTAACGGCGTCACCACGCACCCAGCCTTCACCTCTTGTTGCCAGCTTCCATTCCGGGCTGGGCACTGTGCCACTGGCCTCAGCCACGCCGACAATCCCGGTTGGCTGACCCAGACCAAACTGGACGGCCGTATTCGGAAAAAAGTTCGGGTCCATTGCATCCATCTCAAACGCTGCGTCGTAAAAACAGGAGTTACAGGAAACCACAATGGCCTGTTTCAGGCTGATCGTGCCGTGTCCGCCTTCACGCCAATCGACCTTAACGAAGTTGTCGCCTAACCGCCGCCAGGTGCCGGTGCTGGTGTAAAACGTGTCTGGCGTGTACAGGCCGCTGTTGATCGCCGCCGTGTAGGTGACAATCTTAAAGGTGGAGCCAGCGGGGTAGACGCCCTGTGTGGGTCGGTTCAGCAGCGGCCGATCCGGATCGTTAAAGGCTGCGCCCAACGCCACGGCCGAATCCTGGGCAAACGGATCAAAAATGCGCGGATCGTAGCTGGGGTAGCTGGCCATCGCCAAAATCTTGCCCGTGTTTACCTCCAACACCACGGCCGCACCCGCCCGCACAAAACCTAACGATTGAATTGCTTCGGCCAGGGCCTGCTCAACGGCCGTTTGATACTCTAAATCCAGCGTGGTGTAAATGCTGCGCGCCTGCTGCGGCTCCTGTTCCTGCACTGTGGTGATGTAGTCGCCGTTCGGCCCAATCACCGTCAGTGTGCCGCCGCGCTCGCCGTTGAGATAATCTTCGCCCCAGCGTTCCAGCCCAGCCAGCCCCACAATTTCATCCCCGGCAAAACCTTGCGCCTGGTATTCGGCCAGCTCTTCAGCAGGAATGTAGCCCGTGTAGCCAATGAGATGGGGCGCCGCGCCAGAATCGGAAAAGAGGCGGGCCAGACGCGGCTTGGGTTCGGCCAGCCCTTTGCCGATGAATGGCTGGATCGACGGACCGTACTGCTGCATCGTCGCTTCCGTCACGTCGCCGATGGGCCAGTACCAGTCTGGCAGCGCGGGGGCGTAAACTTCTTTGATTTCTTCGGGCGATAGGTTGAGCATCGGGCTGAGGGCGTTTAGCATGGCCGGTTCATCTTCAATTTGGCCGGGAATGACGCCCAGGGTGAGGATGGTGCCCTGGTAGGCCAATGCCTTGCCGTTCACGTCATAAATATTGGCCCGCGCCGGAATGCGCTGCTGCATGACAAGCGTGTTGCCCCCGGCCAGTTCAGGCAAAATCAGCCCTTCATCCCAGACAATGCCCCAACGGCCGTTTTCAAAAGCCAGCGGCACGGTGTATTCACGCACGATGGTGCCCACTGCGGCCGTTTGCCAGGTCACGCGTACCTGCATTTGCGCCGTGTTGCCATCTTGCAGCGTGCCCAATGCCTGCGTAGAGATTTCTGTGACGGTGGCGGTGTCCATCGCCTCTTCATAGCGGGTGACAAAGGAAATATTGTCTACCAATGCTTGGCTGCTGGGTGCGAGCAAACTGTACATGCCCAAATAATCTCCCAACTCCCAGGCGCGATAAAAGGCCAGGCCAAAGCCATTGGCATCATCACTGGTAGGAATTTCTGTGGGGTGTGGTGTGTTGGTCGGCAACGGCGTCAGCGTCACCAGTTCGCTGGAATCTTGAATGGGCGGAATGCCCTCACCGCCACAGGCAACCAATAGAGCAAAAAAGAGGAGGAGCAGCACGTACTTTTTCATAGGTGGACTGGATTATAGCGGAGTAGAGGCTAGATAAAAAAGGATAGGGGGATACTTACGGCCGTTTCTTATTTTTATTAGTTTTGTTTATGTCTTCCATAACCAATTGTAATAAATGTCACAAATCTTCTGTGACATTTGGTACTCCAGTACTACATAAAAATTGTATAAAGTTTTTTTTAGAATCTTTTTAGCGACTTGTCAGTGCCTAAATATCAAATCATTGTGGTTTTTGATGGTGGTTGTTGGATTGATTGCTGCCTATCTGGGAGAAAAAGCTGCATTTGTTTTCGGCATTGACCTCATAACAACAGGAGTGATTCACCATGGTTAGTAGAAGAGAGTTCTTTAAAATAGCTGGCGCTACCAGCGCCGCCATGATGATTGCCAGGATGCGCTGGGCTGGCGTGCTGGCTGCGCCCGCGGCTGCCGGGCTGAGCGATCCAGCATTGCAACCTAAATTTGTAAATCTGGTTCCAGATGCCCTTAGCCCAGGGTTTAAATTTACGGCAAAAAACAATAAATACAAAGTAGCTGTCGGTCCTACCACGCAATGGACTGGTCTTGTGGGTACGGACGGTATGACGCCGGTAATGACGCCTGTGTTTGGTTACGGTTTGCCCAATCTTGGTTTTACTTGGCCGGGCCGTACCTTTGAAGTGCAAAGCGGCGTCCCCATTGAAGTGAAGTGGGAGAATAAGCTGTTCGATCCTGTGACCGGGCTGCCATCAGATCACCTGCTGCCGGTAGATACCTCGCTGCACTGGGCATATTCCTTAATGGGATACACTCAGTACAGTATTCCCGTTGATGGCGTGCCGATTGTGGCTCATCTGCATGGCGGACACACAGACTTTCAGTTTGATGGCAATCCAGAATTCTACTTTAGCCCAGGGTTTGCCATTCGCGGACCGCAGTGGGTTGAGAAAAAATATGTCTATCAGAACGATCAACCGGCCGGCAACCTCTGGTACCATGACCACGCGCTGGGGATTACTCGGTTAAATGTCTACGCGGGTATGGCCGGTTTCTACTTTGTACGAGACACGTTTGACACTGGTTTGCCGGGCAACCCGGCGGGTTTGCCAGCTTGGCCTTATGAGAAAGCGTATGCCATTCAGGACCGAATGTTCCTTAATACAGGCGAACTCTTCTATCCTGCCTTCCCTGGCGATCCGTTCTATGATGATTTCATCACCGGCGAAGGTGCGGTTTTGCCGCCTGATATCTTCCCTGGCGGCGGGCCAACCGCTTTAGCCGAGTTCTTTGGGGATCACATGGTGGTTAATGGCCTGATCTGGCCCAAAGAGGATGTTGAGCCGCGAAATTACCGCCTGCACCTGCTCAATGGCACCGACAGCCGCTTCATGGCGCTTCGTTTCCGGTCGGTACCAGCCGGGGCCATGGATCTGTCTATGGCTGGAGATCCGCTACCGTTCCATGTTGTTGGCAGCGATCAGGGATTGGCGTCTTCGGCAACCATGACCGATATTCTGTTATCAGAACCGGGCAGCCGCTACGATATCGTCTTCGACTTTAAAGGGCTGCAAGGGATGCGGATTATCATGGAAAATCTGGGTGGCGATGCACCGTTTGGCGGTGATTTTGGCGATGCGCTTGACCCCGATGATTTCTTCCCCGATCGTCAGACGGATCGCATTATGGCGTTCGATGTGGCCAACATGCCCGACGTGCCTGACAATTTTGATCCAGTCAATTTTGCCGGTCCGTACACGCCAAGCACAGCGCCTGTGACCCGCACGCGCAAAGTGGCCTTGTTTGAGGGCATGGACGAGTTTGGCCGACTGCAACCGCTTTTAGGTACGGCCGAACCCGCCACCGATTATCTGGATAACCCAATCAATTGGCCAGCGACACCGGAATACATCAATGCTGGCCTGGTTGGTCAAATGGAGGGATCTATCGCCTGGCACAGCCCCACGACCGAAAATCCGGCTTTAGGTTCTACCGAAATTTGGGAAATCTACAATGCTACCGGTGATGCACATCCGGTTCACCTGCATCTGGTTCATTTTGATGTGCTGGATAGGCAGGAGTTCACGGCTGATGTCCTTCCCCAACCGATTGTGCAGCACAATGGTTTACTCGGCAATGGTTTCCGCCTGGAAAATATTGTGCTGGGAGCGATGGTGCCGCAGCCGGAAGGCTATGTTGAAAATGCTCCCAAGGATATGGTGACTGCCTTGCCGGGGCAGGTCACACGTATCAAGGCGACTTTTGACAAACCCGGGCGCTACGTCTGGCACTGCCACATTTTGTCTCACGAGGACCATGAGATGATGCGCGTGCTGCATGTTGGGCCGGGTGCATAAGCCCGATAAGTTTTTAGCTGCTTGCTAATGAACACCTGCTGCCTAGCTAGCTAGCTAGGCAGCAGGTGTTTTTGTTATTGACCGCACGCCGCTGGACCTGAAGCTGGAGCGGGAAAATCTGGCCAACTCGCTACTGCTCTTGCCTGGCAAGGTGCTGGCTGACGCAGCAAACAATCGGCTCTTCATCGCCGATTCCAACCATAGCCGCATCGTCGTGACGGATTTGGAAGGCGTGGTGCAGGCGGTGATTGGTAACGGCCGTTCTGGCCTGTAAGATGGCTCGTTGCGGGCATGACAAGATCAGTGACAGGATATAAGAAGTGAAAAGTCATGATGAAAATCATGTGGGTTTGATGCTGGAGTTTACT
>JBNKLQ010000389.1:0-4761 GCA_050292445.1 Promineifilaceae bacterium (SeqCode) | reverse complement strand
GAAGAAGAGGAAATGGCTGAGGAAGAAGAAGCCATGGAAGAAGAAATGGCCGAACTCAGCTGTGACGAACCTATTAAAGTGGGTCTCATTACCGATGTAACAGGTGCCCTGGCTATCTACGGCGCTCACGTGCAGCGTGGTTTCCCCTTGGGGATGGAATACGCCACGGGTTCAACTGGCGTGGAAGGAGATGGCTACACCTCCTACATGCTCGATGGCTGCGAAATTCAGGTTTACCTGCGCGACGACCAAAGCAATCCGGAAAACACCGCCACGGTTGGCCGTGAACTCATCGAGGTTGAAGGCGTAGACTTCTTAGTAGGTACCGTTAGCTCCGGCGCTACCGCCACGCTGCAAGAATTGGCCCGCGAAAACGAAGTCATTCACATTGCCGCACCTGCCGCTGCCAACGACCTGACCGGCGCTACCTTCAACGAATACTCCTTCCGCACCAGCCGGAACAACTACCAGGATTCCGTCAACATGTGTGAATACCTGGCCAACGAATACACCAACCTGGTGCAAATCGCCCCGGATTACTCTTTTGGCACGGGCAGTGCGGCCGCTTTCCGTGACGCTTGTACCCTGAATGGCGCTACGTTTGTGGCCGACGACATCTTTGCTCCGGCCGACACCACCGACTTTACCTCCTACATGGACCCGGTTTTTGATGCCATCGATAATGGCGCAGAAGCGCTCATCGTGACCTGGGCTGGTGGCGGTTTTGTGCCGCTGTTGCAAGCTGCCACCGATTCTGGCGTGCTGGATGAAATACCGATGGCGGCTGGTTTTGTCGATAACGTTGTCATGCCCGCTTTCTTCTCCAATGCCATTGGTTCCACCAGTGGCATTCTGTACCATTACACCTTCCCGGACAACGACATCAACGACTGGCTGGTGGAGCAAACCCAGGCGCAGTTTGAAACATTCCCGGACCTGTTTGATGCCGATGCCATGAATGCCGCTATCCTGGTTGTAAATGCCATCAAGGCTACCGGTGGCGACACCAGCGCCGACGCTCTGATTGGCGTGATGGAAGGGATGGAGTTCGAAGGGCCGAAGGGCACCATCACCATTCGTCCAGAAGACCATGTAGCCATCCAGGATATGTACATTGCTACATTGCTAAACGTGGATGATCCTGAGTTCAAGTATTTTGAACTGGTAGAAACCAATCGGCCAGATGTTCCCTGTCTGCTGCCAGAAGAATTGGTTGACCGCTGCGGTGATCTGCCCGTTGGCAGCCTGAGCGGAGAGTAGAATAGTAAACGGTAATCAGTAGGTCGGTAATCAGTATCTGAATACTGGTTACTGGCCACTGATTACTGAAAACGGAGTAAAAATGGCCGATTCCATCATTCTGGAGACGCAAAACCTACGCCGTGAGTTTGGCGCATTGGTGGCGGTAGAAGATGTTAGCCTGAAGGTGAAAGCTGGCTCGCTGCATTCCATCATTGGGCCAAATGGCGCGGGGAAAACAACGTTTTTTAATTTGCTTAGCGGCAATATTCCGCCCACTAGCGGACGGGTGTTGTTGAAAGGCAAAGAAATTACAAATTTGCCTTTGTACAAAACGGCGCATATGGGAATCGGCCGTTCTTTTCAAATTACCAATATTTTTCCTAACCTGACGGTGCTAGAAAATATTCGTTTGGCAGCCCAGGCGCTAGGACGAGACAACTTCCGGCTGTTTCGCTCTCACCGCACGTTTACGAAATATGAAGAACGCGCCTGGGCGGTGCTAGAGCAGGTAGGTCTGCTGGACGAAGCGTTGCTGCCAGCACGGACGCTGCCGCATGGCGCACAGCGCAAATTGGAGCTGGGCATGATTTTGGCCCCAGACCCAGAAATCTTGCTGCTGGACGAACCTACGGCGGGCATGGCCTCTGAGCAAGTGCCAGAGCTGATGGCGCTCATCCAAAAGATTCAGGAAGCAGGGCACAAAACGGTTATGCTGGTGGAGCACAATATGAACGTGGTGATGAGCGTCTCGGACAAGATTACGGTGATGCACCACGGCAGCGTTTTGGCTGAAGGCACACCTGACGAAATTTCGGCTGACGAAACGGTACAAACAGCGTATTTAGGTCATTTGTATGAAGAATCTGCTTGAAGTCTCGAACATTCACACGTTCATTGGCCAATTCCATATTTTGGAAGGCGTATCGTTGTCGGTGCCTAAAGGCAGCATTACAGCGCTGTTGGGGCGCAATGGCGCGGGCAAAACCACCACGCTGAAATCCATTTTGGGGCTCACGCCGCCGCGTGAAGGATCAGTTGTGTACAAGGGTGACCCAATTCAGGGGCGGCGCAGTTTTGACATTGCGGCCATGGGGATTGGCTTTGTGCCGGAACATCGGGCTATTTTCCGCGATTTGAGCGTGCTGGAAAATTTACGCATTGCCGAGCGCAAAAAAGGTGATTTTGAGCGTAAAGAACAGTTTATTTTTGAACTGTTTCCCGATCTAAAGCGGCTAATCAAGCTATCGGGTACCAATCTTTCAGGCGGGCAGCAGCAGATGTTGGCCGTGGCCCGCGCCCTGGTGCCAGACAATGAGCTACTGCTCATCGATGAACCAAGTGAAGGGTTAGCACCAGTCATTATTGAGCAGATGATGGCGGCCATTCAGCAGCTTTCGGCACAATCAACGGTGCTGCTGGTGGAGCAGAACTTTGTGGTTGCCAGTAAGCTGGCTGAGCGCTATGTGATTATTGAAGAAGGCCAGTCGGTGAAGCATGGGCTGATGGCCGATTTGGTGAAGGACAAGACGACAATTCAGCGGTATTTGGGGGCAGCGTGACGGTATTCAGTATTCAGTAATCAGTAGGTCAGTAATCGGTAAACTTTTCACTGATTACTGAAAACTGGCCACTGAATACTGATAGTAGAAGCGGAGAAAGTATGGCAAATGCACTTGGGACATTGAGGGCGAACAGGACGCGGTTTATTACACTGGCGGCGTTGGCGTTTTTGTTTTTTACGGCCGTTCAAGGCATGGAAACCGACGATTGGCTCATCACCATTTTGCGCGGGCTGAGCGTGGGCATGATCACCTTCCTGGTGGCCGCAGGCTTGTCGCTTATTTTAGGGTTGATGGATGTGCTGAATTTGGCCCACGGAGAAATGTTTATGGTGGGGGCCTACGTGGGCTGGACGGTGTTTGTGCGGCCCGATACGTTTGTCGATTTATTATCACCATTGCTGTTAACGGCCGCTGGCTTTGTACTGCTGCCAGCCTGGCGAGTCTGGTTACAAAAAATGCCCGTGCTGCTGAAAGACAGCCGCCTTTGGCCCTGGCTGGCCCTGATTTTAGGCGCAGGGCTGCTCTGGATTGCCTATGCTCGCTTCCCCCTGGCCATCTGGAACCCAGAAGTGTATGCCGAAAGTCCCATCACCTACTCGCTGGCACTGAGCCAGGACAATTTGCTGCTGACGACGGTGGCCCCGCCTGCGGGCTGGCCGCTGGGCTTGCTGGGCACGCTGCTGGGCGGCTCGTTGTTGGCGCTGGCAATTGCTGGATTTGGCCTGCGGCAGCAGGCTGGCAAACTGAGCAGCCATATCGGGCGCAGTCCGTTTATGACGGCCGTTATTTTGCTCGTTCTTGGTTTGGTAACCTTTTTTATCAACTCCAACATCACCAACTTCTTGCTGGAGATGAGCACGACGGCGCGCTTTTTTGTGGCGATGGGGGTGGCAACCGGGCTGGGTTTTGTGATTGGCGGGCTGGTTGAGGTGGCGTTGATACGGCCGTTATACGACCGCCCCATTTACCAACTGATGATCACCCTGGGGCTAAGCTTTATCGTTATTGAGATGGTGCGCGCTGTTTGGGGGCGTCCCGAATTTACCATGCCCAAAGCAGCGTTGTTTAACGGCACGGGCGACGGCTGCCCCGCCACTAACTTTGGCGATCTGATTGCCAACCAATGCTCGACGATTCTTTTGTTTAACGGCCGTATTCGCAGCTACAACGAAGTGTTCATTATCCTGGTAGGGCTGGTGGTGCTGGTCCTGGTCTGGCTCATTTTGCAGCGCACCCGTATCGGCATGATTATTCGCGCCGGGGTGCAGGACAGCGAAATGGTAGAGGCGTTAGGGATCAACGTGCGCCAGGTATTCACTTTTGTATTTGCCCTGGGCGTTGGCCTGGCTGCGCTGGGTGGCATTCTGGCCGCGCCATCTATTGGACTTTCTACCGACATGGGCACGCGCCTGCTGCTGTTGGCGCTCATTGCCCTGGCCATTGGTGGCCTGACCAGCTTTCCAGGGGCAGCGGCCGGGGCTATCCTGGTGGGCCTGCTTCAACAATTTATTATCAAATACGGCCAGATCGGCATTAACCTACCTTTCCTGGCTGAACCATTTAAGCCATCCCCACCGTTGGTGCCAGCCTCCACCGTGCTGCTAATGGTGATCATCCTGCTCATTTTGCCGCAGGGGTTATTTGGTCGTAACGAGTAAAGCTAGATTGGTCCATTCTGGCAGAATGGACCAATCTGAATTGTCATCGCGGAGAATTTGAATGCAATCGACTGTGGCAAACCGCACAACTGAAAACAAAAATCTGGCCAGCTGGCTCTCAGACAACCGAGGCATGATTGGTCTTCTCTTGCTGCTCATGGCTTTTCCCTTTTTGCTGGCCCTGGTGGAAGGGCAATCGTTTGGGGATGTGTTGGCCAACGAATCAGGCAACGCCAAATTTATGCAGGGCTTGCTCATTGAAGTGTTTATTTTGGCGATTTACGCCCTGAGCTATGATT
>JBNKLQ010000388.1:0-4792 GCA_050292445.1 Promineifilaceae bacterium (SeqCode) | reverse complement strand
GACCTCATCGGCCTGCCGCTGCGCCTGACAGTGAGCCAGCGTTCGTTGGCGGCTGGTGGCGTGGAGGTGAAAGCGCGGACTGGTGGAGAAACGGCCGTTGTGCCTCTTTCCGACTTGCTCGCTTTCGTAACAAATTGGCTGGCTGAGGCATGATTTATCCGCAGATTACACAGATTTCGCAGATGAAACAAAAAAATCTGCGCCAATCTGCGTAATTTGCGGATTGTTTTACAGGAGCAGGCAGGCTTCGACGGCGAGCTGGAAAAGCCGGGCGCGGGTGCCGCTTTCTTTTTGCCAATTACGGCCGTCCCACGCATCCCCCGTTAGATCATCGCCGCCGTACAGCAACTGGCCAAAGCGCACACCGCGAAACTGAGCTACGGCAAAAAAGGCCGCCGCTTCCATCTCTACTACATGGCAGCCTTCAGCGCGGCGGCGGGCGATGCGCGTGGGCGTCTCGCGGTAAGGGGCGTCGGTGGTCCAGGTTTTGCCCATGATGTAGGGCACGTGGTGTTTTTGCAGCGCCTGTTCGATGGCCTGTACGGCCGTTTCGCTGGCGGTCACTTCCCGACTGGGTGGTAGGTAATGGTAAGAAGTGCCTTCATCGCGAACGGCCGTTGCTGGCACCACCACATGCCCCAAGTCAATGTCGCCATCCAGCACGCCACAGCCACCGCAGGCGATAAAATCACGACAGCCTAGAGCGATCAACTCGTCCAAAAAAGCAGCGGCCAGCGGCGCGCCCACGCCAGGATGCACCACGGCGATGCGTTCCTCGTTGACGGTCAACTCGTAGACGGGATTATGGCCAATTTCTGAACCTAAGTCGTGGATTTTGCGCAAACGGCCGTCATCGTTCATCTTTTGCAGCACATCTTGAAAGAAGCAAAGCACACAGCGCTTAGCAATATCTATCGGCTTCAGCAGTTCACGCGGCTCGATGAGGGCGTTGCTATCGGGGTCAAATTCAAGGATGGGGTACGGTTCGTGATTCATAGGTAACTCTCTGGAGCGTGTTTAGAAGATTTTATCGCAGAGGGCGCGGAGAGTGCAGAAAAAAGGGAAACTTCGCGTCCTCCGCGCTCTCTGCGGTTCAGCTTTTACGGATTGGGCATGAGTTTGACGCTGCGACGGCCGTTTATCAGCAAAATCCCGCCGCCAATGAGGACCATCCCGGCCACCATCCAAATGGTGATTGTTTCATTCAACCAGAGTACGCCGATGATGGCTGCCACGACGGGAATCACATAGCTGGTGAGTGAATAGGCCGTCGCGCCAAATCGCTTGGTAATGTTAAAGGCTAACATTTGGGCAGCAAAAGCACCGATAAAGGCGGCGTAGACCAGGGAAAACCAACCGCTGCCCGTTACCTGGGAAATATCAAAGCCACGCAGCAAGATGGCAACGGGCATGACGGTTAATCCCGCTACTGTCAGGCGAACGGCCGTTACGTCAAACGAACTAAACAACTGCATCTTCTTACGAATTAAAATGGTTCCGGCCGTCTCGAACAGCATGGCAGAGAGAACCAGCCCGTAGCCAAGTGGGCTGCCTTGGGCCACATCAGGCAAGCCGCTCTCACCGCGCAAGACGATGAGTGCCGCGCCGCCCAAGGCCAGGAACACACCCAGCAGCTTGCGTCGGTTCATTTGTTCATCCGGCAAGAAAAAGTGAGCGGCAATGGTGATATAGGCCGGGGCGGTGGTGATGAGTAAAGCTGTGACCCCGCTAGATTGAAACGTCAGCGAAGAGACGATGGCCGTCATGGGGATGGCGGTGCTAATTACACCCAGGAAGGTGGCATAGAGCCACAGTTTGCGGTCAGTGGGAATGAGGCGGCGGCCAGAGAAGGTGTAAACCAGTACAAAGGCCAAGCTGGCCAGCAGCAGTCGCACGCCGACAAACACCATCGGGTCGAACTGCCCCACGCCGACGCGCATGATAACAAGGTTGGTGCCCCACAAAAAGCCCAGCAGGCCCACGTAGGGAAAAGCTTTTGTATGCATAGGGGGAGAATGATAGCTGGTTGGCGGGGATTTGTCAGGGGGAATTACGGCCGTATTGTCAACGCCGCAAGGGTAGGTGATGCAGCTTGTCTATATTTTGCATGGAATTTTTACAATACATTGACAAAATATGTGCAAACGGTTATCATAGTCTCATTCATTTTCAAATTTAGCTTTGCCAAAGGCCATGTATATGAAATCAAAAAAGGTCGCTGGCGAAGGAGCGTATGGATGTCTAATCGTGAAATATTTGTTGAGAATTTAGTCAAGCAGTATTCGGGCGGGGTAACGGCCGTAAATGACGTTTCCTTCCAGGTGAATTCAGGAGAAATTTTTGGCTTTCTCGGTCCAAACGGCGCGGGTAAAAGCACGACTATCAAGATTTTGACCACCCTGGCCCTGCCTAGCCAAGGACAGGCCACCGTTGGCGGTTATGATGTGGTGCATCAGGCAGACCAGGTGCGGCGCATCGCCGGTGTGGCTTTGCAAGACATCGGGCTCGATCCGCTCATGAAGTCGCTAGAGCTGCTGGCCATGCAGGCTCAGTTGTTTGGCGCAAATCGTCAGCAGGCCAAAGCGCGTGCCCAAGAGTTGGTGGAGCTGGTTCGTCTCACCGAAGCGGTTGACCGACGTGTTGGCACCTACAGTGGCGGGATGCGTCGTCGGCTCGATTTGGCCCTGGCGTTGGTCCACAAGCCAGACATCCTTTTTTTGGATGAACCCACCACCGGGCTAGACCCCGCCAGCCGCCGCGATGTGTGGCAAGAAGTGCGCCGCCTCAACAAAGAGCTGGGCATGACCATCTTCCTCACCACCCAATATTTGGAAGAAGCGGATGAACTGGCCGAACGCATCGCCATCATTGACGATGGAAAGATTGCCAAAGAAGGTTCGCCAGCGCAGCTGAAAGCGGCCGTTGGCAAAGAATCGATCAATCTGGCTTTCGACAGCCGCACAATGGCTGAACAGGCCAGCAGCCAGCTCAGCGACATGGCCGAAAATATTCAAACCGACCGCGACATGGTGCGCCTCTATATGAGCCAGGCAGCCCAAACAATTCCGGCTGTGGTCACTCGGCTGCAAGCGGCCAACCTGAACCCGATTTCGCTCACGCTCACCCAGCCCACGCTGGATGATGTCTTTTTGCAGGTCACGGGTCAGCGACTCTCAGCAGAAGATGAAAAAGAAGAAAAGGTAACGACAGGGTAAGCAAATGACAACACAGGTTTCTGTACAAAATACAATTTCCATTCGCACCACAAAGGAGCCAAAAGCCAGCCTGCTGCTGCAAATTTGGCTGGTTACCTGGCGTAATTTGGTCACCATTTTCCGTACACCGGTGGCCCTTTTTCCGCCGCTGGCCATCAGCATCTTCTTTTTGATCATTTATGAATCAACATTGGGTGGGGCTGCCGCTTTTATTCCCAATTTGAGTGGCAACAGCTATCTGGGCTTTATTTTGCCGTTGTCCATCGTTAGTTCTTCGCTCTCTGGGGCGGGGATTGCGGCGCAGAACATGGTGCGTGACATTGAAAGCGGCTACTTTGACAAGCTGCTGCTCACGCCGATTAGCCGGGCAGCCCTGCTGCTGGGTCCCATCTTGGCCGGGGCGCTCATTTTGGGTATCCAGGCCAGTATTGTGGTTGGCGTGGCGCTGATCATGGGGCTGGAATCGGCGACGGGCTTTGCGGGACTGCTGCTGGTGGTTGGATTGGCCATTTTGCTGGGGACTGGTTTTGCCGGGTTTACGGTATCGGCGGCGTTGGGCAGCGGCAGCGCGGCGGCAACGCAGGGAGCCAGCTTCATCTTCTTCCCGCTCACTTTTCTGACGGCCAGTTTTGTCCCGCTGGAATTGCTGGATGGTTGGTTGAAAACGGCCGCAACCTTCAACCCCATCACCTACGTCCTGGAAGCAATGCGGGCCACGCTGAACACCGGCTGGGACAATACGCTCATCTGGCAAGGGGTGTTGGCCTGTCTGCTGCTGGGCGGGGCGATGTTTGCCCTGGCCATTTATGCCCTGCGGGTGCGGACACGTCGCTCTTAGAAAGAATGCTGATACGAAATAAGAAAAGGGAGATTGGAGACTGGAGATTTTCTTCAGTCTCCTTTGGGTTCATACTGTAGCCGCAGTTTCTTACTGCGATGAGAATGCGCGATAAGCAAGCGCGGCTACATGCTAATTTTTCGAGGAGTGAGGATGCTCACTCGGCCTGGTTTAGGGCATCAACAAAACGGGTTCGATGTGCTCCATGGCCCAGTCGATCTCTTCTTTTTTGATCACCAGGGGCGGGGCAAAGCGAATAACGTTTTCGTGCGTTTCTTTACATAAAATTCCGCGCTCTTGCAGCGCCTCGCAGAAGCGGCGGGCGCGCGTGTGCAATTCCACGCCGATGAACAACCCCTTGCCCCGCACCTCTTTAATGTGCTCACTTTCAATGCGCTGCAGGCGGCCTTTGAAGTATTCGCCCAATTCGTGGGAGCGTTCCACCATTTTTTCATCAACCAGGGCTTTGAGCGCGGCGCGGCCGACGGCGGCGCCCAACGGATTGCCGCCAAATGTGCTGCCGTGGTCGCCCGGTTTGAAGAGTCCCAGCACTTCTTTATCAGTCAGCACGGCAGAAACGGGGTAGAAGCCACCACTCAACGCCTTGCCGATAATCATCACGTCTGGGCGCACGCCTTCGTGCTCACTGGCAAACAGCTTGCCGGTACGTCCCAGGCCAGTTTGGATTTCGTCAGCGATGAGGAGAACATTGTGACGGGCACAAATATTGGCCGCATCA
>JBNKLQ010000387.1:0-4797 GCA_050292445.1 Promineifilaceae bacterium (SeqCode) | reverse complement strand
GAAGGAGTTGTTAGAGAATTAGAAAACTGGAATAAAAGTAATTATTTGTGGAAAGCTCGAGCTTCACTTGTAGCATTTGTATATTGTAACAATCTAGAAAGTTACAAACAAATCATTGAAGAATTTCGCGCCAATGAGGGTAAGGTTGGCGGGCAGTTTGCCAACACGCCCTTACTCTTGCTGCACACAACCGGTGCCAAAAGCAGTCAACCCCGCGTTAATCCCCTGGCCTATGTGAACGATGGTGATCGCTACGTCATTATTGCCTCGAAAGGTGGCGCGCCTACTAATCCCGATTGGTATTATAATATCGTAACTACTCCCCAGGTCGATGTCGAAGTCGGCACCGAGCAGTTTTCCGCCAGGGCGGCAGTCGCTGATGAGCCAGAACGCACACAACTGTATGAAAAAATGGCCGCCAAAAACCCTGGTTTTGCTGAATACCAACGTAAAACGACACGCATCATTCCCGTTATTATCTTAACTCCAGTAGCTTAAACTACGGCCGTCTCTTCCTTGAAGCTCTCAGACATTGCCCGCCTACGAGGAAATAAATGATTGAATTGGGTGTTTCATAGTGTTTTCTATCAACGCTGATCTACTTCAACAAGCACGCAACACACTTAGCCCGAAAAATCGAGTCTACTGGATTGTAGGTGGGGCAGGATCGGGCAAGACAACCATTTGCCACGCATTGTCCAAAATGCATAGCTTGCCTGTTTATGATATGGATGCCCATATTTACGGTGCGTATCACGGCCGTTTCTCCCCCGAGCGCCATCCCGTCAACAGCCAGTGGGCCGCCACCCCCAACGGGCTGGCCTGGCTGCTGGGGATGAGTTGGGAACAGTTTGATGCGTTTAACCAAGCGGCCGTTCCTGAGTATCTCGATCTGCTGGCCGAAGATTTAGCCAAAATGGAACTGGATTCTGGCATCTTGATCGATGGCGGCATTGCCAATCCTGCCCTCATCGCCCAGGTGCTACCCACTAACCAAATTGTTTGCCTGGCCCGGCCAGGCCGCTCCAGCACCGAAATTTGGAGTGAAAACGAAGCGCGCCTAGGGATGAAAGAGATGATTTACCATCTGCCTAATCCCGAGCAGGCATGGCAAAAATTCCTCGAATTCGACGCCCAAATCAGCCAAACCATCTTGCAAGAATGCCTGGCCAACAACATCCCAATTTGTACCAGAAACGAGACCGAAACTGTTGCTGAAATGACACAACGTGTGGCTCACGCGCTAAGCATGTGATGACGCATACAAACAAACCTAAACACACACCATCTATTTATTCAGATAAAAGTGAACTGTCAAACGTTGCGACATAGATTTCGGTTTCCCCTCCGGTGCCCAACTCAAAGAAAATATAGTAGGTGTCAAGCGCATATTCGAGCTCAGTGTACCAGATTCTGAGGCCAGCAGATTGTACGTCCCCCGGCCGGAAGATGACCGTTTCTGAGCGTGTCCATTCCGTGCCATCAGCACTGAAAGCCAATCCATGTCCCTGGTTTAGGCCGTTGCTGCTAACCTGGTTGCTGCTTGTGTACAGCATCACCCAACCGTCATCAGTTTGGCGTACACGAGGCTGATAGACATTTACCCTGTCCCAACCGCTGCCAATTCCGGTGAAAATTGGGTCACTTTGGGCATAGGGAGATTCGGTAGTAAATGGGTCGTCATATTTGGTCCAGATAATGCCATCGGCTGAAAATGCCTGGCCAATATTGGCCGAGCTGCGTTGATAGCCGGCATAAAACATGACATAGCCTTCATCTGTGGCTACAACCGATGGCGCACGGACGGCTAAATCATCCCATTCACCTGAGCTGCCCGATGTTAGAACAGGTTGTTTGCGAGCCGTCCAGGGACCATCCGGGGCAGGCGCAGTTGCCATACCAATTGAGCTGCCAGAAACGGGCCAGGTTGAATCGTCCCAGGTGTAGAAATACATCACCCAGGTACCGTCTTCAAGAACCAGGACGCTTGAAGCCAAAGCGGCGACGCCAGCAAATGGCAAATCATTGCCGATAAAAACAGGTTCCTCTTGAGCCAATGTCCAATTAATACCGTCATCCGACACGGAATACATCACGTCTACAGGAGCGGGCCACCCGGTGAAAGCGTTGTGGAACATGTGAAATTGGCCACCATAATAGATCGTCGCACCAGGATCGGTAAACTGTTTACCAGATGGGCTGATATTGTCATTAGGCACGGCTGGTTGTTCCCCATAAATTTTGAACTGTCCCTGCACCGGGAAGCGCGGCACGTCGGGCACGGCCGTTTCTGTTGGCATCGGTGTGGGTGTGTCAGTTGGGACGGGTGTTGGCGTATTGGTTGGAACAGCTGTGGGGATTAGGGTAGCAGTAGGTTCGGGAGTTTCGGTGGAGAGAACGGCCGTGTCTGACGAGGCGGTTTCGGTGGAAGCCTCACGTGTAGGTGAGGGTTCTGTCACATTCGTGCAGCTGACCAAAGCGAGTAATAAAATGAATAAGCCGAAATGAGTACGCATCATGCACACCTCCTTCGGCAAAAGTGTAATAAATTGACTGATACGATACTATCAAAATATTGCTCAATTTTGTGATTTTTTATCTGCCTTCATTCTTGAATGTCGGAATTCGGTGGGAAATTGCCCATTCTCCGACATCAACTGTCGAAATCTGAACATCCTATTCGTCGTTAGATTAAGATTACAGATTAAAGGAGTGAATGATGACCATGCACAAAATCGTTTCCCAAGAAGAATGGCACCAAGCCCGGCAAGAATTCCTGGCAAAAGAGAAAGAATTTACCAAACTCCGCGATGAGTTGAGCCAGCAGCGGCGCGAACTGCCCTGGACCAAAGTTGAAAAAGAATATTTGTTTGACGGGCCAGATGGGCAAGAGTCCCTTGCCGACCTGTTTGCCGACAAGAGCCAGCTAATCATCTACCATTTCATGTATGGGCCAGATTGGGGCGAGCGGGGCTGCCCCAGCTGTTCGTTTTGGGCCGACAACTTTAATGGCATCGACGTCCACCTGGCGGCGCGAGACGCAATGCTGCTGGCAGTCTCCCTGGCCCCACTGGAAAAAATCGAGCAATACAGGCGCAAGATGGGCTGGAGCTTCAAATGGGTCTCCTCGTCTGGTTCAAATTTCAACTATGATTACAACGTCTCTTTTACACCAGAAAGCGTGGCCGATGGTACCGCCAGCTACAACTACAAACCGCACGACAACGCGGATGAAGCGCCAGGCATTTCGGTGTTTTACAAAGATGAGGATGGCACCGTCTATCACACCTATTCCACCTACGCACGCGGACTGGACATGCTGAATGGTGCTTATCATTACATGGATCTCTTGCCCAAAGGGCGAGATGAGGCCAACTTACCCTGGACAATGGCCTGGTTAAACTATCACGATCTCTATAAGGACAACAGCTGAAACAGTAGCATCAGGATTTCCACAGATTATTTGTGACTATCCAGCAAGTTAACGAAGATTGGACCAATTTTCACTGATAAAAATTGGTCCAATCTCTTGAGCACTTGAATAGATACAAATTTTTATTGAAGAAAGTAACAAAAGAGAAAATTTGCGCCCCTTTCCCCAAAACTAAACAAACAGCCATGTGATCTGTAAGATTATGTAGTTACTATCCCCAAGGCTGTCCCGCTCACCTTATTGCTACGCCAATCGACAATCGTATGATGATAAGAAAACTTCGTTTTGGCCATTTACCCTGGTTAATTTTATTTTGGCTCGTTACGTTGGCTGGCGGCACGGCCGTATCCGCCCAAGACGCCCCGCCAACAGCGCAACCCACAGATGAGGCACGGCCGTTCACCCCCAGCGTCCAGTTCCGTCACCTGTCTACCGCCGACGGCCTGCCCGTCAACGCTATTCAGGCCATTCTGCAAGACAGCACTGGTTTCATTTGGATTGGCACTTCAGATGGCCTGAGCCGCTACGATGGCTACAGCCTCACCACCTTCAAACATGACCCGGCCAACCCCAACAGCCTCGCCAGCAACCAGGTGCGCGACATCGTGGAAGATGCCGCAGGCAGTTTGTGGATTGCCACCGAGGGCGGCATTAGCCACTTTGACCCACACACTGAACAATTTACCAGGCTGCAACAAAATCCCAATGATGCCAACCGCCTGGTAGACTATACAATTTTTACCGCTTTCCATGACAGTCAAGGCAACATCTGGTTTGGCTCACTGCCAGAAAACGGCCTGCGCAAGCTCGATCCGGCAACTGGCCAGCTGACCCCCTACCTGCCAGACAACAGCAATATCCAACGCGGGGCCACTTGGGGCTTTGCTCAGGACAACGACGGCAGCCTCTGGCTCATTTCTGACCGGCATTTGCAGCACTATGATCCCGTCACTGATGACTTTACCGCATGGCTCATATCACCCGATGAACGGCGCTTAGGGGCAATTGTGCTGGACGGAAACGGCCGTCTCTGGCTTGGTGGCTTCACAGGCCTGTACCAATTCGATCCCCAAACAGAACAAATAACGCACATTGAAAATATTCCTAGAATTGAAAGTCTGCACCTGGACAAATTCGGGCAGCTCTGGATTGGCACGCGCAACGAAGGTCTCCTCCGCTTTGATCCGACCACAGAAACTATCTCGCAGCACATTCAGGCCGACACTACCAATCCCCAAAGTTTAAGCAGCGATTTCATCACCACCATTTTTGAAGACATGAACCAGGCCCTGCCGGCGCCAACCCGTTTTCTCATCGGGGCCAGCGTACTGTTCAAAAGCTACTGGTGGCTGCTGGTGATCGCT
>JBNKLQ010000386.1:0-4805 GCA_050292445.1 Promineifilaceae bacterium (SeqCode) | reverse complement strand
CCAACGCATGTAAAAAAGCTCGCTCGGCCGTGACGGCCGCAGCCACCTCTGGATTGTGGATGGCGGCAAGCAGGCGCAGCGTTTCAGCGTCGTCGGCACGGCATTGGATGGCCAGTGCTCCTTGCCCTGGTGCGGGCAGCATCGTTTCCATCGACAGCCATTCGGCAATATGTTCGTCTAGCCCCAGGCGAGTCACGCCAGCTGCGGCCAAAATCGTGGCGTCGTACTGGCCTTCATGCACTTTGCGGATGCGGGTTTCTACGTTGCCGCGAATGGAGCGCACGTCCAAATCTGGGCGCAAGCGGCGTAGCTGGGATTGGCGACGCAGGCTGCTGGTGCCGACGACAGCTCCACGCGGCAAGGTTTCCAGGGTACGGCCGTTTGCCGCAATCAACACATCCCGCACATCAGCCCGCCCCACAATAGCCCCCAGCGTTAGGCCGGGATTGTCTTCTACAGGTAAATCTTTGAGGGAATGGACGGCGAGGTGGATACGGCCGTCTAGCAATGCCTGCTCCAACTCCTGGGTAAACAACCCTTTGCCGCCAATTTGGGGCAGCGGTTTGTCTAACGTTTTGTCGCCCTGGGTGACAAACGATTCAGTTCGGCAAGCCACGTCCGGCCAGGCTTGCTCTAGCAGGGCCATGATGTGCTGGGTTTGCCACAGCGCCAGTTTTGATGTTCGGGTACCGATGATGCGTTTAATCATAATCTTGTTGGGGGGTAAGTGTGGTGGTTTCCAGTCCGAATAAATCGCGCACGGTGTTGGCGTAAACGGCCGCTTTGTCATCCACCGCCCTGTCGCGCAGGCGCAGGGTGGGTTCGTGCAGCAGTTTGTTCACCAATGCCCGCGAAAAATGTTGCAGGTGAGCCATCGTCGCCGGGTCAATATCACCTAAATTGCGCAAGGTGCGGTTCAGCTCTTGCTGACGAATCGCTTCTGCTTTATGGCGCAAATCAACGATGACGGGGCGTACTGTCAGGCCACGCAGCGTCGCGGAAAGTATTTTTAGCTCGGCCTCAATAATGGCTTCGATGGCCGGAATTTCCTTCTGACGGGCGGCCAGGGCTTCATCCAGGCTTTGCTTCAGCTCGTCGGCGTCGAACAGGTGAACGTTGGCGATTTGGCGCACGGCCGGGTCGATGTCACGGGGTACGGCAATGTCTAGTAGGATTAACGGCCGTTCTGGGCGCTGCTGCATCACGGTTTCGATGAGTGGATGGGTGAGCAAGGGTTGGGCAGCAGATGTGGCGCTGATGACGACGTCAGTTTGGCAAACGGCCGTTTCCAGCTCATCCAGTCCATAAACAAGCAAGCCACCTTCTGCCGCGAGGGCTTCGGCGCGTGCCCGGCTGCGATTGGCCAACGCAATGTTCGTCACCCCACGAGCACGCAGCACCTTCAGCGCCAGGTGGCCCATCTCACCTGCGCCAATGATCAGGTGCTGCCGCTGGGCTAAATCGCCCAAAATGGCTTCGGCCTGGGCCACGGCCATTGAACTAGTGCTCACCGGATTTTGGCTGATGGCGGTTTCGCTGCGGGCGCGTTTGCCACAGCGGATAGCGGTACGGAACAGTTCTGTCAGGGCCGGGCCAATCGTTTTGGCCTCGGTGGCAGCCATGAAGGCATGGGCCACCTGTCCCAGAATCTGCGGTTCGCCCAAAATCTGAGAATCCAGGCCAGCGGCTACCCGGCAAAGATGATTGGCGGCGTCTAGCCCGGTGTGCAGGTAGAGATGATCCTCAAAGATAGTTTTGTCTGTGCCTCTGATCATGGCCAGTAAATCGGTCAGCAGCGTACGGGCATCTAAGCCGGGGCAGTTGACCCGGGCAATGAGTTCGGTCCGGTTGCAGGTAGAGAGGATGGCCAATTCATCAATGGCCGCAAAACGGTTATCGGCCGTTTGCCAGTTTGGCGGCAGGCTGGCCAAAGAACAGCTCAATTTCTCTCGCAGGGCAATGGACGCGGTGCGATAGCTAAGGCCGAGTAAAACAAGTCGGGCTGATGTCATAAAAGGCTCCACATTAAAAATATTAGACGGACTGGGAAAAGACGCGGGTGTCTGGCTTATTACGTCGTAGGCGCATGTCTAAAGCCATCGCAGCGTTGCGCAGGAACGGCCGTCCCCGTTCTGTCATGGCCATCTGGGTGCCTTCAATGGTGACCAGTCCGTCATTGAGCAGTTCTGCCAGATAGCGACGCGCATCTTCAGCCTGGGCTTCGTCAGTCAAGTTTACCCGCTGCTGCGTCATGAATTGGAGAATTTGCTCACGATGATGCTGGTCTTCCTGATCCAGCAGATGCCCACGCAATGTGGGAATTTCGCCAGCCAATGCTCGCTTTTTGTACGTGCTGATGAGCTTTTCGTTCTGGTGGAAGCAAGTGGGTGCTTCAGAAATGGAGCTAACGCCCAGCCCCAGCAAGACGTCGGTCCGCATGTCAGTGTAGCCCATAAAGTTACGGTGCAGTTCCCCCTGCTCGTATGCCTGGCACAAATTGTCATCGGGCAAAGCAAAGTGGTCTAATCCCAGCTCTTTATACCCAGCTTCCAGGAAAAGTTCGCGAGCGATTTCGTACAGGGCGCGTTTGTCGGCCCCTTTGGGCAAATCGTCTTCGGTGAAGAGACGGTGGGCTTTTTTAATCCAGGGCACAAAGGCAAAGCTGTAGAGGGCGATGCGGTCCGGTAAGAGTTCGACGGTGGTTACGGCCGTTTTGCGGAACGATTCCAACGTTTGCGCTGGGAGGCCATAAATCAAATCGTAGTTGACTGACTCAAAGCCAACTTCCCGCGCCAGCAAGGTGAGATCGCGCGTCATTTCATAGGGCTGAATGCGGTTGATGAGATGCTGCACCTCCGGGTTAAAATCCTGCACGCCCATGCTGATGCGCTGGAAACCCAATTCGCGCAGTGCTTCCAGATGCTCTCGATTGGTGACGCGCGGACCAACTTCAATGGAGCCTTCAAAATGGGCCGGGTCAATGTTGACCATCTCCATGATGGGTTGAAGTAATCGTTTGAGATTTTCGCCACTGAAAAAGGTGGGCGTCCCGCCGCCCAAATGAATCTGGCGAATGGGAGCTGTTTTGAATGCGGGCACCTGGGCCACATAACTTTCCCACTCTTTGTGGATGGCTTTGGTGTAGCTGCGTTCGTTGTCGTGGTTTTGGGTGATGAAGGTGTTGCAGCCGCAAAGGGTGCACAGGGCTTCACAAAAGGGAATGTGAATGTACAGCGACCAGGCGGTTTGCGGATTATCGACGAAGGTTTGGTTGAGAGCGGCAACCCATTGTTCACTGGTGGGATTTTCTGACCAATAAGGGACGGTGGGATAGCTGGTGTAACGCGGTGCGGGCACATCATATTTGGCCAGCAAGTCGGCGCGGGTTTTTTCTTTTAGCATAATAGTTCCTTTTACAGGTGCGACGCACTTCTGAAAGTGCGTCGCACCTTTCCAAATCAGTTTTAGGAAACGGCCGTTTCCTGTACATGTCCGTTAGTATGCGCTTTGTAAGCTCGTGCGCTCACTTGTAGCGCCTCACTTGGCACAGGCTCCCAGCCCTGCAAATGCCGCTGGGCTAAATCTGTGTACAAGGTTAGTTGAGCCTCGCTGTCGTTGAGGCAAGGGATGTATTGATACTGCTTGCCGCCCGCTTCCAGAAAAACATGCCGATTTAATCCAGCCATCTCTTCCAGCGTTTCCAGGCAATCTACGGCAAAGCCGGGGCAAATGGTATCCACGCTTTCCAGGCCGTCGTGTGCCCACTGCCCCAGCGTTTTGTCGGTGTAGGGCTGGAGCCATTCCTCCGGGCCAAAGCGGGATTGGAAACAAAGTTGGTATTCTTCCTGGCTCAATCCCAGGTTTTCGGAAACGAGGCGGGCGGTTTTTTGGCAAAAACAGTAGTAAGGATCGCCCTTGTCGAAGTAGCTTTGGGGGATGCCGTGGAAGGAGTAGAGCAGTTTGGCGGAACGGCCGTTCTCGGCCCAAAATTTTCGTATGCTATCGGCTAATGCCTGAATGTACAGCGGATTGTCGTGGTAATCATTCACGGTGCGCAGTTCCGGCATCCAGCGGTAGCGGCGCAGTTCGTCAAACACGATGTCGTAGATGGTGGCAGTGGTGGTGGCTGAGTATTGCGGGAAAAGCGGCAGAACCAAAATGCGCTGCACGTTGGCTTCACGGAACTCGGCCAGTTTATCTTGGATGGAAGGACGGCCGTAACGCATGGCCAGTGCTACCCGAATGTTGTCCCCCCACTCGGCCTGCAAGTTGGCTTGCAGCTTGTGGGCAAGGCTTTGCGAATAGACAAAAAGCGGTGAGCCTTCTTCTGTCCAAATGGAAGCGTACAGTTTGGCCGATTTTTTGGGGCGGACGTTGAGGATAATGCCGTTGAGGATCGGTTTCCACAACCAGGCGGGCCATTCAATGACGCGGGGGTCGCTTAGGAATTGACGGAGATACGGCCGTAATGCCTTCGCCGTTGGTGCTTCTGGGGTACCCAAATTGACCAACAGTATTCCGGTTCGCTGCGGCTCCCCGTGAGCATACGCCGATTGTCCAATATAGTTTGTCATGCAATTCCTCTTCCTATTTTCTTCTTCAGTGTGGTCAACAGACGGTGCAAATTCAGGTATTTGAATCGTGTCAAAATCTATGCAAAAACCTGAATAATTACGAATAAATCTATGCAAATCTATGCAATCGTGAAAAGTTTACCGAAGTTAACATCATGCGTCAAACCCAATCTGCATAATCTTTACTTCGGTTAAATTTTGGTGGCAAATTTTAAGGATTGGATGAGGGAT
>JBNKLQ010000385.1:0-4849 GCA_050292445.1 Promineifilaceae bacterium (SeqCode) | reverse complement strand
ATGTGCTTATTACCCGTGAGGAGATTGATGGCTTGATGGCCGATTTACTTCACGTTTCTACGCCACCGACTGGGCAAACTCGTCTCACCGACTGGGCAAAAAAACAAGCAGATACGCTGGGCAGGCAATACACCAGCGAACTCGCCCGACGCCGCAATCGTCAGGCGGCGTATGCTTCGAACTGAAAATTATTTCAGCCGCTGAAACCATCTTGGCGAATCGACCGCCTGGCCGGCCTGCCAAAGCTGGGCCGTGATTTGGATGTGTCCCAAATGCAGCGCCGTGTGATCGATGACGTGCAAAATGGCCCAGCGGGTTGGCACTTCCCGGTTGCGGGCCTGGCGGATGCCGTCCAAATCTTCTTGGGTGACATTTTGCAGGATGGTGCGGGTTTGCTGGCGGACGGTTTGCAGGGTTTGCTGTAGAACGGCCGTATCCTCCACCACCGTCTCAAATTCGGCAGCCCGATCCCGCGTGGCTGGCAAGCCGCCCACAACCTCGCCAATCCAGAAATGCTCTGCGCCGACCGCGTGCGTGGCCAACACCGCGATTGAATTCATGGCGTGATCGGCGCTGTTTTCATCTGGCTGCCAGTTCAACGCTTCCTGGGGTAAGGTCTGCAAAATCGAGCCAATTTGTCCGCGCAAATCTTCAATTCGCTCTAAATACGCTGCTGCTTCTCTCAACATTGCCATCTCCTTTTGAAAACCTCCCGCAAAGTGTAGGTCAATTTTTAAAAATTGACCTACCACATTGGTAAAAATCTGTGCCAATCTGTGTAATCTGCGGATTTTTCCCTGCATTGTGACCCAACTTTTTCCCCTGTCAAACATCCTGACAACTTGGCTAAAAAGCGTTATACTTCGGCGGCTTAAGAAAAATGAAACCGCGTTTCACATCGTGAAACGCAAGAGGAGCAACCCCTATGGCTGTACAAGAAGCAAAACCTGGTGCCACAGAGGCACAACCAATAACTGAACAAATTTACACGCGTGCCCCCTACTGGCACGACGTGCCGGATGAAAAATGGATGGATTGGCGTTGGCAGATGAGCAATCGCCTCAACACGGTAGAAGAACTGGGCAAAGTCATCAATCTTACCGAGTCGGAGCGCAAAGCATTAAGTGCCAACGGCCTGTTTCGCGTGGACATTACACCTTACTTCGCCAGTCTCATCGACCCGGATGACCCTAACTGCCCTGTACGCAAGCAGGTCATTCCCACCGATGCTGAAATGGTTCCCTTCCAATCCATGATGGAAGATTCGCTGGCGGAAGATAAACATTCGCCGGTGCCTGGCCTGGTCCACCGCTACCCGGACCGGGTGCTCATGCTGATTACCACGCAATGTGCCAGCTACTGTCGCTACTGCACTCGCAGCCGCATCGTGGGCGACCCTACCCAAACTTTCAGTCGGGCCGAGTTCGACGCGCAGATCGAATACATTGAAAGCAATCCCCAAATTCGGGACGTGTTGCTCTCTGGTGGCGATCCGATGGTGCTGGCACCCAAGCTGGTGGACATGATTTTGGGCCGATTGCGCGCGATTCCTCATGTGGAAATTATTCGTATTGGCTCCCGCGTGCCGGTCTTTTTGCCCATGCGCGTGGATGAGCAGTTTTGCGAGATGGTGAGCAAATACCACCCGTTTTGGCTGAACATTCATGTGAACCATCCCAAGGAGGTCACCCCTGAACTGGCTGCTGCTGCCGACCGGCTGACGCGGGCGGGCGTGCCTTTGGGTAACCAAAGCGTGCTGCTGGCGGGAATCAATGATTCGGTACATATCCAGCGCAAACTGGTGCATGATTTGGTGAAGATTCGGGTACGGCCGTATTACCTCTATCAATGCGACCTGGTCGAAGGCTCCGGCCATCTGCGCACCACCGTCAGCAAAGGCATCGAAATCATTGAAGGGCTGCGTGGACACACTTCTGGCTACGCCGTGCCCACCTACGTGGTCGATGCTCCCGGTGGCGGCGGCAAGATTCCGGTGCAGCCCAACTACGTAGTCTCCCAGGCACCGGGCAAAGTGGTGCTGCGCAATTTTGAAGGATTCCTCACCACCTACCAGGAGCCGCTGGATTACGATCCCGAAGCGATTAAACCGCAAGAAGCGCTCATTGCACCGCGCCAGGAGCCGGGCCAAGAAGGGATTCATGGCTTGCTGCAAGGGCAGCGCATGAGCATTGAGCCGGAAGGCTTTGCCAATACCCATGCGCGGGGCGGGGCAGAACATCGTCTGCGTAGCGGCGAGATTGCCCAAAAATGGACGCCGCTGGGTGTGGGCAGCATTGACACCAACAACATTCCCGTGACGCCGCAGTTGAAAGATGGGAATGAGGTCGAAAACAAAGACGAAGGGGCGAGTGAAAAGTAAAAAGTGAAAAGAAGTATCATTAGCCACAGATTTCGCAGAGTTTTAAGAGATTCTCTTTTTTCTCTGTGAGCTCTGTGGCCAATCCCAAGGCTATGAAAACAAAAACGCAGCCGTATCCCGGTACCCAATCTGTCTTGCGGGCGATGTCTCTCTTGAAGGCGTTTGACGATGAGCGGCGCGAGTGGGGGCTGGCAGAATTGGCTGAAGAAGTTGGCCTGAATAAAACAACGACCTTTCGTTTGTTAACTGCGCTGGAAAGTGAAGGCATGGTGGCGCGACGGCCGTCTGCCGAAACATATACCTTGGGGCCAGAGATTGTCGTGCTGGGCGGTCGTGCTTTGCGCAGTAACGATTTGCGCTCGCTGGCCAAGCCAGAGCTGGAGCAGATGGCCGCTGCTTCTGGCGAAACGGCCACGTTGGAAATCATCTCCGGTGACGATTCTGTGCTGATTATTGATGAAGTGATTGGCAATCATTTGGTGGGGAGTTCCCAGTCGCTGGGCACGCGCTGGCCGATGGTTGCCACGTCCACCGGCATTGCCATGCTGGCCTATTTGCCGAAAGAACAAGTCGATGCCGTGCTGCAACGGCCGTTGCTGGCCCTGACAGCTAAAACCATCACCGATCCCGCCATTTTGCGCCAGGAAATAGCCCAGACCCGCCAGCGCGGCTACTCCTTTGTAGAAGAGTGGTTGGAAGAAGGGCTAAACGTAGTTGGTGCGCCGCTGTTTAACCACGATGGTCAGGTCATCGCCGCCATCAGCCTGGGTGCGCCTGCCATTCGCCTCACCCCTGAGCATATGCCGGAAATGGGTGAGCTGGTGAAAGAAACGGCCGTACGCATTTCCACCAAATTAGGTTACAAGTAAGAGGAAGATTATGCCAATACCAACCCCTTTTCACAGCCGGACAACGGCCGTTTGCGAAAGTTATGAATGGCGCAACTGGTCTGGCTACCTGGCTGCTGGACTGTACGAACCCTCCCACGAGCGTGAATATTTTGCCATTCGTAACGCCGCTGCCCTGATTGATGTCTCCCCCCTCTTCAAATATGAAGTCACCGGGCCAGATGCGCAGCGCCTGGTAGATCGCGTCATGACCCGCGACATCGCCAAATGCAAGGTGGGGCAGGTGATGTACTCCCCCTGGTGCAATGAGGATGGCAAGGTCATCGACGATGGCACCATTGCCCGCCTGGATGATTCCCATTTCCGAATCACCTCCGCTGACCCCAGCCTGCGCTGGTTTCAGGATGTAGGCTACGGACTAAACGCCCAGGTCGTCAACGTGACGGCCGATTTGGGTGCATTGGCCTTGCAAGGCCCGAACAGCCGCGCCATTTTGCAGCAGGTCGTTAGGGGCATTGACTTTGACAAGGTTGGCTATTTCAAACTGGCACATGGCCTGATCGATGGCCAGCCCATTACCGTGACCCGCACTGGCTACACCGGCGACCTGGGCTACGAGCTGTGGCTCAAACCGGAACACGCTGAATCCACCTGGGATCGCCTGATGGATATTGGGCGCGGTTACGGTCAGCTGCCCGCTGGCATTCTGGCCCTGGACATCGCCCGCATCGAGGCCGGGCTGGTGATGATCGAAGTGGATTACAAATCGGCCACGCATGCCGTTATCGAAGCGCAGAAATCCTCCCCCTATGAAATTGGCCTGGGTTGGGCCGTTTCCCTCGATGGGGCTAATTTCATCGGCAAACGCGCCCTAAAAAATGAGTTAGCCACAGGTTCCCCTTGGACCTTTGTCGGCGTTCAGCTCGATTGGCATTCGTTGGAAGCGCTCTTTGGGGCAGTCGATTTGCCGCCGCACGTTGCCGGGCGTGCCTCGCGCAGCGCCGTGCCCATTTACAAGGGGGGCAGGCAGATTGGCCAACTTACCAGCCACACCTTCTCGCCCATTCTCAAGCAGTACATCGGCATTGGCACGGTGTACTGCGACTACGCCCAACTTGGTAATTCAGTCGAGGTGGAAGTGACGGTGGAATACGTTCGGCAAAAAGCCTCTGCCAGGATCGTGAAAACGCCGTTCTTTGATCCGCCACGCAAACGTGGTTAGGGGCAGATGGGAAGAGATATGAAAATGGAACGCAGATTTACCTGATTGATCTGATTTGCCTGATTTTATCGAGAGATCAGGTAAATCAGGTTTATCTGCATCATCAGCGTCCTGTTTTATTTAGCAGTCAGATTGCTGAATGGTCATAGTTAACATAATGAACAACCCTTCGATTTGGCAGAAGCCAGGGCGAAGGTGATATTTTGGAGAGGGCTTGAGTAGGCTGGAGGTTTCTCCTCCGCACCCCTGCTCCCCCGCTCCCCAGCATGGAAAAAACGATGGCAAACAAAAAATACGATGCAATCATAATTGGTGGTGGTCACAACGGACTGGTGGCGGCTGGGTATCTGGCCAAGGCTGGCAAAAAGGTGCTGGTGCTGGAGAAGCGGCATTTGGTTG